>JALESH010000005.1 GCA_022781985.1 Lachnospiraceae bacterium | reverse complement strand
CGTTGCGTATAAGATACGTTTCGTATAAGATACGTTTCGTATAAGACATCCGGATTTTGAAAGGAGCAGGGTTATAATGACGGACAGGGAGAGGAAAGACAGAACAGAAAAACAACAGCAGCAGGAGAATCATAATGCGTTCAACAGTGTGACCCAGAAGGTGAAGCCGGAAAATCAAAACCAGACCCATAATGTAAGAAAAGAGGGTATCATCTCCATTAATCAAAAAAAATAGGAAATAAAACAAAATAATGGACACACTGCTGCCAGGCGGCAGGAGGGATGAAGCATTCGCAGGCATGTTCGCGGATGCTTTTTTCCTTGCCTGTTTCCGCTGCTCTCGGTTTATGGGGGTTTTGAGAAACTGTTCATGAGGAACTGCCTCACTTAACAAATCTTATCAGATTAGCGGTTGCTATATGGAGTCAGATAGTAGTAAAATAGGATAAAAGAAAATGAACAGAAAGGAAAATCTATATTTATGAAGATTCATGAGAGTGTGTATATAGCCGATGGGGCGGTGGTTCTGGGAGATGTCAGCCTGGAAGAGGACTGCAGCGTCTGGTTTAATGCTACGGTGCGGGCAGACAGGGAGAAGATCATGATCGGAAGGGGCAGCAATATACAGGATAATGCGGTTGTGCATGTGGATGAGGGCTTTCCGGTGCATATCGGGGAGAATGTGACTGTGGGCCACGGCGCTATCGTCCATGGCTGTGAAATCCAAAGCAATACTCTGGTAGGAATGGGAGCTATTGTGTTAAATGGAGCCAGGGTGGGGAAGAACTGTGTCATTGGCGCAGGTGCACTGGTAACGCAGAATGCTGTGATCCCGGATCATTCACTGGTCATAGGATGCCCCGGAAGGGTGCTTCGTCAGGTGACGGAGGAGGAACTGGCTTCCAATCTGCACAATGCTGCGGAATATGTGGAGGAGGGCAGGAAATATAAGGCTTCCGGGAACAACTGACCGGCAGTGGGAGAGGCTTTGAGAGGAGAGGACAGAATGAATTTTTTTGAAAAGGTAGGAGAAACAGTTACTTCCAAGGGAAAAGAGGTTGCGGACAAGGCAAAGGATATGGCTGAGATTGCAGGTCTGAGAAGCCAGATCAACACCTGTGAGGAGGTGATCAGGAAAAATTATACAGAGATAGGGAGGCTGTACTACGAGCAGTCCGGGGAAGCGGAACACAATGACTTCCCGGAACAGTGTTTGGCAATTACCAATGCCAGAAGCGGTATCAGGGCACTGGAGGAGAAAATCCGGGAAATAAAGGGTGTATAAAAGCAGAGTGGGGAAAAAGAAATAAGGAATAAAAAAAGGTATCGGAACCGTCCATTGTTCCGATACCTTCTTTTTTTCTGCGGCATACCTGCCAAACAGACCTTATTGGGCGGGCTGCTGTGCTTGCTCGGCTGCCTGCTGTGCTTCCAGGGCAGCCTGTTGTGCTGCGATTGCCCGTTGGTTAATTTCGTTCTGCTGCTGCTCTATGATGGCCCCATGCTCAGGTGAAGACATGAGTTCTGCACTGTGTGGACAGGTATTGGCAGGGGCTGTTGGAGAGCCGGTCTGGAGAGAAGCATTCTCAGCAGGGAGCAGCTCCAGGACGCCGTCCACCTTGAAAGGACACCACTCGGTGGCGGGCTGTCCGCTGTACTGGCAGATGGGACCCTGATAATGGACATTGCAGCTCTCCGTTGGTACCGTGCCGTCTGCAAAGTATTCCGTATTCAGAGTACCGTCACACAGGCCCGGGATGGGCAGCTTACCTGATTTGGCACATACGGTGGCTGTTACGATGCCCGGGGGAACAGAAAAGGGCTCATTGGGCAGATCTTCATGGATCTGTGACATGACCGCGCGCCATAGCTTTTTCGCCAGATTTTTTTCATCCCCCGACAGCTTGATGTTGTTGTCGAATCCTGCCCAAGTAGTGGCGGTATAGTATGGGGTGAAGCCGGAGAACCAGACATCGTTATAGTCTGAGGTGGTGCCTGTTTTGCCTGCGATAGCCATGCTGCCGAAGTTGACGGCTTTTCCGGTTCCCTTGGTGACAACGTCCACCATAGCATCTGTCAAAAGAAAGGCAGTGGTCTCTTTGATGACCTGCTTGGATTCCGGCTGCGTATTGTCCAGGATCACATTGCCCTGCTGATCCACCACGGTGTTGTACAGCTTGGGCTTGATATAGGTTCCGTGGTTGGCTATGGCTGCATAGGCAGCATTCAGCTCCTCATTGGTGACACCGATGGTAATACCTCCCAAAGCCAGGGACTGATGGATGTCTGTATATATCTTGCCGTTGATTTCCTGAGATTCTACCAGAGTGCTGATGCCGAAATTCTGCAGATAGTCGAAGCCCAGACGGGGGGTGATCTGAGTCAGCGTCTTGACAGCCACAATATTCAGGGAATCCTGGATGCCCTGACGCAGTGTGCATATTCCTCTGTAGGCTTCTCCATACCAGTTCCGCACAGGGGTACCGTCTGCATAGTTAAAGGGAGCATCGTTCTGGACTGTGGCAAGAGTGAGGCCCGCATTGTCCAGAGCAGGAGCATAGTCTGCGATCACCTTGAAGGTAGAGCCGGGCTGTCTTGCGGAATCTGTGGCCCGGTTTAAGGTACGGCTGCCCTCCTTTGTACCTCGTCCTCCCACCATGGCCACCACGGCGCCGGTACTCTGGTCTTCCACCACAAGGGAAACCTGAGGCTGGGGGGTGAGGGTGATGTTTTCGGCATAGACCTCATCTCCGCTTGCCAGGACAGCCTCCTTATAGGCATCAATGGCTTCCTGGGCCTCCTCCTTGGAGGCATAGATCAGGTTGAAGCTGCGATTTTCCTGGCGGTAGTATTCGCGGAACATTTCAGTACTGTGATTTTCCATCTCCCCGTTCTTTTTTTCTATGGTAAGCTCATAATTTAAATACCATTTTACGTTGGCAGGATAGTTCTCCTCATTATTGAAGACCTCATCACAGATGGCCTGGATCTTGGGATCCTGGGTAGAATAAATCTTAAGGCCCCCCGTATAGAGGAGGGTATAGGCCTGGGTTTCATTGTAGCCTGCGGCTACCAGATCCTCCAATACATCCTCTGTCAAAGCATCAACAAAATATGTATTGATGGAAGTGGTCTCCACTTCTTCGTTGGTGGTCTGGATACGGGCATATACATCATCGGCTATGGCAGCATCATATTCTGCCTGGGTGATGTATTCCTGCTCCAGCATATTTTTTAATACCTTGGCCCGGCGCCCCTCGTTTTCTTCCGGATGGGAAATGGGATTGTAGCGGGAAGGGTTCTGGGTGATACTGGCAATAACGGCGCATTCCGAGAGGGTAAGCTCACTTACCGATTTGTTGAAATAGCGCTGGGAGGCTGCCTGGACACCTAAGGTGTTCTGCCCCAGATTGATAGAATTCATATAGTTGAGAAGAATTTCGTCTTTGGTAGAGGCTTTTTCCAGCTCCAGAGCCAGATACTGCTCCTGAAGCTTACGCTTTACCTTGCTGATGCTCAGGCCTCGGGATTCCTTGGTCCAGTCAGTGAATACGTTATTTTTCAGCAGCTGCTGGGTGATGGTACTTGCACCCTCAGAGAATCTCCCGGAGGTAATTCCCCTGACGCCGGCACGGATAATGCCCTTGATGTCGATACCGTTGTGTTCGTAGAAGCGCTCGTCCTCGATGGCCACAAAGGCATGGGCAAGATTCCGGGGAATCATATCCATGGTTACCGGTATACGGTTGGAATTTTCAGCAATCAGCTTGGCTGTCTGGTTGCCGTCAATGTCATATACAAAGGTCGAAAAACTTGTAGGCTGCACATTGATATTGCCGATATCAGGTGCGGTGTCAATGATGCCCCGGAAGACACCGAAGCCTGCGCTTAAAACCAGGACGCAGGCTGATACGGCGGCAATGAGAATTACATTAAAAAATGTAAGTGCAAATTTTTTCCCCCACTTCGCAGATGTAGAACGGAGTGCCTTCTGTTTATCCTGGACACCCTTTTTTCCATAATTCATGAATTTTCCTCCTTGAAGTGCGCATAATAGGCACAGCTAATATTCCGATTATAACAAAGTATGGAGCTGAAATAAAGTTTTTTTGTTAATTTATTGCATTCTTAATTTCTTGCTTAATTTTTATTAAGAATTGTTCACAATCTGATACACTTTTATTCCGGCCTGTGATAAACTGTGGTTAAAAATTACAGGAGCGGCAGAGAATGGAAGGACAGCAGATATTTTTACCATACAGGATATTGAAGGAAGGCGGCAGAGCGGAGATTGTGGAAAAACGATCCCGCTTTATTGCCACACTTGCCCCGGCAGAGTCTGAGGAGGAGGCAGCGGAATTTATCGACAGGATCAGAAAGCAGTTCTGGGATGCCAGGCATAACTGTTCAGCCTTCGTCATCGGGGAGAGGGGGCAGCTTACCAGGTGCAGTGATGATGGGGAGCCGGCAGGCACAGCGGGGAAGCCCATGCTGGAGGTGCTTCTGGGAGCAGAGGTGAGGAATGCGGCGGCAGTGGTCACTCGCTATTTTGGAGGCACCCTGCTGGGAACAGGGGGACTGGTCAGAGCCTATACCCAGGCATTACGGGCCGGATTGGACAGTTCCAGGATCGTCACGATGCGCTATGGCACGGAGCTGGAGGCTGTAACGGACTATAACGGAATAGGAAAGGTGCAGTACCTGCTGGGACAGCTCGGCCTGGGGCTTTTGGAGTCGGAATACACGGATGTGGTGCGCCTGAAGCTGCTGGTGCCTTATGAACACAGGGGACGCCTGCACAAGGAGCTGATGGAGGCCACGGCAGGAAAAATTAAAATCACAGAGACGGCAAGCCGTTATTATGAGGACCAATAGCAAAGCATGTCTTGACAAATCCGCCGATGGACTTATACTCAAATAGTAAGATGAAATAATAAGGATGAAGACAATGTTTCGAAGGGTGGTGGTTTTTATGAAATCAAAATTAAGTATATCCGGCACAGATGTGCCTCTCCCCGAACAGCCCATAAAAATCACACATGGAGGGACATTGCTATGGAAGAAATCAAGGAGTTGGAAATACTCAGAGAATTGCTGGAGGCCAAGCAGTACACCAGGCTTCGTCAGCGTATGGCAGACATGAACATTGCGGATATTGCGGCGGTCATGGAGGAACTGGAGGAGGAGGAACTTCTCAAGGTCTTCCGCATCCTCCCAAAGAGCATGGCTGCAGATGTGTTCTCTTATCTGGAGGTAGAGAGCCAGCAGTTCATTATTACCTCCCTGTCGGACAGGGAGGCTGCCAATATTATCAACAATCTTATGGCCGATGATGCGGCGGATCTTCTGGAGGAGATGCCGGCCAATATCGTCAAAAAGCTGCTGGCCAACGCCAGTGCGGAGACCCGGAGGGATATCAATCATCTGCTGCGTTATCCAGAGGATTCTGCGGGAAGCATCATGACCGTAGAGTATGTGGATCTGAAGGAAAATATGACTGTGGAGGAGGCCATACAGAGGATCCGTCAGAGAGGGGTGGACAGTGAGACCATCAATATCTGCTATGTACTGGATACCAAGAGAACCCTGGTGGGAACGGTAGCGCTGCGTTATCTGCTGATCAGTCCGCCGGATGCTGTAATCGGGGACATCATGCACGAAAATGTGGTTTATCTGAATACACTGATGGATCAGGAGGAGGTGGCCAGGCAGTTTCAGAAATACGATTTCACCTCCATGCCGGTGGCAGATAATGAGGGCAGGCTGGTAGGTATCATCACCGTGGACGATGTGGTGGATATCATGCAGGAGGAGGCTACAGAGGATATTGAGAAGATGGCGGCTATCGTGCCCAGTGATAAGCCCTATATGAAAACAGGAGTGTTTGAAACTTGGAAGAAGAGAATCCCCTGGCTGCTGCTGCTGATGATCTCCGCTACATTTACAGGCAGCATCATTACATCCTTTGAGGCGGCCCTGAGCGTATTCCCTATTCTGACGGCCTTTATCCCCATGCTGATGGATACGGGGGGGAATGCAGGAGGGCAGGCCAGTGTAACCATTATCCGCGGGCTTTCCCTGAATGAAATCGGCTATTCGGATGTGCCGAAGATTATCCTGAAGGAACTGAGGGTTGCCCTTTTATGCGGTGCTACCCTGGCCGGGGCATATTTTGCCAAGCTGATGGTCTTTGATAAGGTTGGGCTCAATGTGGCTTTGGTAGTCTGCCTGACTTTGGTAGCCACGGTGGCCATCGCGAAGATGATCGGCTGCACCCTGCCGGTGATGGCAAAGCGGCTGGGCTTTGACCCGGCGGTGATGGCCAGCCCCTTTATCACCACAATAGTGGATGCTCTTTCCCTGCTGATTTATTTTGCGATAGCCACCAAGATCCTGGGGCTCTAGCCCTGCTTTGCGGCCGCCCGTTTCCTTGCGGTAGGATCCAGGATTTTTTTCCTGATCCGGAGGGAAACGGGTGTCACCTCCAGCAGTTCATCAGTGTCAATGAATTCCAAAGCCTGTTCCAGGCTTAAGACTCTGGGCGGAGTCAGGCGGAGGGCATCGTCGGCACTGGAGGAACGGGTATTGGTGAGCTGCTTCTTTTTGCATACGTTTATTTCCATATCTTCGGCCCTGCTGTTCTGGCCTACTACCATCCCTGCATATACCTTTTCTCCTGGGCTGATGAAAAGAGTCCCCCTTTCCTGGGCATTATAGAGTCCATAGGTGATGGCCTCCCCTGCTTCAAAGGCAATCAGAGAGCCCTGCTTTCTGTATTGGATGTCACCCTTATAGGGACCGTAGCCGCTGAAGCTGCTGTTCATGATGCCGTTCCCCCTAGTGTCCGTGAGGAATTCACCCCGGTATCCGATCAGTCCTCTGGAGGGAATGGAGAATTCCAGGCGGGTATAGCCGCCTGAGGCAGCCCCCATGTTCAACAGCTCTCCCTTTCTCTGACTCAGCTTCTCTATGACGGTTCCTGAGAATTCTTCCGGAACATCGATATAGGTAAGCTCCATGGGTTCCAGCCTTCTGCCGCTTTCATCGGTCTTATACAGAACCTCAGCTTTGCTGACGGCAAATTCATAGCCCTCCCGGCGCATATTTTCTATAAGGACGGACAGGTGCAGCTCGCCCCGTCCCGACACACGGAAGGCCTCGGTGGTATCTGTTTCCTCTACCCGCAGGGAGACATCCGTATTCAGCTCTCGGAACAGACGATCCCGCAGGTGTCGGCTGGTGATATATTTCCCCTCCCTGCCGGCCAGGGGAGAGTCGTTGACGATAAAGTGCATGGCGATGGTAGGCTCTGATATTTTCTGGAAGGGGATGGGCCGGGGATCCTCGGGAGAGCAGAGTGTATCGCCGATACGGATGTCCGAAATGCCGGAGATGGCCACGATGGAGCCGATGCCGGCCTCTCTGACCTCCTCCCTGTTCAGTCCGTTAAATTCATACAGCTTGCTGATTTTCACCTTCTGCATCTTCTCCGGTTCGTGATGGTTCAGGATGACCACCTCCTGGTTGACCCTGACGGTGCCGTTGTCCACCTTTCCCACACCGATCCTGCCCACGTATTCGTTATAGTCGATGGTGCTGATAAGCACCTGGGTTCCGGACTCCGGGTCACCCACAGGGGCAGGGATATAGTTCAGGATAGTCTCAAAGAGAGGGGCCATATCCGATCCTTCCCTGTCGGGATCCAGGGAGGCAATGCCTGTTTTGGCAGAGGCGAAGAGGAAAGGACAGTCCAGCTGCTCTTCACAGGCATCCAGGTCGATGAAAAGCTCCAGCACCTCATCGATCACCTCTCTGGGCCTGGCCTCGGGTCGGTCGATCTTGTTGATGCATACGATGACCGGGAGTCCCAGCTCCAGGGCCTTGCGCAGCACAAACTTGGTCTGGGGCATGGCACCTTCAAAGGCATCCACCACCAGGATGACACCGTTTACCATTTTAAGGACCCGCTCCACCTCGCCGCCGAAGTCTGCATGTCCGGGGGTATCGATAATATTGATCTTGGTGCCCTTATATGTGACCGCTGTATTTTTGGAAAGGATGGTAATGCCCCTTTCTCTCTCGATATCGTTGGAGTCCATGACTCTCTCCGCCACCTCCTGATTTTCGCGGAATACGCCGCTCTGCTTCAGCAGCTCATCCACCAGGGTGGTCTTGCCATGGTCAACATGGGCGATAATTGCTATATTTCTTACATCTTCTCTGGCCTGCTTCATAAATAGAATCATGCTCCTTTCAAAGTCTGGAGATTTGTATTGCATCTGATTTTAAACTCGTATAGTATAGCATTGTATATTTTATCTGGCAAGAAATAATCGCGTTCAGTTCAGGTACGGAAAACAGAGGCTTTGGAGCAGAAATGGACAGAGTGCGCGGTGACTTACAGTTCTATCTTTCAGATTTTGCGGTATATTAATATTACATCGCGGGAAAAAATTCTTAATACAAGAAGGGAGAACAAAAAATGACAGATAAGGTAATTGAAAACAATCAGGTGGTAATTATGGGAGAAATCGTAAGCGATTTTGTTTTCAGCCATGAGATATTCGGCGAAGGGTTTTATATGGTCGATGTCCGGGTGGAAAGGCTCAGTGATTCCATCGATATCATTCCTCTTATGGTGTCCGAGAGACTGCTTGATGTAAATGAAGACTATAAAGGAATGTACATAGCTGTGAATGGGCAGTTCCGTTCCTACAACAGGCATGAGGAAAGAAAGAATAAACTGGTTCTCTCCGTGTTTGCAAGAGAAATCGAATTTGTGGATGAAATCGGGGAAAATACCAAGTCAAATCAGATTTTTCTGGACGGTTATATCTGTAAGGAGCCCATCTACAGGAAAACGCCTCTTGGAAGGGAAATCGCGGATCTTCTTTTGGCAGTGAACAGACCTTATGGAAAGTCCGATTACATTCCCTGCATCTGCTGGGGCAGAAATGCCAGATTTGCCAGCAATTTTGAGGTAGGGGCAAGGTGTGTGATATGGGGGAGGATTCAGAGCAGGGAGTATATGAAAAAGCTGTCCGAGGAGCAGTTGGAGAAGAGAGTTGCTTATGAGGTCTCCGTAAGCAAGCTGGAGCTGGCAGAGGGCTAGAGTGTGTTTGGAAATGCATTCCCGTAATCTGTACACCCAGTTTCACGGCATATCTCGTCCGTGGTTGCTGTTCACTCCCTTCGGCCGTTCCGATAATGGCATCCGGCCATTGAAAGCTGCTTTCAGAGAGGGTCGGATGCCCTCCGGGCTGTATTTTTGTGCAGGCTGGAACAGAAACCGTCCGTGCTGCCGACTATGGCTGAGCAGTAAGAAAAGGTTGCTTTTGCCAGAGTTCTATGCTATCATATGGAAAACATAGAGTCTTCAGACAGCAGTTGAGGGCATTTGACGAGTACTTTCCAGCTTTGAAAGGAGTATGGCCATAAATATGGAGAAAAAGGGAACGATACATATTTACACTGGCGACGACCGCGGAAAGTCGCCGGCAGCCTTGGGGAAGGCTGTTTCGATGGCCTGCCAGGGAGAGCATGTGGTCATTATCCAGTTTTTGATGGGCAGAGGAGTGGAGGATTCTGAGTTTTTAAAGAGACTGGAGCCGGAGATTAAGCTGTTCCGCTTTGAAAAGTCAGACGGAGATTACGCCGGGCTGACCCAGGAGCAGAAGGAGGAGGAGATCCAGAATATAAAAAATGGACTGAATTTTGCCAAAAAGGTCTTGTCTACGGGCGAGTGCGATCTGCTCATTCTGGATGAAGTGCTGGGGCTCATTGATAACAATATTATGACAGTTGAGGATCTGAAGGGGCTGTTGGATGCCAGAACGGACGAAGAGATGGATATTATCCTGACGGGGATTACGCTGGATGATGAGGTCTGTTTATTGGCGGATGAGGTAACGAAGATGGAAACCGTCAAGTTCAGGGCCTGGTGAGAGCTTTGGTGAAAGAAAATGCAAAGCGTCTTTGATCCGGCTTCCGGACAGTCACTATAATTTCATAGTCAGGAGATAGAGGTTGCGTGTTTTATCAGTAGTTTTTTGGATGTGGCAGTCACAGGAGAAGAAAAATGAAAGGAAAAGACGCCGAAAGGGCCAGAGCCGCTGCAGCATAGTCCTTGGGCATACAGTGAACAGCTGTATGACTGTCATCAGTATATGATGGTGCGCTATCCAGGATGGTTAAGCTTTAAGTATGATCTAGTCGGCGCATATTCTGTGTCGGCTTATGTTTTTTTACAAGGAGGAAGAGAAATGGCAGTTTTTACAGGAGCGGGTGTTGCAATCGTTACACCGTTTAATGAAAGCAATGAAGTGAACTATGAGAAATTTGCAGAGCTTTTGGAGTTTCAGATCCAAAATGGCACAGATGCCGTTATTGTATGCGGAACCACAGGAGAGGCCTCCACTCTGACCCATAAGGAGCATCTGGATCTGATCAGGTTTTGTATTGAGAAGGTGGCGGGAAGGGTTCCGGTAGTGGCAGGAACAGGCTCTAACTGTACGGAAACAGCAAAATACCTTTCCCAGGAAGCAGAAAAAAACGGCGCAGACGCCCTTCTTGTGGTCACACCCTATTATAATAAGGCCACCCAGAAGGGCCTTTACAGCCACTTTAAGGCAGTTGCGGATTCTGTAAAGATTCCGGTCATATTGTACAATGTGCCTGGCAGGACGGGATGCAACATCCTTCCTGAGACAGCTGTGAGGCTCTGCAGGGAGGTGGAGAATATCGTGGGAATCAAAGAGGCCAGCGGCAATATTTCCCAGGTGGCGAAGCTGATGTCCCTGGCTGAAGGGGCTGTGGATCTGTATTCCGGCAACGATGACCAGATCGTGCCCCTCCTTTCTCTGGGAGGGAAAGGAGTGATCTCCGTCTTATCCAATGTGGCACCAAGAGAAACTCACGAAATTTGTGAAAAATTCTTTGCAGGGGATGTGAAGGGAAGCTGTGAGCTTCAGCTGAAAGCCATGGAGCTGTGCGATGCCCTGTTCTGTGAGGTGAATCCGATTCCGGTGAAAAAGGCTCTGAATCTGATGGGGATGGAGACAGGAGCCCTGAGGATGCCTCTGTCGGAGATGGAGGAGGCCAATGTGTCTAAGCTGGAAAAAGCAATGAAGAATTTTGGAATTTTATCATAAAAATAACAGAAAGGCTACGGGTATGATAAAGGTAATTATGCACGGCTGCAACGGAAAGATGGGACAGATGATCACCGGATTGGTTGCAGCAGACGATGAGATAGAGATAGCAGCAGGCGTGGATACCTTCGATGATGGAAGAAATGCCTATCCTGTATTTAAAAGCATAGAGCTGTGCCCCACGGAAGCAGATGCGGTCATTGATTTCAGCAATGCAGCAGCAGTGGATGGGCTTTTGGATTACTGCATGGAGAGGAAAATGCCCTGTGTGCTCTGCACAACAGGACTTTCGGAGCAGCAGCTGCAGAAGGCAAAGGAGGCATCGGCCGTTACGGCGGTATTAAAGTCTGCCAACATGTCCCTGGGAATCAATATGCTGCTGAAGCTGTTAAAGGAAGCAGCCCAGATACTGGCTCCGGCAGGCTTTGACATGGAGATTCTGGAGAAGCATCATAATCTGAAGCTGGATGCGCCCAGCGGAACAGCACTGGCTCTGGCTGATTCCATCAATGAGGAGCTGAATAATGAATATGAATACGTGTATGACAGGAGCGGAAGAAGATCCCGGCGTCCCAAAAAGGAGATAGGAATCTCCGCAGTCAGGGGCGGTACCATAGTGGGGGATCATGACGTGATCTTTGCAGGTGCAGACGAGGTAGTGACCTTTTCCCATACAGCATATTCCAAGGCCGTGTTCGGGAAGGGGGCGATCCAGGCTGCTAAATTTCTGGCAGGAAAACCGGCCGGAATGTACGATATGAGTGATGTGATCGGATAAGGGAAGATAGGAAATATACTGGAGATTTGTGCTGTATATCATTTGTGCAAAGCCTCCGGACTTTGAAAGGAGCATGGTTATAAATATGGATGATTTGGAATTAAAATATTTGAAGAGCCTGGCTCATCAGTATCCGACCATAGCGGCAGCTTCTACAGAGATCATTAACTTACAGGCGATTCTCAACCTGCCCAAGGGAACCGAGCATTTTCTCACAGACATTCACGGGGAATATGAACAGTTTAACCATGTGCTGAAAAACGGTTCAGGCTCTGTCAAGAGGAAAATAGATGAGGAATTCGGCAACACTTTAAGCAGCAGGGACAAAAAAAGCCTAGCAACCCTGATCTATTATCCTAAGGAAAAGCTGGATATTGTCCTTCGGACAGAGGACAATATTGAGGACTGGTATAAGATTACTCTGCACCGTCTTGTGCAGATTACCAAGAGGGTGTCGTCGAAATACACCCGTTCCAAGGTGAGAAAGGCACTGCCCAAGGACTTTGCCTATATCATAGAGGAATTGATCACAGAAAAGGCGGAAATACAGGATAAGGAAGCCTATTATAATGAAATTATCCACACGATTATCAGGATTGATCGTGCCCAGGAATTCATTGTGGCACTCAGCCAGCTGATTCAGAGGATGGTCATAGATCATCTGCATATTGTGGGAGATATCTATGACAGGGGGCCGGGACCCCATATCATCCTGGATACCCTGGGGCGCTATCACTCAGTAGATATTCAGTGGGGCAACCACGATATCGTTTGGATGGGAGCGGCTGCCGGGCATCTGGCCTGTATTGCCAATGTGGTGCGTATGTCCGCCCGTTATGGCAACCTGGATACACTGGAGGAGGGATACGGAATCAACCTGATCCCCCTGGCTACCTTTGCCCTAGAGCACTATTCCAATGTGAACTGCGATGCCTTTTCCATCAAGTACAATACAGATTATAATACCAAGGATCTCAGCCTGGATATGAAGATGCACAAGGCCATAGCCATCATCCAGTTTAAGCTGGAGGGAAATCTGATCATGCGGCGTCCCGAGTTCCATATGGAGGACCGGCTGCTACTGGATAAGGTGGATTATGCCG
The DNA here is from genome assembly GCA_022781985.1 of Lachnospiraceae bacterium. Taxonomy (GTDB): domain Bacteria; phylum Bacillota; class Clostridia; order Lachnospirales; family Lachnospiraceae; genus Kineothrix. The sequence goes on along the minus strand of JALESH010000005.1, from coordinate 14,012 downwards.
GCAGGACGATCAACATTGGGGGCAGCAGCTATACCATGAGGGATGTGGAATTCCCAACAGTAGATCCTGAAAATCCCTATGCGCTGACTCCGGAGGAGGAGCAGGTGATGGAGAGGCTGCGTCAGGCCTTTCTCAAGTGCGAAAAGCTGCAGGAGCACGTCCGTTTCCTGTTTTCCCACGGTGGCCTGTATAAGGTGCACAACTCCAACCTCCTTTATCATGGGTGCGTACCCATGAACGAGAAGGGGAATTTCAGCACCTTTGTGGTGGATAAGGAAAGGTACAGCGGCAAGGCATTATATGACGTACTGGATCAGTATGCCAGAAAGGGCTATTACTCCAGAAATAACCCGGCAGAGATGCAAAAGGGGCAGGATCTGATATGGTATATATGGGCGGGGCCTAATTCCCCGGTCTTCGGTAAGGATAAAATGGCCACTTTTGAAAGATATTTTGTGGTGGAAAAGGAAACCCATAAGGAGACAAAGAATAGCTATTACCAGCTTCTGGATCAGGAGGAAATCCTGAATAAGATCCTCACTGAATTTGGATTGGATGTGGCCAAATCCCATATTGTAAACGGGCATGTGCCGGTAGAACTGAAGAAAGGAGAGTCTCCTATCAAATGCGGAGGAAAGCTGCTGATCATAGACGGTGGTTTTTCCAAGGCATACCAAGGAAAGACAGGTATTGCGGGGTATACCCTGGTGGCTAATTCCCATGGAATGCGACTGGTAGCCCATGAGCCCTTTGAGTCCGCGGAGGCAGCCATACTGCATGAGTCAGATATCTTCTCAGATTCTGTTATTCTGGAAACCAGCAATACCAGGATCAGTGTAGCAGATACGGACATCGGTGCGGAGTTGAAGGAAAGCATCCATCAGCTGGAAAGGCTGCTGCAGGCATATAGGGACGGGCTCATAACAGAAAGGATGTGCTGAAACTCTGGAATAAACAAAATCTGAACGAAAGGAAATGTGAAATAGGGGGATGGATTTCCCCCTATTCAAAACAGTGAGAGACAAGCGGTATCCCTATCTCACAGTATTGTTTGTATTATTTGTTGCGGGATTATTTACATTATTATTTGTCGTATCAGTGCCAGTGGTATTGTTGCCGGTTATATCGTTGGTGACATTGGAAACGCCGTCTGCAATGTCATCCACCACATTGCCTACTGCATTGCCGGCATCATCCAGGATGGAATCATTGGCATTATTATGGTTGATGCCGTTTGTTCCGTTGTTTTCCTGGGAAATGGTGTTGTTATTTTCAGTTATACCGGTACCTGTTCCTACGCCGGTTCCGTTGTCTGTGGCATTGGTGTTGTTAGTGTTAGACTCGTTCACTGTACCGGCAGCCGGGTTATTGGTGGTATTTCCATTTACACCGGTATCGGTGATTCCGGCAGCAGTGTTGTCATTGGTGGTGTTTCCGGTACCGTTGTTGTCAGCAGCATTTCGGCTGCCGCATGCGGTGATAAGACCGAGCATAAGAACGAGAAGGGAAACTGATACCAGTTTTTTACTTCTTTTCATAATATTAACCTCCATTTTTAAAATAAGAAATAGATCGAACATAAAGCTGTTCTCTAGTATTGTGTTCAGACAGGGAGAAATTATACAATGATAAAAAGATAAAATAAGCTGGCGGCATAGAACCGGTTTATGGAAGGAGGATTGGGTGGAATGGAATTCAGGCCCTGTATTGATATCCATAATGGTAAGGTGAAGCAGATTGTGGGAGGCAGTCTGAGGGATGAACAGAATTTCGCAGACGAAAATTTTGTATCAGAGCAGGATGCTGCCTTTTACGCAGAATTTTACAAAAAACAGAATATTCGGGGCGGCCATGTGATCATGCTCAACTCTGCGGACAGCAGTTATTATGAGCAGACAAGGGCCCAGGCACTTGCTGCACTGAGGATCTATCCCGGAGGGCTGCAGGTCGGGGGCGGTATCAATGCGGAAAATGCAGCAGGTTTTCTGGAGGCAGGAGCCAGCCATGTGATCGTCACCTCCTATGTATTTCGGGATGGAAGGATTCATTTTGGCAATTTGAAAAGGCTGGCAGACAAAGTGGGAAGAAACAGGATCGTGCTGGATCTGAGCTGCCGAAGGAAGGACGGCGACTATTATATTGTTACCGACAGATGGCAAAGGTATACGGATGTGATACTGGATCGGACTGTACTTGACCAGCTTGCTTCCTACTGTGACGAATTTCTTGTGCATGCAGTGGATGTGGAAGGAAAGGGGAGTGGAATCGAAGAGCAGGTAGCTGCGCTTCTGGGAGAGTGGGGAAAGCTTCCTGTGACCTATGCCGGAGGAGTACACAGCTTTGAGGATTTGGAGAAATTGAGGCAGCTTGGAAGGGATAGGATCAATGTAACGATCGGAAGCGCCTTGGATTTGTTTGGCGGAAGCATGAAGTGGGAAGAGGTGATAGGGTATATAAAAAAAGAACCTATCCTGTAGGGGATAGGTTCTTGGCTTAATCCGTTACCAAATCTGTTACCATATTCATATTCTAAATAATAAATTGTTAAATCAAAAAAACATTTTTTATATAAAAAATAAAAAGGCACAATGTGGATACTGATTAATATGGTTATAATTATAAAAATTATAACTTTGTTACGTTTACGGCCTGAGGTCCTTTTTCTCCGTTTATAACGTCGAATTCAACAGCAGCGCCTTCTTCCAGGGATTTGAAGCCCTCCATGTTAAGTCCTGAATAATGTACGAATACGTCATTACCCTGCTCATCAGAGATGAACCCATAACCTTTTTGGTTGTTAAACCATTTTACTGTACCTTTGTTCATTGCAGATACCTCCAAAAAAATATATATACCGTATATTTTATACGATATTAATAGAATAGCATATGTGGGGAAAAAAGTAAAGAAAATATATCCATTATATATATATACTTGGGATTTTGTATTTGCACAATTAAAGATCGTATTGTGCAAATACAAAACCTGCAGATGATGATATTCTAATAGAGGATTAAATGTTAATCCAATTGTAAAATTCCCCTTTTACATGGAAAAGGCACTTGTTTCGGCAAGTGCCTTTTCTCTTTCTGGCGTATCCTATCTATAGCTCTATAGCAACCCTCTCCCTTTTCAGGGTAAATTTTGATACACAAATACATGCATCTGTGATAAAATGAAAAGGAATGTACTGGAGGTGACTTAATTTATGCTTGAGAAAAAACTGAGAAGTAAAGTAAGTTATACAGTCATGATAATCTCTGATTCAGCCAAAAAGGACAATAGAGAGTACCACATAAAGGCTGGTGCGGTGGGGGCAGTCACAGGTTCAGTCTTCCTCTTTGTCGTGATACTGGTCTGTTATGTGGTGTATAGCTCCATCATACTGTCCGATGCTTATGAAAGAAGCAGAAGTCAGTTGGAGCAGATCACCCAGCTGAGTGAGAAAAACCAGACACTGGAGAGTGAGAAGGCAGTGCTGTCAGATCAGATGCAGGACCTGGAGAGTCAGGTCGCGGCTCTGAGCGCAACTGTGCATCAGAAGATGGAGGAGGAACAGCTTCTGGCAGCGGCAGAGGAGGACGCCCGTTTTCCCAGAGGCTTTCCCCTGAGCGGAGCAGCCCAGTTGCGGGAGACTGAGGGAGAGGCGGATAACGGAGAGGGAGCGGCATCTGAGATGCAGGCGAAGGAGGAACAAAAGGAAGTTATCTTTTTGGTAGAGCCAGGTGTCAATGTGACAGCTGCCGGTACAGGTACGGTGATAGCGGTGGATCAGGATATGGAATATGGAAATCTGGTGAAGATAGATCATGGAAATGGCTATATTTCCTTTTACCGGAATGATGCCTCTCCGGTAGTGAAGGTGGGAAATGAGGTGGAAAAGGGGGCTCTGCTGTATGTAATAGGAGAAGGCAATACAGAGCTGGGCTACAGCATCAGCAGGGATGATGTGTACATAGATCCATTAGAAATGATTGAAATCAATGGATAGAGGAGGAGAAGAATGTTGGGAAGAAAAACCACGGAGCAGACTATGAATACGAAGATAAGCAGTATCATAGGTGAGGGTATGGCAATTGAGGGCAATATTACTGCCAAGGATGCCATTCGCATTGAGGGTTTCCTGAAGGGGGATGTAGCTTCAGAGGGGACGCTGGTGGTCAGTGCGACCGGAAAGGTACAGGGCAACATGAAGGGCAGCAATATTATGGTGGCGGGAACCATCGAAGGAGATCTGTATTCTGAGGGCAGGATAGAAGTGGCTGCTACAGGAAGGATTATTGGAAATATCAGAACAAAGAGCCTTATTATAGATGAAAATGCGGTATTTGAGGGACAGTGTACCATGAATATGGAGACTGCCTCTTTGTCAATGACCAAGGATATGCAGGAAGTATCAGAGACAGGGGGCGAAGCGGCCGGTTCAGAGGCTGAAGGTTCCGCAGATGAAGATAACAACAGATGAAAAGAAAGAGACTGTACCCTGCTACCCGGATTCACGGCAGGGGGACGGTCTCTTTTTACTTATTGAGCAGGCTCCGGGGTTCCGGTTCTTTCAAATACCAGGTCGTAACCATCGTTCCCATAATTCAGGGAGCGGTTGACGCGGCTGATGGTCGCTGTGGAGGCTCCTGTTTTTTCGGCGATTTCAAGATAGGTTTTGTGACTGCGCAGCATGGCTGCTACCTCGAAACGCTGTGAAAGGGAGAGAATCTCATTGACTGTACACAGGTCTTCAAAAAAGCTGTAGCATTCCTCTTTATTTTCAAGGCTGAGAATGGCATCAAACAAATGGTCAACAGCATTCGTTTTAATTTTTTTATTCATGATACTGGCTACCTCCCGCACTTTTATGCATTAAAACTTTACAGATATGAATTATATTTTAGCATATTAAAGTTATGAAGTAAAGAGGTGAAAAGTTTGCTTGCCATGTAGTTTTAAATACTATATAATAGAGTCTGGATAAAAATATTTCTGCATACGGATTGAGAAAGGAACACGAGGCTTTATATGACGATTAATAAAGATGATTTGCTCAACAGTATCCTGGACAGTCTCGGAAGGATACAGCATATTGAGGTAGATGATATCCCGGATATAGATCTGTATATGGATCAGGTTACTACGTTTATGGATGAGAAGCTGAAAAATTCGGTGAGGAATCCCCGGGAGGACAAGATCCTGACCAAGACCATGATCAATAATTATGCGAAGAATAATCTGCTGCCTCCTCCGGTGAAAAAGAAATATTCCAAGGAGCATGTAGTTCTGCTGATTTTTATATATTATTATAAAGGCATACTTACGATCAGTGACATCCAGAAATTGTTAAATCCCCTGACGGAGCGTTTTTTTCACCATGACGGTTTTGACCTGAGCAGCATATATACAGAGGTTTTCAGTCTGGAGGGGGAGAATGTGGAGCGGCTGAAGGAGGATATGATGAAAAAATTTCAGGATGCCCAGACAACCTTTCAGGAGGTACAGGGAAAGGAGAGAGAGTTTCTGCAGTTTTTCTCCCTGATCTGCATGCTGAGTTTTGATGTATATGTGAAAAAGCTTCTGATCGAAAAGCTGATAGATGAGTTTGACCCTCAGGGGGATAAGCAGAGACAGGAGACGAAAAAAGAAAAAGGATAACAGGCTGTGGAAGGTGGAGCCGGATCAGTATTCAGGACTGTCAGTTTGACAGTCCTTGATTATTGGTCCTATTTGCGACCTCTGCGAAGTGGGTATTTACAAGATCTTCGTAGGGCACTCTCTGAGAAAGCTCACCCGCTTCCTCCAAGATGTTTTGGAGGAGACAAAAGGCTTCCTCTTCCAATATAAGATTATTTTTCCAGGTATCCTGCTCCTTGTAGCGTGCTACAGCAGAGGCAAGGGCGGTCAGATCGGTCTCCTTGAATTGGGGAGAGATTACCTTTGCAATCTCTTCAGGTGAGTGCTGCTGTACATAGTCCATGCCTTTTTGAAGGGCATTGGTGAAGGACTGTATGAGTTCCGGATTGGCATCGATAAAGCTCTTCTTGGCCGAAAAGGAGGTATAGGGGATATAGCCGGAATCCTCTCCCAGGGAGGCGATGACGTATCCGTCACCCTTGGCTTCCAGGGCGGTGGCATAGGGCTCAAATTCGATGGTGTAGTCTCCCTGTCCCCCTGAGAAGGCAGCAGCGGTGGAACCGAAATCAATGCTCTGGTCAATGGAAAGGTCTGTGTTTGGATCCATGTTGTTTTTCTTTAAGATGTACTCAAACACCATCTGGGGCATGCCGCCGCTTCTCCCTCCTAACACAGTCTTTCCTTTCAGGCTGTCCCAGGTAAAGTCGGAGACGGGCTCTCTGGATACCAGGAAGTTGCCGGCCCGCTGGGTGAGCTGGGCAAAATTCACTACATGATCTTGGGTTTTGCCCAGATAGGTATAGATGGTACTTTCACTGCCCATGAATCCGATGTCTGCCTCGCCGGTGAGGACAGCGGTCATGGTCTTGTCAGCACCGAAGCCGGTGACAAGGGTAAGGTCGATGCCTTCCTCTTCAAAATAGCCATTTTCCATGGCTGCGTACATGGGAGCATAGAAGACCGAGTGGGCTACCTCGTTCAGAGTGACTTGTGACAGGCCGCTGAGGGAGCGGCTCGTGGCTTTGCCCGGGGGTTTCCCGCAGCCCCCAAGACAGCACACCAGAAATGTCAGGCTGAGAAGGAGGGCAGAGCGTTGTTTCCAAAGGCGTTTTCGCCGGGGCAGATACGGGACAATTTTTTTTGTGGATTTCATAAACTTCCCCATTTCCATAATGAATTTTTTACTGCTTTATTTTATGGGGAAAACTCAGGCAGGTGCATGTACCGCAGTGAGATTTTTGGTTCAAGGCAGATAAAAATGCAGGCACCATAAGGCACCTGCTATATTAAGGAGAAGGTATTTGGTCAAAGCCGGGCAACACCTTGCAACGCCTTGGCATTGGCGGCTTCTTTTGTTTATATATGTAGTATAGTTGAAAAATGTGAATAAATTTCGGTTATATTTTAAAGAAAATGTGAAATAATATGTCAGAATGTGTCAGCCATTTAAAATTTGGGGCTTGGAGAAGAACTTTAGAAATGGGTTTGTCTGGACAATGGGAGATAAAGCCAGTATAATTATTGGAAGAAAAACAGAACTGCGGGTATGTGGAGCAGTTTCGGAAAACCAGGAATCGGAGATAAAATATATGAGTATTTACGATACGTTGAACGAGCAGCAGAAACAGGGCGTTTTTACGGTGGATGGGCCGGTTTTGCTGCTGGCAGGTGCAGGCAGCGGCAAAACCCGGGTGCTGACTCACCGTATAGCCTATCTGATCGATGAAATGGGAGTGCCGCCCTATCATATCATGGCCATTACTTTTACCAATAAGGCGGCAGGGGAGATGAGAGAGCGTGTGGATGCTATGGTGGGCCATGGTTCCAGCCAGGTGTGGGTATCTACTTTTCATTCCACCTGTGTGCGGATTCTCAGAAGATACATAGACAGGCTTGGATTTGACAATAATTTTACGATATACGATACGGATGACCAGAAGACGGTGATGAAGGATGTGTGCAAGCGCCTGCAGATCGATACGAAGATGCTGAAGGAGAGGACCATCCTGGGGGCTGTTTCCTCGGCTAAGGATGAGCTGGTTTCTCCCATAGAATATCAGACTCGGGCCATGGGGGATCTGGTGAAGGAAAAGATCGGAAGGGCCTATCATGAGTACCAGGCGGCCTTGAGAAAGAGCAATGCCCTGGACTTTGACGATCTGATCGTCATGACAGTGGAGCTGTTCAAGTCCTGCCCTGAGATACTGGACAGCTATCAGGAGCGGTTCCGTTATATTATGGTGGATGAGTATCAGGATACCAACACAGCCCAGTTTGAGTTGATACGGCTTTTAGCCGGCAAGTACAGAAATCTTTGTGTGGTAGGAGATGATGATCAGTCCATCTATAAATTCCGCGGTGCAAATATCAGGAATATTCTGGATTTCGAGGAGGTGTATCCGGAGGCTGCCGTGATCAAGCTGGAGCAGAACTATCGTTCTACCCAGAATATTCTGGATGCAGCCAATGATGTCATTAAAAACAATGTAGGACGAAAGGAGAAGGCACTCTGGACAAAGCAGGGACCGGGGGAACTGATCCGTTTCCGGCAGTTTGATACGGCCTATGAGGAGGCGCAATTTGTGACAGACGATATCGTCCAAAAGAAACAGCAGGGAGCTGCTGATTATGGAAGTTGTGCAGTTCTCTACCGAACTAATGCACAGGCACGTGTCCTGGAGGAGCGGTTTGTGCTGGAGGGAATTCCCTATGACGTAGTGGGTGGAACCAACTTTTATTCCCGCAGAGAAATCAAGGACATGCTGGCCTACCTAAAGACAGTGGACAATGGCAGGGATGATGTGGCAGTAAAGAGAATCATCAATGTTCCAAAGCGGGGAATCGGCGCCGCCACCATTGCCCGGGTGCAGGAGTATGCCGACAGTAGGAATATCAGCTTCTATGATGCACTGAGGGAAGCGGATCAGATTATCTCCCTGGGAAAGAGCGCAGCAAAGCTGCGGCCCTTCGTTGCGATGATCCAGGCCTTCAGGAGTAAGCTGGAGTATTATGGCCTGGAGGAGCTGATCAAGGATATCCTAGAGACCACAGGCTATGTGCAGGAGCTGAAGGAGTCGGAAGAAGAGGATGCGGAGGACAGGATCAGTAATATTGACGAGTTAATCAGTAAGATTGTGTCCTATGAAGAAACCCATGAGGAGCCTTCCCTCAGTGAATTTCTGGAGGAGGTGGCCCTGGTGGCGGATATCGACCGGATAGAGGACGATGGAAACAGGGTGTTGCTGATGACTCTTCATAGTGCAAAAGGGCTGGAATTTCCCAATGTCTATCTGGTTGGAATGGAGGATGGCATCTTCCCTAGCTATATGTCAATTGTATCCGATGACATGGAGGATATAGAGGAGGAGAGGCGTTTGGCCTATGTGGGCATCACAAGGGCTATGAGGGAGCTGTCTGTTACCTGTGCCAAACAGAGAATGGTGAGAGGAGAGACCCAGTACAATCCTGTCAGTCGTTTCTTGATGGAGATTCCTTCGCGGCTTTTGGACAGTAGGCTGCCTTCCTTAAAAAGAAGGAATTTTGCAGAGTATGAGGTGGATTCCTCTGAAAGAAGCCGGTTCAAGACTCAGCCCTTTGGCATGACAGGCCAAGGAGGAGGCTATAGCAGAGGCGGCACCCCGGAGGGATATCAGCGGATTTTTGAAAAAAAGCCAGATACTTCTGCCCGTCCCAGACCCAAGGCGGTGGCGGTACCAAGGAGGACGGCAGCAGAGAACCGTCCCTTTATAGCCGGAGGAGGTATGGGGCTTGGCGGAATCCACGGATTGTCGAAGGGGGTACAGGGGGCAGGTACTGTGAATTATGGAGTGGGTGACAGGGTAGTCCACATTAAATATGGAGAAGGTACGGTTACAAAGCTGGAAAAGGGCCCCAGAGACTATCAGGTAACTGTGGTATTTGATGGTGCAGGGCAGAAGGTAATGTATGCTGCTTTTGCAAAGCTGAAAAAATTATAGAGTGCAGGGTCTTATTTTATCAAATTTTTATGGTAAATTTTCGGAATTAGTGTTATATTATATATAATAAAAAGAGCGAAAAAGTTGATAAACGGTATCACAACAGGAAACAATAAATCAGAAAAGACAAAGAGAGGTAGAGGCTATGAGCAAGTTGGGTAAATTGGAAGAATATATTGACAGAGCCAGATTGAATGAGCTCTTATGCAAAAAGGAGGAAGACCGGAAGTGTGGCAGCACGGTGCTCTGGGTATTGGCAGTGATAGGAGCAGTAGCTGCAGTAGCAGGCATCGCTTATGCGGTATATCGTTATATGAAGCCGGATTATCTGGAAGATTTTGAAGATGATTTTGAGAACGATTTTGATGATGATTTCTTTGAGGATGAGGATGATTTAACGGAGGATGAGGATGGCCGGATCTGATTTTAGGAAGAACTGGCGTATGAAAATCGAATGGTAAAAGCAGCTATTCAAAACCACTGTTCCGGGAGATGTTTTGTGCTGGGCGAGAGAGGAATGGTGGTACTGCATGGACTGAATCCAGTGGAGACAGGCTGCGTAGAGGGATACACAGGCTGCAGGAATGCATTTTCTCACACCCTCCGGGAGGGTGTGAGCATGCAGTTTATTGCAGGTTGGGAGCATGGCGGGGCGGTGACTGTGAAGGTACGGAACAGTTACCAGAAAAAATTGGAATAGATTTTAAAAACTGGCGGAATGTGCTTGGATTAACAGGTACATTCCCTTTTATAGTGCGGTGTAAGTCGTGTGTTCTGAAAGCTGCTATCAGCTTGCCAGTGAAAGTCTGGTTAAGGTAATCGGCAGTGAGCCGTGTAGCTAAACTCGGTACGTTGTAGTAATACAGGGGGCTAAATTTGATTTTCTTGGAATGCACCACAGACATATGGCAACAGAAACCAGACAGGGGAACAGGTTTCAGGAAATCTACCAGTATCCGAGCCAAAAGGCGATGAAGAAGATGAAAGCAACGATAAAGCCAAATTTGAACAGGAGAAGTCTGCTTGTGGCGAGAGAGGAGGACTTGATAAAGAATCTGAATCTGAAGATAACAGGCTGGCGGAACTATTATGTAAAAGACGAGTGGAAAGCGGATTCAGGCATTGGACTGGTATATTATTTGTACTTTTACGAGGTGGTATAACAAGAAACACCAAAGGCGTAACTGTAACCATTTGTCAAAGGTGGGATTAGTCAGAAGTACCATATATGAAAAAAGGCTTAAAGCGCATGGCTATTGCATGACGTAATGCTGTGGAAAGAAGAATCTCGGAAAGCCGAGTGAGGGAAAAACTCATGCACAGTTTGATGAGGGGTGGATGCAATTTTCATCCGATTACTCTATCCCGGCTGTCCGTGTTTTCGGATTGTGTTTGAAATTGCTTTCTTCAAACACGTTCTGGCGGTCAGCATGGCTACGGCAAAAGATGGAGTGAAAAAGAATCGTGGAGGAGAAAGGCAGAGGTTTTAAAAGGAGCTGGGATATGATGAAAAAAGGTCAGATGATAGAAGGGGTTGTGGAAAGGGTAGAGTTTCCCAATAAAGGGATCATTCGGTGTGAGGAGGGAAACTGTATTGTCAAAAATGTATTGCCTGGACAAAAGGTGACCTGCAGGATCCAGAAGGTGCGCAAGGGAAGGGCTGAAGGCAGACTTTTGGAAATCGTGGAAAAATCTTCGCTTGAAACAGGGGAGGTCTGTCCTCATTTTGGAGTGTGCGGAGGCTGTACCTATCTCTCTCTTCCTTATGAAGAACAGCTGAGAATGAAGGAGGAGCAGGTAAAGCGGCTGTTGGATCCCGTGTTGAAAAGGCAGGAGAGAGCTTATGTATATGAGGGAATCAAGGGAAGCCCCATCCCCCGGGGCTATCGGAACAAGATGGAGTTTTCTTTTGGTGATGAGGTGAAGGACGGGCCGCTGGCTTTGGGCATGCATAAAAGAGGAAGCTTTTATGATATCGTAACAGTTTCTGATTGTCAGATTGTAGATGAGGATTACCGGAAGATTCTCTGTTGTACAAGGATGTATTTTGCAGAACGGAAGGTAAGCTTCTACCACAGGCTGCATCATAAGGGATATCTGCGTCATCTTGTGGTAAGAAAAGGGGCCCGAACGGGAGAAATATTGGTGGCTCTGATTACCACGACCCAGGAAGAGCATGATCTTACTCCCTTTAAGGAGGCTCTGCTGGCTCTGGAGCTGGAGGGTGAGATTGTGGGGATACTGCATACAAAGAATGATTCTCTGGCGGATGTGGTCAAGAGTGATGAGACCCTCATTCTGTATGGCCGTGATTATTTTTATGAGGAGCTTCTGGGACTCAGATTCGGCATTTCTCAGTTTTCCTTTTTTCAAACGAATACTTTGGGAGCTGAGGTGCTTTATCAGACTGCCAGGGAGTATATCGGCTCCCTGGCTGAGGGGAAGCGGGCGAAGGTGGTCTTTGACCTGTATAGCGGAACAGGAACCATAGCCCAGATGATGGCTCCGGTGGCGGAGAAGGTAATCGGCGTGGAGATTGTAGAAGAGGCTGTGGAGGCAGCCAGAAAAAATGCGGAACTCAATGAGCTTCACAATTGTGAATTTATTGCAGGGGATGTGCTGAAGGTGTTGGATGAGATTGAGGTGAGACCGGATTTTATTGTTCTGGATCCTCCCCGTGATGGAATCCATCCCAAGGCATTAAAAAAAATCATTGATTACGGTGTGAACCGGTTGGTTTATATATCCTGTAAGCCGACTAGTCTGGTGCGGGATCTGGAGGTGTTTTTGGAGATGGGCTATGAGGTGGAAAAGGTGGTGGCGGTGGATCAATTTCCGGGGACGGTGCATGTGGAGACGGTATGCCTCTTGAGCAACCGAAAAGCAGACTCTCACATAAAGCTTTCTCTTGATATGGATGAATATTACAACATAATCGAAAAAGAGCAGGCTGAAAAGAAATAACTTCATAAATATACCGAACTTAAGCGATAGCTGTTGATGCGTAAAGCATTGGCAGCTATTTTTTTTCGCAAAAGGGAGGTGGTGCCATTGGGCTGGATAGAGAAATGACAATGTAGCAGACAATCAATGACAAATTATGAAAAGGAGATTTAGATTATGGCAAAGAACAGAAGTATTAAGGTTGCGAGCCAGAGTGGCTACAACTATAAGGCAACGCCGACAATCACACTGAAAGGTCAGTGGCTTAAGGAACTTGGTTTTGATATCGGAGATTATGTATCCATCACTTGTGAGAATGGTAAAATTGTTATTACACCGGATACGGAGAGAGCTGCTATTGCAGAAGCCGAAGCTGCATTCATGGAAAGAGAAATGGTTTCTCTTAAAAAGAAGTTTGAGGCTGAGAAATTAAAGCTTCACGCTCAGTATATGAAATGCTTGCAGGTCATAACAGACACAATGCTGCAAAGATTGCAGGTCTTACAGATATCCCTGCTATTATTAAGGAAGATTTGACAGATGATGAGGCTTGGATCTATGTGGTTGAGACCAATGTAATTCAGAGATCCTTCAGTGATTTAACGATATCAGAGAGAATAGCGGTTCTGTCTACAAGATATAATGAGGTCTGTAAAGCGTTGTTGGGTGATTTGGTTAACACCGATATATTTATTTTATAAGGAACAGAAACTTTGAATTTTCGCATTGGTTTATTATATGGAGTATGTGTAAAAAAATAGCACATGCTCCATATTTTATTATTGACAAAATATATAATATAATGTATGTTATATAACAAGAATTATAAAAGGAGAGGTAATTATGCCACCAAAACCCAAAATCACAAAAGAAATGATAGTAGATACTGCTTTCAATATAGTGCAAAAAGAAGGTGCAGACAAAGTGACTGCTCGAAGTATTTCAGAGCAATTAAACTGTTCTACACAACCAGTGCTATATTATTTCTCAACTGTTGAAGATATTAAAAAAGCGATGTATAAAAAGGCGGATGAGTATCATTCCGCTTATATTATGGACACGGAGATAGCTTGTGAAAATCCTATGCTGGCAATTGGAATGAATTATATTAAATTTGCAATAGATGAAAGAAACCTCTTTCGTTTTTTGTTTCAATCAAACGAGTTTTCGGGAATAGGTATGTTAGACTTGTTGGAATCGGAAGAATTACTACCGATTCTTACAGTGCTACAAAGCGAATTGGATATGTCAATGGAAGATACGAAGGGGGTTTTTAGTACATTATTCATCTTTGCGCATGGATATGCAAGTTTGTATGCGAATAATACTATGGTTTATGATGAACGAAATGTAATGAAGGCACTTGAAAATATATTTTTTGGAGCAATTTGTGCTGTGAAAGGAGAACAAAATGAAAAATATAATTGAAAAGCATGAGAATTTGGTTTGTTATTTACTAATAGCTATATA
>JALESH010000002.1 GCA_022781985.1 Lachnospiraceae bacterium | reverse complement strand
CTGTCGGGCGCATAAAGTGTGTCTGGAAATTGATTCCCCGATCCGGTATGGCCCACATCTTAAAAAAATATTTAGTAAGCTGATCTCACATTCGTCCGAAGGCCATATTCCCTGTCATTGCTTTCTGTGGAATGAATTTTACCCCTCCACGATCAAATATCTGCCATCCCCGATATCAAACACCTCATCCGCATTCAATATCTCTTCCTCATCTGCACCCTCCAGATCCACACCCTCTTCCTCAAAATACTCCCTTACCTCCTTAACAGAATGAACTACCACTGCCATGCAGTCCTCCAAAAAGGCTTCTGCCTCCTCCCTGGTCTCCGCCACATTCTCCGGAAACAACTGCCCCTGCTTTTTCAAAAAGCAGGCCAATACCCTATCATCATATTCATGCATCCTTTTGTCCTCCTGTATCTGTTATGCATTTCTCCATTTAAATCACCTGAATCATCCCACTGCCCTGTACTCTTCCGGCTTCAGCCCAGCAGCCCCTTTATCACCTGATATACGCCCTTTTCCAGATAGCCGGAACAAACACGGCCTGCCGCAGCCCTTACCTCCTCCCTGGCATTCTCCACGGCATAGCTTTCCCCTGCCGCCTGCATCATTCCGATATCATTGTTATTGTCACCAAAGGCCATGGTTTCTTCCCTGCTGATGCCAAAGTAATTCTGGACAAAGCTCAGCGCATTTCCCTTGTCCACAGAGGCGTCCATAAAGTCTACCCATTCCTCTCCGGCCATGCATACCTTCACCCGATCCTGCCATGCAGGGATCAGTACCTCCTCTCCCAGCTCCCTGATGCTGTCCTTCTGGTATATGGCTATCTTGATGATCTCTGCATCCTCCTCCAGAACATCCCTTACCAGAGTAAACTTATTGTGATAGCCATAGGTGATCAGATTGATAAATTCCTTGTTCTTACTTTCCAGCAGGCATCCATTGGGTGTGGAAACCACGATGTCACAATTCCAGTAATACCCCCTGAGCTGCCGGATAATCTCCTCCGCATACTCCCGCTTCATGGGAGTCAGGCTGATATCCTGATCCCTGTAGCGTACCTGTGCTCCATTTTCGGCTATGAAAACAATGTCCTCCTCTATGTTGCGGAATACATTTTTTATGCTCTGATACTGCCTTCCGCTGGCCGCACAGAACAGGATCCCTTTCTCTGCCAGCTGCCTGACCGCCTCTTCCATCTCCGGATAGAGATCCGGGGTAGAATCCTTAATCAATGTTCCGTCTATGTCACTTGCAATCAACCTGATCATGGCTGTATATATGCTCCTTTCAAAATTTCACCTGAGGGCTCTGCCTCTGTCTCTTTATTTTCCCAGAGCGTGTTCGAAAATTGCTTACTGTAAGATGTGCGCCATACTCTGAGGGGGATATTTGTGCCGGATAAAACCGAATCCGGTGTAAATATACTGCGAAGCGGGGCGCATAGATTGCAGGAATGAATTTTCAAATACACTCTAAGACACCAAGGCTTTTCAGTTCCTGATACAGCCTTCCCACAGGCAGACCCACCACGTTATTATAGTCTCCGCATATGCCCCTGATATACACCGCACACCTCCCCTGGATGGCATAGGCCCCTGCCTTGTCCATGGATTCACCGGTAGCCGCATAGGCCCGGATCTCCTCCTCTGTCATGGGATACATGGAGACATCCGTCTTTTCATAAAAGGTATGGCAGACCGACTGCTGCCCTTTTTCCCTTACAAGGAGAGTCACTCCGGTATATACTTGATGGATACTGCCCTGCAGACAGGAAAGCATCTGACAGGCCGCCTCCTCACTGCCCGGCTTTCCCATGACCCTGCCCCTGTGGGACACCACCGTATCTGCTCCGATCACCAAACAGTCCTCTTCTCCCTGTCGAACCAGCCCGGCCAGAACCTCCTCCGCCTTCCGATAGGACAGCTCCTGCACCACCTCTGCCGGCTCGGTTTTTGTGGTATACTCTTCTGCCGTGCCGGGCACTGCCCTGTAGTCAATGCCGATCTGCATCAGCAGCTCCTTCCTTCTGGGCGAGGCCGATGCCAGAATGACCTGGAGCTTCTTACCTTTATTTTCATTATTATTTATCATATTAATCATGATGGATCTCCGGTATAAATACCCGATCCTGTTCCGTCCTTTCCTTCTGTTTTGCCTCTGTCCTGGCCTCCCTGGTAAATTCCAGCTGAGAATTGAAGGCCGCCCGTCCTCTCCGGTTCACCTTTTCATAGCTGCCGTCCGGCTTTAAGATATGCGCCTTTACCGTATCCTGCAGCTCACAGTCCAGGATATGCTTTAGCTTGGCCTTCAACCCGGGATTTTCTACCGGAAAGAGGATTTCTACCCGCCGCTCCAGATTTCTTGGCATCCAGTCCGCACTGCCACAGTATATCTCCGGCGCACCATCATTTTCAAAATAAAATATCCGACTGTGCTCCAGAAAATTACCTACGATAGAACGCACACTGATGCTGCCGGCTCCCGGCATCCCCACTCTGAGGCAGCAGATCCCTCTGATAATCAGCTCGATCCTGACCCCGGCGGCACTGGCCTCATAGAGAGCCCGGATAATATCCTTGTCACAGAGGGAGTTCATCTTGGCTATAATGCGGGCCTGCCGTCCTGCCATGGCAAATCTCTTCTCCCTGGCGATCAGATAGAGAAACTTATCCTTTAACCAAAGCGGCGCCAGAGAAAGCTTATTCCAGGAACGGGGCTCCGAATAGCCTGAGAGCATATTGAACACTGCAGTGGCATCCTCTCCGATGGTCTCGCTGCAGGTCAGCATGCCGATATCCGTATACAGCTTGGCCGTGGCATCGTTGTAATTGCCGGTTCCCAGATGGACGTATCTGCGGATCCCATCCTCCTCCCTCCTGACGATGAGGGTGATCTTGCTGTGAGTCTTCAGACCCACCAGACCGTAGATGACATGACAGCCTGCCTTTTCCAGCATTTTGGCCCAGACAATATTGTTCTCCTCGTCAAAACGGGCTTTCAGTTCCACCAGCACAGACACCTGCTTTCCATTCTCTGCTGCCAGGGCCAGGGCCGCGATAATGGGTGAATTGCCGCTGACACGGTAAAGGGTCTGCTTGATGGCCAGCACATCAGGGTCCTTAGCCGCCCGCCTGATAAAATCCACCACCGGCGCAAAGGTCTGGTAGGGATGGTGCAGGAGGATGTCTCCTTTTCTGATCTCCCCAAAAATGTCACAGTCTGCCGGCAGCTCCGGTACCGGCTGAGGCTTTGCATAGGCGGACTCCTTCAGATGATCAAAGCCCTCCAGTCCATACATCTTCATCAAAAAGGTGAGATCCAGAGGTCCGTCTATCTGATAAATGTCCTCATCATGGATGGACAGCTCCTGGCGGATGATCTTCAGCAGGCGCTTGTCAATACCGCTCTCTACCTCCAGACGGATGGCCTGCCCCCACTGCCTTTTTTTCAGCTGCTTCTCTATCTCCTTCAGCAGATCCTCCGCCTCATCCTCCTCAATGGTCAGATCCGCATTCCTCATGATCCGAAAGGGATAGGCACATTCGATATTATAATTCAAAAACAGCTTGTGAATGTTTCTCTCAATGATTTCCTCCAACAGGATGACTGCCCGGATTCCCTCCCCTTCTGAGGGCACAGGGACGATCCTTGGCAGCACGCTGGGCACCTGCACCGTAGCGAATTCCAGCGCCTCATCCCCCTCCTTCTTTCTCACCAGTGCCCCGATATTCAGGGATTTATTTCTGATCAGGGGAAAGGGCCTGGAGGAATCCACTGCCATGGGAGTCAGTACCGGATAGACATTTTCCATAAAATAGCGATCCGCATACTCTGTCTCTTGGGCCGTCATATCCTCATGCTGCTCAATGATGCGCAGCCCATTCTGCAGCAGCAGCGGAACCAGTGACCTTTTGTATGTAGCATACTGAAGGTTCACCAGCTCATGAGTGGCTTCGTTGACCTGCTTCAGCTGCTCCTCCGGCCTCAGGCCCGCTATATCTTTTTTCGTATATCCGGCATTTACCATATCCTTTAAGGAAGCAACCCTGACCATGAAGAACTCATCCAGATTGGAGGCCGTGATACTTAAGAACTTCAGCCTTTCAAACAGAGGAATCTGCTTGTCCCTGGCCTCACTGAGCACCCTTTTGTTAAACAATATCCAGCTTAGCTCCCGGTTTGTATAATACTTGCTTTCCGTAAAGCTGGCAGCTTCTATTTTCTTATCCATTCCTTTACCGTTCATATATCCCTCCAGTTTTTACAGAGTTCTTTTCTGTTTACAGAGTTCTTTTCTGTTTACAGAGTTCTCTTCTGTTTACAGAGTTCTCTTCTGTTTAATTACCGGCCTTACGCTGTACACCTCTTCAAAAAATCCCGCCCTGCCATGAAACAGTCCCTTCTCCAGAGTAATGTCCTCATTGGTTGCTACGGTGATGAGCAGCTCATTGTCTCTCAGAACCGCTTTTACATCCCGGAACTTGTGCTTGTGGCTGCGGTCCAGGCCATTGGCGATCCGCAGAATGGCAGTGAGCTTTGCTACCTTCAGATAGGAGTCCCTGTCTATGGCAGACGGCCTGCCCGCGGTATCAAAATATTCAAAATCCAGATGATTGTATTTTACCACACTGGCCACAATCTCCCTCTCCACATGAGACAGCCCTATGATCTCGGTCGCCCTGATGATGCTGTAGGAGCATTCTCCCAGGTTCACCATACTGACATATTTTCCGCAGTCATGCAGAATGGCGGCCATTCGCAGGAGCAGCCTTTCCCTTTTGCCCATACCATGAACCTTCCTCATGCTGTCAAAAACCGTCAGCGCGATCTGCTCCAGGGTCTCACCCCTCTTCCTGCTTCCCATATAACGCCTGCTGATATTCCTGGCACAGGCCACGATGTCCTGGTCAAAGTCGTGCTCGGGCAGGATGATCCTGTTCTTCTGGGCATATTCATAGGCTATGCCATCACACAGGGTGACACCGGGGGCCCAAAGCAGCTCCACATCCATAATTTGTATGATTTTTTTTAACAGGAAATAGGAGATTTCCAGCAGCTCTATGCTGTCCTCTGTCATATCCAGAAAACGGGTCAGCTCCTGGGGTGTCCTCTCGCAGATCCTCCCCATACATTCACTGAAGGACTTAATGTCTGTCTGCTCCCCCACATGCTCTGCAAACAGCCGCTTTCCGAACAGGGCCGAAATATAGTCATCCACTATGATGAGATTGTTGATCTGCTTATCCTTCAGATACAGCTTCTTAAATACGGCCAGCTGGGAATTGGCCATTTCCTCGATCAGGCTCTCATAGCCGGCTCTGCCTGCATTCAGATGGTGCAGGATCTCCCTGAGCCTGAGAACCCCCAGCCGCAGGTTCTGGGTGGCCATCAGCATGTCCCTGTCAAACAGAGAAAGCTGGATGCTCCCGCCGCCGATATCCACGATGGCCGTTCCCCTCTCTATAAATTTATTAAAGGCCCCTCCCTTGAAGGCAATGGACTTGTAGTCCAGAAAACGCTGCTCGGAATTGCTTAACACCTCTACATTGATGCCCGTACGCTGACGGATCTGATCCAGGATGATCACGGTATTCTCTGTTTCCCTTATGGCACTGGTTCCATAGGCTTTGTAATCCTCTACTCTATAAGATTTCATGATTTGGGTATATTCATTCAGGTAATGGCATAATTCATCCACTCTTTTACGGGCAATCTTTCCATCGGCATAGGTATCCGTTCCCAGATCGATATGATGTCTGATATGATCGATTTCCCGCATCCCCTTCCTGGATGACAGCTCAAATATTTTCATGGAGAGCTCAAAGGAGCCCACATCTATGGCCGCAAATGTTTTCATAATTTACTGTCTCGCTCCTTCCCTGACAGATAGTCCACAAACTGCTGTGCCGTCCTGCCGGAAAGACCGCCATGGGACAGCTCCCACCGGTTTGCCTCCAAAAGCAGCTCCTCCTTTGGCATGAGGATCCCGTTTCTCTCTGCCAGTGTCCGGACGATCTCCTGGAACTGCTTTTGATCCGGTGCGCCGAAAAAGATGGTGACGCCAAAGCGGCTGGCCAAGGACAGCTTCTCCTGCACGGTGTCACCGGCATGGAGCTGATCCCTGCGTCCTTCCTTGTCCGCAAAGGTTTCTTTAATCAGATGCCTGCGGTTGGAGGTGGCATAGATCAGCACGTTGTCCGGCTTTTTCTCCAGCCCTCCCTCTATCACCGCCTTTAAGTACTTATATTCTGTCTCAAACTCCTCAAAGCTCAGATCATCCATATAGATGATGAACTTATAATTCCTGTTCTTGATCCTGCCGATGACCTCATGGAGCTCCCGGAACTGATGCTTATATACCTCTATCAGCCTAAGGCCTCTGTCATAATACGCATTGGCTATGGCCTTGATGCAGGAGGATTTCCCTGTGCCTGCATCCCCGAACAGCAGGCAGTTGTTGGCCTTTCCTCCTGACACAAAGGCCTCGGTATTTTGGATCAGCTTCTGCTTGGGCAGCTCGTAGCCTACCAGGTCATCAAGGCGGACATGGGCTATATTTAAGATAGGGAGGATCTCCATGCCCCCATCCTCCCGGACGATACGGAAGGCCTTGTGCAGACCCAATTTTCCCACACCATATTCCCTGTAAAAATCAGACAATGCAGCCTTCATTTCTATTGGGTCAGCAGCCTGCCCCAGCTTCACTGCCAGCTCACAGACCCGTCCACGGATCCGTGTATTGTATACCCGGCTGCCCTCCTCACAGCTCTCATAGCAAAATAAGGCTATAAGCTCCGAAGCCTTCAGACATTCCATCATAGGTCCGAA
Source organism: Lachnospiraceae bacterium (assembly GCA_022781985.1). Classification (GTDB taxonomy): domain Bacteria; phylum Bacillota; class Clostridia; order Lachnospirales; family Lachnospiraceae; genus Kineothrix. The sequence goes on along the minus strand of JALESH010000002.1, from coordinate 15,170 downwards.
ATCATAGTCAAAAAATTCCTTGAAAATGGCCATATCGTGCAGGACTGCCCCATTGATGCTGCCCCCGGCCTCCCCTCTCATCTCACAGGCTCTGCTGTAGATATTTTCATTGTTTACCAGCAGATTGGCCAGATAGCAATGCCACAGATTGCCATAGAAGCCATGCTGCCCTGTTGTCTCCAGCAGCTCTCCCGCACAGCGGTACAGCAGACTCACCCTCTCCTCAAGGGGCAGGGCTTCCTCCCCATACACCCGCATCAGTCGGGCCATCCCGAAGAACAGACCTCCCTCTTCAAGATTCCTATATACAATCAGCTGATTTTCCCTCATTATCTAAGTATCCTCCTCTTCGCGTCCCGGCGCCCCTCAATAATTTCCCAGTATCCTCATATAACGGGCCTCATCCCGCAGCCCCCTGAGCGCATTTTTCACTGCACAGTCTGCAAGATTTCCGTCAAAATCAATAAAGAAACGATATTCCCAGTTCCGATCCTCCAGGGGCCTGCTTTCAATCTTGCTCAGATTCAGATTGTTATAAATGAAATGGGAGAGCATCCGGTAAAGAGAACCGCTCTCATGGGGAATCTCAAAGCAGATACTGACCTTTTTCGCCTCCTTTAAAAATATCTTCTGATTGGTCACAATGATAAACCGAGTAGAATTGAGGCTGGACTTATTGATACCCTTCTCCAGGATCTCCAGGCCATAGGTCCGTGCTGCATGGGCACCGGCGATGGCTGCCTGGGTTCTGTCCTTCTCCTCCGATACCTTCCTTGCCGCAAAAGCATTGTTTCCCATGCTGACCTGCTGCCAGCCTGGGTGCTCTGCCAGATAATCGGAGCTCTGCATCAGGGACTGGGGATGGGAGTATACCGTCCTGATATCCTCCGGCTTTGTTCCGGGCAATGCCATCAGGCAATGCTCAATCCTGAGAATCTGCTCCCCCACTATATAATTCTCAAACTCCGCCAGCAAATCATAGATCTCATTCACAATACCCGCCGTGGAGTTTTCAATGGGCAGCACCGCATAATCCGCACTCCCCTCCTCCAGGGCCGCCATAGCGTCCCGGAAGGAATCCACATGAACACTGTTCACGTCTTTCCCAAAATACTCTTCCATGGCCGTCTGGGTATAGGCTCCCTCTGCCCCGGGAAAAACCACCCTTGCATTCTCCTTATCCAGAGCCTCCACCCCGATAAAGGGCAGCCGCCCCATGCTTCCCTTTTCCGTCAGCATCCGGTACTGCAGCTTTCTGCTCATGGACATGATCTGCTCAAACAACTCCTCCACCCCATGACTGTTAAATTCATTGTGGGTGAGGGCCTTCACCTTCTGAAGCTTCTCCTGCTCCCGGGCCCTGTCAAATACCTTTTTGCCTGTTTCTATCTTATATTCCGCCACTTGTCCGGAGACTTCCATCCTTTGCTCATACAGCTCCACAATCTGTCTGTCTATCCTGTCAATCTGCTCTCTCAGCCTTGCCAAATCCATATCGTTCACCCTCTCTTATACTCTGTTGTACCGGATCATAACAAAATAATAAAATTAGTTCTATATTATACCAAATTATACTTGATAGCAAGTGCATAAAAAGCTATAATGATTCCAGATTAAACGAAAGAGGTAAGAAATCATGAATAAAACAGGACGCAATACCGTAATCATTCTGGTCTTAATCTGCATTGCCGCCACTGCAGCCTTCATCTACTCTCTGCTTTCACAGCGCGTCAAATTAAACGATGGTTATGCGGTAGGAAATACGGCAGGCAACCTGAACAACAACGGACTGTTCTGTGAGTCGGAGGGCGTGGTATTTTTTTCCAACCCCTATGACAACGGCTGTCTCTATTCCATGACGCCGGATGAAACCGGTTTTAAGAAGCTGACCACAGCCAGCGTCAGCTCCATCAATGCAGACAGTCACTATGTGTATTACTATCTGGACAGCTCTGATTCGGGACGGGGACTTGGCTATATGCAGCGTACCTACGGGATCTACCGCAGTTCCTTCAACGGCAGAGACGTGGAGTGCTTAAAGCGCGGCAATGCCATCACTCTCCAGCTTTGCGGCAACTACCTGTACTACCAGTTCTTCGACAACCAGAATAAAAACGGAACTCAGCTTTTTAAGATAAAAATAGACAAATCGGAAGAGGCCAGAGTAACGGATTACAATGTGAATCCCGCCTCCTGCGTAAACGGCCTGATTTATTTTAACGGCACAGAGGACGACCACTATTTATATTCCCTGAATACTGCCTTTGATTCTGTTTCCCTGGCCTGGGACGGCAACGTATGGAATCCGGTATTCGAAAACGGCTATTTTTACTACATGGACATTGAGTCCGATTACCGCCTGTGCCGCTACTCCCCCACCGACAGCACGGTAGAGGTTCTGACCGATGACAGGGTGGACTTCTTCAATGTATGCGGCAATTATATCTATTACCAGAAAAGCTCTGAGGATGCACCTGCCCTGAAGCGTATGTACAGGGATGGCAGCGGCACAGAGGTGGTGGCTGAGGGGCTCTATAAAAATATCAATGCTACCTCCAGGTACGTTTATTTCACCGGCATCTACTCCGACAGTCCCATGTACAGGACTCCCCTCAACGGCTCTGTCCAGGTCAGCACCTTTGATGCTGCAGAAGCCGCTGCCCGGGAAAACCGATAGGGAATGGGCTTCTGCAGCCCGGCATAGGAAGAGCCGCCCCAAAATGGAGCGGTGACTTAAGAAAACATTGAAGCAAAAGACGGTTTAGCTTGACGGCTATGTCGTCTTTTTCTGTTTTTGAGTTGTATTGCAATCTATAAACTCTCGTAAAACTGCCGCGGTTTCAGCTCCTTGTGCAAAACATCTGCCATAGATTTTATATTCAATTATTGAGCTAACCTGTTTTCCCACTGCTCTTAAAAGCGTTGATTTTAAGGGATTCTTTAATCCTCCATATAAAAGCCTTCCCCAAGACTGTCTCCCACTGCCAGGCTGTCCAAAACCTCCACACTGTCCAAATAGGGGAAAACATAGTAACCGCAGGCAATATCTCCGTTCTCTTTCCTGATATAAAAGTCCTGTCCGTTTTTTTCTACCCTGTGAAAATCGTACCTCTTATAATCAGCCTGCAGAACAGGATAATGCACCAGGCCCTCCTTCATATATCCCAGGGTGCGCAGGCTGTAAAAGCCCCCATACATCAAAAGCACTGCCAGTGCTGCAGACAACAGGGCATAATGCATCAGGGTATGTTTCCCCCGCTCCCAATAATACATGGGGATCACTGCCACCGGAAAGATCAGAAAGGCCCAGCAGTATTTTACCTGGGGGATCGTAAAGAACCAGTAAACCAGTCCTGCACAGACACAGAGCCTGGGCCACAGCATGCGAAAATCCAGGGCTTCCTTTTTTATCAGTCCTCTTAAGATATGTACCAGGTCGTACAGGAGGAAAAAAAGTATTGTGACGTACAGAATCTGATGGCTGAAGGATTCCGCCCTGAACCAGGAGGGAATCCATCCAAAGCCGGAGCCCAGCGCCTCTTCTATGGTGGCAGACGGCATTCTGGCAAAGGCGATCATGCTGTCAACCGAGTACCTCAGGATAGCAGGATCCATTTTCCACCTTACATCTAAAAAATCCACTGCAGACAGGAGATAGACAGGATATCCTGTTGTAATCACATTTGTAATGAGAAAGGGCAATGCAATGACAGCTCCCATTCCCAGATACATCAGAATCCGCCCCATCCTTCTCTGCTTCAGCAGCAGATAGGCGGGATATGCCGCCAGAAGCACTGACATGACAACAGCCATCTTACAGACTGCAGCAAACACAGCAAGCAGGCAGTAAAAGCCAAGGGCTTCCGTGTCCTCCCGTTTCTCCTCCAGCAGTGAAAGCCACTCTGTCAGAATAAACAGCACCAGCCCATTGGGAAGGGTATCTGTATATGGCTCCGTAAAAAAGGCTGTGATGATAATACTGTAGGCCACTTCCCACACTGCCAGCATATCCGCCGTGTGACAGGTATGCTGCTTCCACCGAAAAACCCTCAGAAGGCCATGGATAAAAATCACCAGCCCAAAGAAGCCTCCGCTTCCCCTGATGGACTGACCAAAGGCCCAGTTCATGCTGAACAAAGCATCAAAATAATGCTGGGCATTATTATATCCTAGAGCCGGAAACAGATTTGCCACTCCTTTCACACAGCCAAACTCTTCTATCCAGCGTATGGTCTGTGCATGATACCAATCCGTATCAATCAGTTTCACCGCCCCCGACGAGGCAAGGGCAAAAGAAAAAACAGCCAAAAGAATCAGCAGATCAGGCAGCAGCCTCCAGCGCTTACCCTTTCCGGAACCATCTGCAGCAGGCGAAAAACAATCCCTCCTCCAGCCTGCGATCAGTTCCCGAATAAAATGACGCTGGTTGATGCCATATACTGCTGCAAGCATCACCAACACCAGATTGGCCTCCCAATTCACCCGATAAAATAAGCTGAATACCTGGGCATAAAGGGTGGTTCCCATGATACCTGAAAACAGAATGTGGGCTATGGCAGGCTTCCTTTCACTCATGTCCTTATCCGTCTTACCCACCAGCCTCATATATATCTGTACCAGGGCAGTCCCTGTTAAAAATACCAGCCCTCCCATATAGAGCCAATTTATTAATATGCTGAGCATGCTTTCCTCCGTCTTTTGTCATTCCTGAGCGATTCCGGAGCGTGCTTGAAGATTGGGAGAATGCATTTTTAAACACGCTCTAAGGCAGGCACCCCAGGCCTTTTTCGCAAATACGCTTTCAGCATTGCCTCCTGATATACCGCCTTCCTTTCCTGTTGCAGAACTTCCCGAATCTCCTGCAGCTCTGTCACATGAATTTTCTCCAGCTTCTTTAAGCTTTTCTCCGAAATTGCCACATCAGAGCGACTCTCCTCATAATATTTTCTCTCATAATTCCACAGCTGCAGACGCTCTCCATATCGCTCCTTCAGCCGCTGGGCAATCATAAGCCCTTCCGGGTCAAAATCTCCCGCATAGAAAAATGTTGTATCTTTCTCAAACAAATCCAGTAAAACCAAAGTTGCCAGACGAATCTGCCCATTTCCGCAGAGAATGGCTGCATCCGGCCATGCTCCGGCCAGCGTAGAAAAAACAGCCGGATTTTCCACAATGTATACATGCTTTTGCTCCCGGGCACACACCCTGGCCAGACTTCCCAATGTTAAAAGCGTCAGGATGAGCGGTTCACCCCGGGATACAAATCCCCCAATTCCCTCATGAGGTTTTCCTTCCTTTGTCCACGCACGAATTCCATAGACAAGGGTATGGTTAGACAGATCATCCTTCAAAAGGCCTGCCTCATAAAAAAGTTCTGCTTTTTCCTCTGCCCGAAAAGCCGTTTTCCCCACCGAATTTGGAATCCTTGATTTCAAAAATGCAACCAGCAACTGCTCCCCCGGCATGCCTGTATCAAAAAAATGGGGATTACCTGTGGTCAATGCAGCAAATACAGGCAGCAGTTCCATTTTCATTTGCTCATCTGAAGCCTTAAAAAGGGGGATCTGCGGCACGGCTCCCAGAAAATGCCGCAAAACCTCCCTCAGACGCTCCGGTGCCTCCTTATATTGTTTTATCAGAAACAGATAGCCCTCCCCCTGCGTCTGCAGAGTCTCTTCCAGCCACATACTTCCCGGATTTGCCGGGACACCTGCCAGTATTTCCGCAAAATAGCGTTCGCGTTCTGCCTGCCACGCCAGTTTTTGCTCCTTCTTTGCGATCAGTTCCTCTTCAAAGTATCCCTGTAAGATTTCCTCCCATTTCAGTCCGGCAAAACGGCTGTTTTCCAATGCTTTTTTCATGGCAGTATAAGATATGGTGATTGTCTTCTTACCCGAATAATCCCTCTGAAAAAAGCCTCCGAGCTGGTATCGCTCCTCCTCATTTAACCCGCTCAGCTGAACCGTCCCGCCCAGACGTCCCAGTCTGGCATACTTATCCCGAACCTTTTCAAACAATTTCCCGTAAATCGGTCTTTCCTTAAAATAGGCAATGCATCTCTGCTGCTCCGCATCACCTATCCGGTCTGCCCCTTCATTTTGCCTCTTCCCACTTAATGTCTCAATTTGTTCCATATTCAGCGCTCTTCTCCAAGGTATCCGTCAGTATCCTCTCTTTCCCATTCCAGATGTAAGCAATGACCGTAACAAATTTTACATTTTCCGGCCTCAGAAGCTGGTAGATTGCCAAGCCCGGTATGGTATCATAGTCGCCCCACAGCACCTGGGAGTTGATCATAAAGTTAAATTTACATTCTACCATCAAACGGAACATATCACGGATATTGGTTTCATCTACCCCGGCAAAAGCCTCATCCAGGGAAATCAGGTGCGGCGCATTCTCTCTGGCTCCCGCATATTTGGCCACAACTGCGGAAAACAGCGGCACATACATTGCCATTGCCTTTTCTCCACCACTGAAGGTAAAAAATACCCGATCCGTCAGTTCCTTTTTCTTCTCCCCGATCTTCTGGCATTCCAGAGTGAATTCAAACCACTTCCGGTAATCCAGTACCTCACGGATGATCGCATGAAAGGACTGCACGGAATTGCCGTCCTCGGATATCTTTCTTGCCTCTGCAATTTTAGAGCGAAAATGCAAAGAAAGTTTTTCCGCTTCCTCCTCTCGCATGATTTCCACATCCTTGGCGAGAAGCTCCACCAGTTCCCTGGTATCCAGCTGCTCTTCCTTTTCCGCCCGTTTTTTCTTCCAGTTCAAGCTCAGTTTCAGCCCACTGGAGGTCTTCATAGAATCCATGAGCTGATTCATCTTCTCCACCCATCGGTTGCTTGCCTGAATCTTCACCCGTATTTTTTTGCTGACTGTGTTGGCCAGAATGTCCTCAAACAATTCACGGTCTTTATCGCTCAGCAACCGTCTCTGATCCTCGGCATCCACCCGAAGTTTCTCCAAAAGCTCCCGGAAATGTACATTCACGCCACGATATTTTGCGACAATATCAATGCGCCGCATGGATATGGCAGGGCCTGCATGATCTGCCTCATCTGGATTTTCTTCTTCAAAAAGGCTCTGCATGGTCAGATGATAGTCCAGGAGATATCCCCGGTTCTGATGATAGGCTTCCTGAAGGCTGCTCTGAAGATCTGCCTGTTTCCTGCTGCCGAATTTTCCGGACAGCATGGTGCAGACTTTTCCGGCCTGATCCTCCATATCCTCATTGACCACAAAACAGCGCTCCACATAGCCAAGCTCATACTCTGCCGCAAACGCCTTTTCCAGACAGCTGGCTTTTTTTCTTGCATTCTGATAGTCCATTTCCTGCTTCTGCAATTCTTTTTCCAGGTTGTCCCACTCATCCTTCCAGTGGGTCTGCCGCCGGGCTGCTTCTTCCCTCTCAGCCGGGAGCCTGTTCAACCGGTTCAGGCAGTAATCCAGTCTCTCCCGAATTGCCTCATAATCCGTGAGCGTAAGCTGCTCCCGCACTGATTGCAAAGACGCCTTCAGCTCTGACACCCTTCGGTTCAGTCTGCCCAGCTCATAACGGATGGCATCCAAATCCCCGTCAATCGTTTCAAGATTTTCCTCCAGCGTGTACATATACTGAATGCCACCCAGGTACTTCTCATGCCGTATCTGCACCTGGGTCAGCAGCTCCCTGTATGCCCCAATGTTTTCCAGTGCCTGTACAAAAATATCCAGCCGGGCTGTAAGATAACATTTCCCGCATGCTTCACGTACCCGCAGCTGGATCTCGTCCAGTTCCGCTTTTACCTGCTGCAGCTGATCCCTCAATCCCACAATGTGATGATTCAGGCGTCCCAGTTCATAGCTTTTGTCTGCATATTCCTTTGCAGCAGTCTTTAAATCCTCATCCGAAGGAAATGCTTCCCACTCTGCCTGCAAACGCTCTCTGTCCCTTTCCAGCTTACCGATTTCCATCTCATATTCCGCCAGTTTTCCTTCCAGCAGCACAGTCTGCTGCTCCAGCCCAGCGATTTTCTCCATGCGGAAATTTTCTCTGGCTCTTACTCCAATGTAGCGGGCCGTATAATCCCTTGTAATGGTCCCCTCCAGGACACCGATCCGGTAATTTCCCTCTGTATCCACCCAGGTGCCTGTATTTGACCCACATTCACCCACCGCCTGCATACCAATGGATGACAAAATATTGGCAACACTCTGATATTTGAGAATATCATTCTCTCCATTGTCCACATCCAGCAACTCCAGAAGGTTCTGTTTCACATGTGCCACGTCACTGAAAATATAGCGGTCACATACTCCCGGATCCAACGCCTTAATCTGCTCCCGGTATTCTGCCGGGACGATCAATGCATCCAAAATTCCCATCGAAAGCAGAGCCTCCTCCACCCGGGCCGCCTGCTCCCCGCTCATCTGCGCTCCAAAATCAATGGTCTTATAAAACTGTAAAAACGGGATTCCTTTCTCCTGCAGCAGGTGTCGGTTTTTTCGGACAGCTTCGCTGCACTCCGGTTCCGGGTCCTTCTGTCCCCTCCAATCCTCCAGCTCGGCCAAAACATTGTTGTATTCCTCTGTAAGCTCTTGTTTTTTCTGCTCCTTTTCACGCAAAGAACGATCTATTTCCCGATCCTTATTAAAAAATATATCCTTTCCCAAGTTACGGATTTCCGAATAATCCATTCCGAAACCATACTGTTCAATAGATTGTGCAATTTTTTGCTTGATTTCATCCGGCAGATGCAGCAGCTTATTCCGCTTTTCCCACTGGTAAAATTTTTCGATGACCTCATCCCTTATCTCACAAAGCAGATTCTCGCACTGGCGCCATTCCCGCTCCTTCTGCTCCTGCTCTCTGTGGTATTCATCCAGCTCCTGCTGCTTTCGGTCATAACGCTCCCTGCAGCCCTGTTCCTCCAGCAGGGCATCCCTTCCTGTCTCTACACGTTTCATATATTCGGACAGAAGCTTTCCATGACTGGCAAAATCGTATTCCTTTTCCGGCTCTGCTGTCAATTCTTTTTCCATAAAGGCAAACTCCTCAAATGGCACATCCTCTATGTATTCCTCCATCTCCTCCAGACAGCCCTTGATTTCGCTCCAGATCAGTTCATTCCTCTCCTGCTGTTCTCTCCGCTTTTGCTCTGTCTCCAGGTATTTTTCTTTCTTCTCCTGCTCCTGCTTAGCTTTTCCTGCGGCTTCCTCCCCGGCTTCCCTACACTGCTCCTCCAAGGTCAGTTCCTGCTGTTTTAAGCGTGCCGCATCACTGTCTCTCAGAGAACCCTCCTCTTGCTTCAGTACTTCCTCTTCCTGACGCAGATTCTCATAACGCTCCGTCTCTTCCGTCAGCTGCCGGATGCTCTCCTCCTTCTGTGTCATCAGATCCCTGGCCTTTCTTTCCAGATTCCGGCATTCCTTTGAGGCATTAGAAAAAAGCATGGCCTTATCATACAGTACAATCTCGTTGTATTGGCCAAAAGCCCTCTCAATCTGCTCCGCAGCCCTCACACTGTCGTTTAACGCATCCAGGTTGGTCTTCAGGTTATCCATATTTTCAATTGCCTCGGACATGGGACGAAGATCATCCTCAGACAGTGTCTGTAAGGATCTGCTTAAAATCTCATTAATGATAGAGGGCTTAAAATCCTTGGAAAGCTTGGGTGTACGCAGCTGTATCAAAAGCTCAATCAGTTCCTCATATTCTTCCATGGTCTCAAACCCGAACAGCAGACGATTGACACACTGTGCATACTCACCCTGGGTCTCCATGACGCGTCCGCCTTCCCCAATCCGGTTCTTAAGCTCCTGTTTCGTGTAGGTAAGACGGCTCTGTACATCCTTGTACAGAAACAGTTCCTTCCCTATCCTCCGCCCATCTGTCACACAGAAGTACCATGTATCCAGCTTTTTGTTCTTTCTCGCGCGGATTCCGATTCCGATGGTTGTGTAAACATCACTGTCCAGGCGCTTTAATTCCATATAGAGGTATCCCGTGCGCTCCTCTCGCCCATCGCCCTCCTCCAAGAGATAATTTTCCATTTTTCTGGCACGGGAGCCAAAGGGATCCAGACGCTCAGGGCGCATATTTCCATCCAAAAGCAAGGGGATAAAGCTCTGCATGGTTACTGATTTCCCGGAGCCATTGGCTCCCCGAAGAAGCATCCTGCCGTCTAAAAAATCAAATTCTTGTTCATCATAATACCAGAAATCCAGCAGACCTATCCTGTTTAGCTGCCACTCACTGTTCATCCTTCCTGCCTCCTCCACTCCAGTCGAAATCTGCCGGATATTTTCCGATCACCCTGCCAAGCACAGGCCGGATAACGATATTTTCACGCTGTCTTTCCACCAATTCCAAATTGGTCAGATAAGCGGATAGCTCCCTGTGGAATTCTTCGGTTGTCATTTCCCGATAGGTTTTGATAAATCCGCTTCCAAAACGCCCTTTACATTCTTCTATGAGACTGCGGAACTCCTCCATGGAGATCTGTATTGACTCATCGGTCCGCAGGTTAAATTTTCCTTGTTCCGCCTTTTCACGGATTAGCTGCCCCAACAGCAGCACGATATCGGACAGGGTGTTCTCCTCCGGCAGCCACCGTCCTAACCGACATTCCTCACCCAGCACAAGGTAAGCACTGCTGCGATATACCTGCAGTTCACAGGGAAACAGTTCCTCCAACTCTCCTTGTATCATGTTGCGGTAATTTTTCACATAGGCGAAATCCTCTTCGTTCTCCTCAGTACGGTAAAGTCCCATGGACATTAACAGACTTCGGTAAACCCGTTGTCTGCGCACGATTCCCCTGTCCTCATTTACATCGATCCATTCCGCTTTCAGGAAGTCTCGATAGTCCGAATAATCCATGATGTCCTGTGTAAAATTACGCATGAAATAGCGAGACGCTCCGGTATTTTCATACAGAACCTCACTGCTGTCATCCCGTGCAAAATTTTCCTGGCTTCCGTCATCTACATTCAAAATCCCAATGGACACACAATATTTCATTACCTTGATCAAATGACGCCTGTAGCTGTATATTGTCCAGTCCACTTTTTCCTGCTGATACTGCCCCTGTACATACTCTGTAAGTTCGGACAGTACAAACTGCTCCTCTGCTTCCTTGTCCTCCAGAAACATAAGGATCAGACAGAAAAATGCATACTCGGTGGGAGAAGTAAAATCCTGAATTCCCATCCAACTCTCCGCCTTGGCGGGAAGCTTTTCCACTTTCACCAGATACGGATTTACAATGACCTGATATCCCATTTTCTCCATCAAAAATTTTTTCAGCCCACCGATTTCATCCTTCATCTGGTAATATAGTTCACGGTCTCTGGATTTTAAAACCCATCGTCTGCTCAGTAAAACTTCCAGTGCATTCATTCGTCCTTAATCTTCCTCGTCAAAAATAATGCTGTATGCGGGCATCCGAAATGTTCCATCGGTACAGTCCAATATACAGGTGCTGTCCGGTGTCTCCAGTTCAATGCGGAATTCCTGACCATCCTCTGTTTTCGCACAATAATTTCTGTTTTCCAACCCCTTGGACAGCCAGGTAAGAAAAACATCCCTGACCTGAGGCGAAATCCTGGGCAGCGCGGCAAATTCCAGACGACCTTCCTTAATATAGCTTTTCAGCAAATGCCGCTCCTCCCGAAGCTTCTCAAGCATGGCCAGGCGAACCTCTTCTTTTTCTCTGGTGCGGTCTGCAATTCCGCTTCGCTTTGCTTTTTCCTTATAATTCCGCACCCTGGGCATGACAGTGACAACATGAGGTTCTTCCTCATAGACACCACTGTTAATGCTTTCCGTCTCCCTGACGAAATCCCCTTTCAAGTGAAGGGGCTTCTCAATTCCGAAGACGGCCGCAGAAAGCTTATGCGCCTCATCGATCTCATCACAGCGGGCGAACATATCTGCCAGCTTTCGATACTCTTCTCTGCGGTTTGCACCGCTGCTACTCTGCTCGCTGAGCCTGGCTGCATAGCGTGTAATCTTTCGGATAATCTCGTTTGTCGTCTCAAACACCTTGGCCGCCTCGGAACCGGAACCACCGCCTCCGATAAACCAACTCTGTATATTTTCCCAACGGCCTATCATCCGCTCATAAACCTGTCTCTCGTTTACTTCCACATCCATTCTTGGAATGGACATCTCATAGGCTGTCACCTGATCCAGCACATATTTTACAGTTTCCGATTTTACCTTCCTTAATGACTGCTCAATGGCTGTCACATTAAGCTGAAGGCTTCTTACAAAGGCTCTGAGATATCCGATCAAGCTGTCTTTGAACACCAGAAATTCTCTGGTCTTCATCATTTCCTCTGCCTTAACACTGTTCAGTTCCCGCATGTAATCCTGATAATTCTGGTTCAAGCGAATAAAATCATTGTTCAGGTCATTCCACCATCCATAAATTTTTTCCACGCTTTCTTCCGGCATCTCTTGGATCCGTACCAAGGATAGCCGAAGCCGTTCCAAAAGTGTAGGTTCCAGCGAGGATCCCTCAATAAACAGGTTCTCCAGACGGATGACCATCCGCTCGATCTCTACCCCGGTCTCTGTGAGCTGATAGCGGAATTTCTTATTTTTGAATTCCTCAATGGAAGTCACTTTTCTTGTATCCTGGAGGGTGGCAAGATTACCCCATTCCTTTAGCACTGACAGATCCTGCTGACACTGTTCCGGGGTATATGCTGAGAAATAAGCATCCTCAGCCAGTTCCTCATATACCTCTTCCTGGTACATCCAGTATTTTAATTTTTCATAGTTCAGATAAAAGAGGCGGACAATGGAACGATATCTGTCCGTATTTTCCACATCCAGATATTTTACCTCCCGTACCGGTTTGATCAGTTTGTCATGTATTTTCATCTGACAGCCCTATTCTTCTTGTGTTTCACTTTACTTATGCCATTGCTGGTTAAAAATACAGGCTCTCCAACCTGTCATTTTTCCATACTTCTTTATTACATGTATATTATTATATTATACGAAAATATGCTATGAAATTCAACGCAGAATTTTACAGTGTCAGCATGGAAAGAGAATGACCAATCTCAGACAGACCGAAATAACCAATGCATAAGCTGATACTAGAGAGTGGAAAGTTTACGATTAGAACTTTCAACTCTCTAGTAATAAAATAAACAATAATCTAGCGCCAATATATCCAGCAAATGATGCAATTAATATCAATAATCCCCGTATAAAATTTCGTTGTTTTATATTCATCATATTATCCTTTCAGCCAAAACAATCAAGTTACTATTACCTTACACTCACGACAAACGCATATTTTTTTTAAGTGCTCGAAAGCCCCGGATTTTCAAGCTTTTTTAGATTTTACATCTTACTAAAACACTCATATCGTATTCATTCCTCCAACTGCAAATAATCATTACTATCCAAAATATTTTTGCATTAATGAATCAAATAATTGCTGAGTTTCATCTAAAGATTTTTTAACAACAACTTTTGATTTGTCGACTTGTTTGACAAAGTTTGCAAACTGCTCCTGTTCCTCGATAGAAGGTATCAAAAACAAATACTTTTTCTGAACCGTAATAGGCACCTGATTTCTTGTTGTCTGCTTCATCTCACCAGAATACTGTCTAACAAATCCACCACTAAGCATATATGTTTTAAGATAATTTGGAAGAATCATATCCTTATTACAGCGATATGCGGTAAGAGAAGTTCCTAAAATAACCTTTTCCTCATCAGTATGCAATACAACTGTCGGTCCAACTGTTGCATTATGTGCAAACAATACATCTTCATCCTTTGCAATACCCTTTCTAAGTTTGCCTGCTCTTTCTGGAGTAAGGAACTTTGCCTTAGAAAAATCTATCTCTCCATTAACGATGCAATTTGCACTAATATACGGGACACCAGTATCAACAAACTCTTCACTTCTTGGATAGTCTCCACCATGATTTCCATCCAAATGATATGTTATATACCCCATATCAATAAGCTCTTGAAGTGTCTTTACAAGGTATCCTTTAGGATTTTCAACTGGGTCACCAAACATCTCGACAAATCGGGCTTTGATGAGGTCATCTAAACATTCTAACTCCTGTTGACGAGCTTCTATTATCTTAGAAACCTTATCAATAATCTCAACAATCTCAATCTGCTTTGACAATTCTGGCAAAGGAAGCTCAAAGTTCCTCAGAATAGACATATTTATATTATTCTGTGCAACTCCTCTACCAACATTATTTACATAGGCTTTCTTTGACCTTAAATAATAATACAAATAATCTATGCTTAATTGATTTGTATCTTTAATCGTTAGCCCCGCAATTGCTTGATTTGTGCAGGCATCAATCTCCAAAATGCCCACCTCTCCTAAAGTCGCAAATATTGTATATAGAACGGTTCCCTTGGCTAACATTTTTGCAGATGACCTAGCAAGACCTTCCTGCGTAATGAATTCATCTGCCTCATTAACATATTTTCCTTTAATATTACCAATTTTTATCCAAGGAATTGTTCCTTCATTCCAAAACTCCGCTTTTGACCTTGATGGCGTACCACCAGACACAATATCGCAAAGTTCTCCAAGTGTTTTTATCTCCATCTGCATCATCCCTGCAAATCCGAATTATCGTAAAGTGCATTGGTTAGCAGAGCACCTCATGCCATATTACCGCTCAAGTTATTAAAAACATTAAGTGAAACATTCAGTACATCAATCGTATTGTGCTTATTACTCTTCATTTGCTCATCCTCCTTATAAATGAAAACTGTTTTTACAAGTTCCGTAACGACAAAGTCATGAGCGGAATTATAACAAGAAATACTCTCTTTGGTGCTAACCCTTGCTCTGCAAGCCAATGCACTCTATGATATAGAATTCATCCTTTCGTTTTTACCTACAAATCAGAAAACCTTATAGAAATCAGCCGAAGAATCCCCCAGCTTACATCTACTTTTCCAAGTTTCTACCCCATCAGAGCAGATGGGTGTAGAAATCACAAAATCATATCTAACCTAAGAGCTTCTTCAGTTCTGCAAATTCAGTCTGAATTTCAGCTTCGATTGCTTCAATCTTACCCATAATCACATCGGTAGGTTCGTACTGAACTGCTTCATATACCACTTCCTTGTACTTATTGATTGAAAGGTCATAATCATTAGCCACTATTTCCTCTACTGG
>JALESH010000059.1 GCA_022781985.1 Lachnospiraceae bacterium | reverse complement strand
CTCTGCGGCGATCTCCTCCAGATACCTGCCGCTCCCCAGAAAGTAATAGGGCTCCGTCAGCACTGAAATGGCCGCCGCTCCCGCCTCCTCATACTCCCTGGCTATCTGAAGATAAGGAAACTCCTCCGCGATCACTCCCCGAGACGGAGAGGCCTTTTTCACCTCACAGATGAAAGATATTCCCGGAGCCTCCAGCGCTCTATGAAACAGAAAGCCTGTATCTGCTCCCAGCTCCTCTGCTGCTCTTCTGACCTGGCAGAGCCCCTTTTTTCTTTTTTCTTCCTTTACTCTGAGTACTGTTCTTTCAGCAATCCGGTCTAAAATCATGTTCTGCCTCCCCCTCATTAGACAGCTGCACGAATTTCTCCAGCTGCTCCATCGCCCTTCCACTGTCTATGGTCTCCCTGGCTTTCTCCACTGCCTTTTCCAGGGTCAGAGAGGCATCCGCCACATACAGGGCAGCTGCAGAATTCAGTACCACAGCGTCAGCCTTTGGCCCCCTCCTGCCTCTCAGGATCTCCCGGATGATCTCCGCATTTTCCTCAGGAGTGCCGCCGGACAGATCCTCCTTCCGGCACCTTGCCATGCCGCATTGCTCCGGCTCCAGCAGATATTTCTTAAAGCTTCCGTCTCTTACCTCACATACACTGGTAGGGGCACTGATGGAGATTTCATCCAGGCCGTCTCTGCCGTATACTACCAGGGCGTTTTTCACACCCAGATTGGAAAGGACCTGAGCCATGGGCTCTATCAGCTCCTCCTGGTACACTCCCAAAAGCTGCATATTGGCTCCTGCCGGATTGGACAGGGGACCCAGGATGTTGAACACGGTAGGGATCCCCAGCTCCCTTCGCACCGGCGCAACATATTTCATGGCAATATGATAGTTCTGGGCAAAGAGAAAGCATATTCCGATTCTCTCAAGCAGCTCCCTGCTTTTTTCCGGTGGAATCATAATATTCACCCCCAGTGCTTCCAGTACATCTGCCGCCCCGCACCTGCTGCTTGCCGCCCTGTTGCCGTGCTTGGCAACAGGGACTCCCGCTGCGGACACCACCAGCGCAGAGGCAGTAGATATATTAAAGGAATTGGACTTATCCCCTCCCGTCCCAACGATCTCCAGTACCTCCATATCGTGCAGCAGCCGGAGGCAATGCCTCCTCATCCCTGCTGCGGATGCCGTAATCTCATCAATGGTCTCCCCCTTCAGAGACAAAGCGGTAAGATATGCCGCCATCTGTATCTGGGATGCCTGCCCTCCCATGATTTCATCCATCACTCCCTCTGCCTCCTGAAGTGTAAGATCCCTGCCGGTAACTATTTTCTGAATCGCCTCTTTGATCATGGATATCTCCTCTCTTTCTTCAACCGCATATAAAATTTCTCAGTATCTTCTCCCCATCCGGTGTCAGGATTGACTCCGGATGAAACTGCACCCCATACACCGGGTACTTCTTATGGCGTAGAGCCATGATCTCCCCATCCTCTGTCTTCGCCGTAACCACCAGTTCCTCCGGCAGGGTTTCCTCCTTCACTGCCAGAGAATGATACCTGGCAGCCTTTATCCTGTCCGGCAGCCCCTTAAAAATATGACACTCCCTGTCAACCAGTACCTCCGACTGCTTTCCGTGCATCAGCTCCCCGGCATAGGATATCTCTGCCCCATAGGCCTCCGCTATAGCCTGGTGTCCAAGACACACGCCCAGGATCGGTATTTTTCCTGCAAAATGCTTTACCGCCTCCAAGCAGACCCCTGCATCCTCCGGTCTGCCCGGTCCCGGAGAAAGCAGGATAAGGCCCACATCCAGCTCCTCTATCTGCTTGATACTCATTTCATCGTTTCGGATCACCTTGATCCCCGGATCAATAGAGCCCACCATTTGATACAGGTTATAGGAAAAACTATCATAATTGTCTATCAGCAGTATCATTTAAATTCCTCCTTCCGCTGCTTTCAGAGCATCTGTCACTGCCCTTGCCTTATTGATACACTCCTGGTACTCCTTCTCCGGTACACTGTCTGCCACGATGCCTGCTCCCGAGCGGACGAACACCCTGCCGTTTTTCCTGAATGCAATTCGGATGGCTATACAGGTATCCAGATTGCCGGCAAAGCCGATATAACCGATGGCTCCGCCGTAGATTCCTCTCTTATTATTTTCCAATTCATTGATGATCTCACAGGCTCTTATTTTAGGGGCTCCGGAAAGGGTGCCTGCAGGAAGCACTGCTCCCACTGCATCCAGAACTGTTTTATCCTCTCTGATCTCTCCGCTCACCGTGGAGCCGATATGCATCACATGGGAAAAACGCTCTACCCACATATACTTCTCTACCTTCACTGTGCCAAAGCGGCTGATTCTGCCTATATCATTCCTTCCCAGATCCACCAGCATATTGTGCTCGGCCAGCTCCTTGGGATCAGCCAGCAGCTCCTCCTCCAGCCTTCTGTCCTCCTCCTCTGTTTTGCCCCTGGGCCTGGTACCCGCCAGCGGAAAGGTGTACAGCCTCCCATTCTCCAGCTTTACCAGAGTTTCAGGAGAAGCTCCTGCAATCTCTATATCATCACTGCTGAGATAAAACATATAGGGGGAGGGATTGGCCGTCCGAAGTACCCGGTAGGTGTCAAAAAGACTGCCCTCCGCCTCCGCCTCCAGTCTGTTGGACAGCACTACCTGGAAAATGTCTCCCTCCCGGATATATTGCTTTGCCTTTTCTACCATGCAGCAGTATTCCTTTTTCTGAAAAAGAGGCCGGAAATCAGATTTTATCTTAAGGGAAGGAATCTGTGCCGGGGTTCCCTCCGTCACCAGTGAGGCCATGTCATCCAGCTCTCTCAAGGCCTTTCGGTAATTCTCTTCTGCCCCGTCAGCCTTTATATTCACGATAAGAATTATCTTCTGCCTGAGGTGATCAAAAACGATCACCTTGTCAAACAGCATCAGATCCACATCCTTGAAATTCTCCTCATCCTCTGCGTCCAGCTTCAGCCCCGGCTCGGTGTACTTGATATAGTCGTAAGAGAAATACCCTACCAGCCCTCCCGTAAACGGAGGCATCCCTTCTATTCGTGGACTTCTGTTCTCCTCTATCATCCGGCGGATATAAACCGCAGGATCCGCATTTTCCACCGCCAGCTCCGTTCCCGCATCGATGCGGAGGACTCCATCCGTGCAAGTGAGCTCCAGCCTGGGATCATATCCTAAAAAGGTGTATCTCCCCCACCGGTCTGCACTCTCCATACTTTCCAGCATATAACAGTGGCGGCTGACCGACTTCAGTCTCCTCAGCACTTCAATGGGTGTCCTGATGTCGGAATACAGGACACGGCTGACAGGAATCATCTTATAATCCTTTGCATATTCTTTTATCTGCTCAAGTGTTGGTGTATACATGCTGCTCCCTCCTGAAAATAAAATTGAACGACAAAAAACGCCCCTGACAATATAAACTATTGTCAAGGACGGATTCATCATCTATGGATTGATACCTCACTGCCGAATACTGTCTGTGGATTATATCCTGACAAAATATTCGAATGAAATATCTCACCCTGTCTTCTATCCGCGGTGCCACCTTGATTCGAAAGAATACTTTCTTGAATTTATTCAGGAATCTATTCTTCCGCACTTTAAGGAATACCATCATATTCCCAGCAACTAACGTATGCTCTACGTCGCAGAATACTCAGCCCGTGACTTCATGCCGGCCTTTGACTGCGCCCTCCGTGGTCCATTTAACAAACTGCGTTCTGCCGGTTCCCAGCAATCCCGGCTCTCTGTGAGTGCACATCTGTTTTTATCTCCACTTCATCGGTTTTCATGGATATATTCAGTTGTTTTGATTGTTTGAATCTTACCACTTCTGCTTTGCTGTGTCAAGATGTTTTTTCGGCCGTTCATCAGCTCCGTCGCCGCGCCGGAACCTGTGCTAGGATAACCGCTGCAAACACCAGGACGCAGCCCAGCAGCTCTCTGGCCGACAGAGCCTGTCCCAGAATAGCCCATCCGGCCAATACGGAAACCACCGATTCCACACTCAGAATCAGGGACGCCACAGTGGGTTCCAGCCTCTTCTGCCCCACGATCTGCAAGGTATAGGCCACACCGCAGGACAGAATGCCTGCATACAGCAGGGGAACCGCTCCTGCAGCCAGCCCCTCCAGGGATGGCTGCTCAAAGAAAAAGGCACCTGCTGTGCAAATGCTGCCCGCCACATAGAACTGGATGCAGGAAAGGAGCACCCCATCTGTTTTGGGTGAAAAATAATCAATCACCAGAATATGTATGGAAAACAAAACTGCACAGATGAATACCAGCGTGTCCCCCCTGCCGATGGAGAAGCTCTCATTGATACAGAGCAGATACAGGCCTGCTCCGGCGATGGCTGCAGCAATCCACACCCTTCCCGGCACCTTCTTATGAAGAAACAGGCCCAAAACCGGCACGATGATGATATAGAGAGTGGTAATAAAGCCGGCCTTTCCCACAGTGGTGCGCTGAATGCCGTACTGCTGAAACAGAGAGGCCGCACAGATAGCCAGGCCGCAGCAGATCCCTCCCTTTATCGTCAAATATGCAGGAATTCCCTCATTTTTCTTTATCCTTTTCGCCGCACGGGAAAAAACCATAGGCAGAAGAACCGTTCCGCCCAGAAGAAATCTTGCCCCATTAAAGGTCAGCGGCTCCATATAATCCATGCCTACGCTCTGGGCTACAAAAGCCACCCCCCAGATACAGGCTGTCAGAAACAGCAGCAGGCTGCTGCCAATCATTTTCTTTTCTCTCATCCTTATAACCATGCTGCTTTCAAAGTCTGGAGACTTTGCTGTGCTTTGAAGCGTCCTTCTCTTTCACAGCTCTTTCTACCTCAGCCGCAATATCCTTGATTCCTTTGTTGCTGCAGTCTATCGTAATATCCGCATCTTTCTGATAATAAGGGAGCCGCTCAAGATACAGCCCATCAAGGGTCTGCCCCTCCCTGAGTGCCACTCCTCTCTCATTCAGATTCCCTAATCTTTTTTTAACAGCCTCACAGGGAAGCTCCAGGTAAACCACCGTTCCGATGCTCCTCAGGTGCTCCATAGCCTCCCTGCCGCAAACGGCACTGCCGCCTGTGGCAATGACGCTTCGTTCCGCCTGCAGGGAACAGTTGATTTGGTTTTCCACCTGGAGAAAACCGTCCACACCCTTCTGGGCAATGATCTGGTGAAGCAGCATCCCCTGCTCCTCCTGTATCACCAGATCGGAATCTATAAACCGATAGCCCAGGCGCTTGGCAAGCACTACACCTATGGTACTCTTTCCCACCCCCGGCATCCCGATCAATACAATATTATGCATGGTATGCGATCACTTCCACCTCACAGAGCACATCCTTTGGAAGCTGGCGCACTGCCACACAGCTCCTGGCCGGCCTCTCTGTAAAATATTTTTCGTATACACTGTTAAAGGCTGCAAAATCAGCCATGTCAGCCAGAAAACAGGTAGTCTTCACCACATCGCCAAAGGTATACCCGGCCTCTTCCAGGATAGCTCCCACATTTTCCATCACCTGCTGCGCCTGCTCTGTAATCTCCCCACCCCTGATTTCTCCCGTGGCAGGATCAATGGGAATCTGTCCTGATGCATACAGT
This sequence comes from Lachnospiraceae bacterium, assembly GCA_022781985.1. Taxonomy (GTDB): domain Bacteria; phylum Bacillota; class Clostridia; order Lachnospirales; family Lachnospiraceae; genus Kineothrix. Next base: position 24,525 of record JALESH010000059.1, on the reverse strand, counting down.
GTATTTCCCGCAATAATCCCCTGTGAATACGGTCCGATGGCCGCCGGCGCCTTGTCCGTTGCAACTTTTTTCAGCATGATCATTTACTCCTTTCCTTCCTCAAACTCTGCCATCACATAGAAGCCTCTTTCATTTTCTATGATCTGAGTCACTACTCCCTCCCTGGCTGTCAGCCTTTCCCTGAAGGGATAGTTGCCTGACATGGCCAGAGACGGATCTATGGTGTAATAATAGCTGCCAGGCAGCAGCCCCTCGGTAATGGTAATGTGATCCCCTTCCTTCAGAAGCCCCTGCCTCTCCATCTTAAACTCCATCTGCCGCATCTCCAGCCCCATCCTTTTTTATCCCAATTTCCTTTGCATTGTACCAGTAGTCTTCCCTTTTTTCAAGTAGCCTGCCGCAAAAATTCTCAGTCCTGCACACTCTCAATCACCACTCCATGGGCAATGCCCGGCACCGTCTGTCCCTCATTGAAGCTGGTCTTGCTCAGCAGTGCCCCTGTGGGTACGAAGAGGATCCGCTTCCACACGCCCTCCTCCAGCTTTTTTAAAATATATGCCGACAGAGTCACTGCACTGCAGCCGCAGCCGCTTCCTCCGGCATGAGTGTCCTGCTCCCTGGCATCGTAGATTTCTATTCCGCAGTCCATATGCTGTCCGGCAATGTCTATGTCCCTTTCCCTCAGCAGATCCAGCAGCGCATGCTGTCCCACAGTCCCCAGATCCCCCGTGATGATCTTATCATAATCCGAGGGCCTCCTTCCGAAATCCTTCAGGTTGCTGTAAATGGTATCGCAGGCCGCAGGAGCCATACAGGGGCCCATATTCATGGAATCCTTCAACCCGTAGTCCATGATTCTGCCTGTGGTGATCCCTGTGATGCGTGCCCTGGATCTTTCTCCCCGGGTACTGCTCAGCACAAAAGCTCCGCTTCCCGTCACCGTCCATGTGGCTGACAGGGGTCTCTGATTTCCATACCCCAGAGGATAGCGGAACTCCTTTTCTGCACTGGCGAAGTGACTGGAGGTTACGCAGACCACATGGTCAGCATAGCCTGCATTGATGGCCATAGCCCCCATACTCAGGGATAAACCGCAGGTGGAGCAGGCTCCATACAGCCCAATCAAAGGAATCTCATAGCCTGCCAGCCCAAAGCTGCTGGCAATGGACTGTCCCAGCAGATCCCCGGCAAAGAGATATCTGATCTCTTCCTTTTTCAAGCCTGCCTTTCCCAATGCAAGATAAACTGCATCCTTCTGCAGGCTGCTTTCCGCCTCCTCCCAGGACTCACATCCGAACATGTCATCCTGACCAATCATATCAAACAGCTCCGACAAAGGCCCCTGTCCCTCCTTGGTACCTACCACGCTGGCGCTGCTTCTGATAAATACAGGATGCTTCAGCTCCAGGCTCTGCCTTCCCAGCATTGACACTGCATTGGATACTTCCTTTTTTTCCTGACTCATACTATACACATACTCCTTCCATAATGCCTATCATATGATATTATCTGTAAAATGCAGGAAATTATTCAATGCCATGCTCCAGCAGAAACTGCTTCCAGAGTTCATAATATTTTGCCTTCAGATGAACCTCATCCGTAGTATAGTCCGCCACCAGATTTCCATCCTGGTCACATATCGCCTCGTTGATATCAATATAAAAAATGCTTTTGCCGTCTGCCAGGCCGGCTATTGCTTCATTTCTTTCATTGATATTGGTATTGTTAAAAATAGGATCCCTCTCATTCTTGGTTCCGGCTACACGCATGATACCCTCCACAAAGATCACTGCCCCCGGCTGCAGCTCCCGCAGCCGCTCTACTACGGAACGATATTCCTTCATAAAGGTTTCCTTTGTGCCTCTCCCCAGCTCATTGATGCCCAGCATCAGATAGATCTTTCCGTACTGCCTTCTGCCGAGAGCCTCTTCTATGGTAAGCATCCTGTCCGTTTCCTCATCCCTGATCACCGGTACAGGCTCCAGAAATACCTCATAGATGGTGAGTGAGGTTTTGGCCAGAAAGTCTGCTCGCTCCTCTATTCCGCCATATTCAAACAGTCCTACTGTCCTGGAGTCTCCGATGAACAGTGCATCATTAAAATAATCCTCCGTCACAGTCACAAAGGAATAGGTACGGGCAGGCTCCTCCTCTGCTTCCGTGAGCTCCTTACCCTCATCCGGCGATGCTGCAGGCAAAGCCTGTCCCATGGCTTCTGTACCAGGTTCTGTCTCCGCTTCCATGCCTGCAGTCGGATCGACCTGTACAGCATTGTCCCCGGCTGCTGCCACATCTGCCGCCGCCTCATCCTCTGTGCCCATGTTCGGAAAAACCTTTCCTGCAGCACTCTCCCACACCTCCCAGGGCATGATGCCCTGTCCCAGTCCCTCCATCACCCTGGAAAGACAGGGTACCATCACAGGATTCTGATCCATCTCTTTATATACTGTTCCGCTTCCCGCCGCTCCCGTCACCGCCAAGACCATTCCGCTTACCGCCAGCAGGAAAAAAACCGGACATTTTCTTATCCATTTCATGTATATGCCCATACTCCCTTCTGTATCAGAACTTTAAATAAGCAAAAGGATTATTCCCCATGCTGACTATGCAGTACACTGAAAACCAGAAAATAAATACTGTCAGTACCACTGCAACAGGATTCCTCCTGTGTTTTTCAAACAATCTGAAGGACGCCGGTATGCACCAGACCACTCCCGCCGCCAGGTATCTCCAGTACAATCCCAGATATTTTACTATATCACGGGGATTCACCGCTATCCCATCTCCTCCCAGAAAAGGGAACATACGCCCCAGATACAGGTTGAGCTGGTTCAGATCGGTGATTGCAAAAAAGATCCAGCTTATGGGAATCAGCACCAGCACCCAGCATCTTGCCAGGAGAGGATGTTTTTCCAGCACCCTGCCCAGCCACAGCTTCTCTGCCACAATCAAGACAAACAGCATCAGTCCCCAGAAAATAAAATTCCTGCTGCTGCCATGCCAGAATCCTGTGAGCAGCCACACCGACAACAGATTCCGGATGGTTTTCAGTTCACTGCCCCTGCTGCCTCCCAGCGGAATATATACATAATCCCGAAAAAAACTGCCCAGGGTCATATGCCAGCGTCTCCAGAACTCGCTGATGCTTTTCGATGCATAGGGATGGTCAAAATTCTTGATATAAGGAAGCCCCAGCATCACGCAGATCCCTGAAGCCATTAGGGAATATCCCCAGAAATCAAAATACAGCTCCATGGAAAAGGCTGCCGCCCCCAGCCATGCCAGGGGTGTAGATATGCTTTCATAGCCGATCATATTGATATCCTTCCAGAGAAGAGCCAGCCTGTCCGCCAGCAGCACCTTCGTTCCCAGACCCACTGCCAAATATTGCAGTCCCTTCTCAAAAGCTTCCCAGGAATACTTCCTCTGCCTTCCGAACCTGAACCTGCCGGCCTGAAAGCGCATGATGGGACCTGACACAATCTGGGGAAACAGCATGAAGTATACCGCCGTATCCCGAAAAGAGGGCAGACTTTCTATCTTTCCCCTGTATACATCTATTTGGAAGGAGATCATTTTAAAGATATAGAAGCTCAGCCCTAAAGGAAGAACAATGCTTTCCTGAAAGGCACCCATTATTTTAAAGCCTGCAAGAATTCCTGCATCTGTCAAAACAGCGGCTGCAAGAAATCCCCTGCTGCCTGCTCCTGCCCTATTTATTCTCCTGCTGTAACAGTTTTTTGCCATAAGGTAATTCATCCATACCATAGCCAGCAGGAGAGGAAGAAACCTGGGATCTCCCAATGCATAAAAAACAATACTCCCCAGCAAAAGAGCTGTATTTCGATACTCTTTTTTTGCGATATAGTAAACAGCCAGAAAGGCCGGAAAAAAATGGAATAAAAATCTCAAATCGGTAAAAGAAGCCATTCATATCATCCTTAGTATATTCTAATCTGTCTTTGGAACTGTTTCTTTATTATATCACCCCTGTTTTGTATTCTCAATAACCTGTCTATAAGCATAAACTTAATTTTTGGTAAACAGTAAAATATCCTCACTGCTATTTACAATCTGCTGTAAATCCATTAAAATACACCTATGCCCCAGGCAGCAAAAGAGGAGGTTCCCAGATATGTCGTATGAAAATGTCAAGCAGTATTTTGTAAATGCCGGACTTGAATGTCAGGTTAAGAAACTGGACCGTTCCAGCGCCACAGTAGAGCTGGCCGCAGAGGCCATCGGATGCCGGCCCGGACAGATCGCAAAGACCATGTCCTTTCTGCTGGAGGATAAGCCGGTTCTGATCGTTACTGCCGGAGATGCCAGGGTAGACAATGCCAAATACAAGGCTGCTTTCCATCAGAAAGCAAGGATGATCCCTCGAGATGCTGTGGAAGAATATGTAGGCCATGCTCCCGGCGGGGTATGTCCCTTTGCCGTCAGACCGGGGGTAGCCGCCTATCTGGATATATCCCTGAAACGCTTTGAAACAGTCTATCCTGCTGCAGGAGATGGCAGCAGTGCGGTAGAGCTTTCTCTGGACGAGCTGGAGACTCACTCTGCCGCCCTGGGATGGGTGGATGTATGCAGGGATTGGGAGCAGCATCCTTAGACACTTGCTTCCTTTGGTTCCGTCTGTGCTGCTCCCGGCAGCATTCACCGCCTGCCGCCGCAGTTTTATTCTTATATTTTATACCCATCCCATACACTTCAGACCCCAATATATCAGCCCCAGCACCCAGCTGGTAAAGATTCCATACAGTATTACCGGCCCGGCAATAGTAAAGATCTTGGCTCCAACCCCAAACACCTGCCCCTCCTTCTTGAATTCGATAGCCGGTGCCGCCACGCTGTTGGCAAATCCGGTGATCGGTACCAATGCCCCCGCACCGCCAAACTTCACGATAGAGGGATAGAGATTCAGTCCGGTCAGAATGATGCTGGCCAGTATCAAAAGCAGGGAGCACCAGCCTGCCGCTGTCTCCTTGTCCAGTCCCAGATTATTGGTGCAGTAGTTCAGAATAATCTGCCCAAGCACACATATGATCCCGCCTGACAGGAAGGCTTTGCCCATCTGTGACCACAGATTATGGGTGGGTGTCATCTCCTTAACGTATTCCTGATATTCCTGTTTTACCTGTTCATTCATGGTCTGTCCTCACTTATTATCATATTTCCCGGCAGCAGTGTGCAGGAATGCATTTTCCAACACGGCCTACAGCCCGCCATGCAGATATACAGCCTGGCTGAAATAGATCAGGCTTCCTGCCGCCTTTCCCAGTGCCATGGCCAGCACCGCTATCCCAAGGCCGTGCCGAAAGCCGATTCTTCTGGAAAAGATAGGAATGGTGTCCAGCATTTCCGCAATGGCCAGAGCCAGACAGCCCACAAAAACCCCAGCAAACAGGCCGTATATTATGATGATGCCCAGGCCGATCCACCGCCAGATCAGTTCCGTACCTCCGGCCCCAAAGATCTGCCGCTCCAGCACAAACTCTCCCAATTTTCCATAGTTCCCAAAGACACTCAGGAAGTTTCCTGCCAGGGTTCCGAAAATCACAGCCTCTTCAAAAACCATCACCTTTCTGCCCACATGCATTTTTCCTGCAAAGCGGGGAATCAACCCCACTGCTATCAGTACCGTAAAGACACCTCCTGCCGTGAACATGCCAAAGCTGCTTCCCAGAACTGCCAAAAACCCCTGCTTAAGAAACATCAATTGTCTTCCCCTCCCTATCCGCAGTTTCGATCAGCGCATCATTCACATCCCGCTCATAATTACGCATCTCCACCTCAATGGGGGTAGGATCCTTGGTAATCCTTCTTCCTCCTATGTGATTGAAGAATACGATGATTCCCAGCGCCAATCCAATGGAATAGGTAAATTCCAGGATAGTATATCCCGGAGCAGGCTGCCCCATCACCATCTCATAGACCTTCCCGAATACCTGGTTAATGCCGATATCATTGTGAAAGGCCATAATGGTAAAGGCAGTACCAAAAAAACTGATGCAGGCCACGAAGACAATTTTGGCCAGCTGGACACTGCCCTTATGCTTATCCACATCCACCCGTTCCACCAGGATCTCTGTTTCTCCCAGGTTTTCTACCTTCACATTGGGACATGCCTGCTGGATCAGTTCAATCAGCTTCAGTATGCTGAACGCCTGGCGCCTGGGTTCCCTTTCACCGAACCGGTGCAGCTTGATGGCCTTTGCCTTCGCCGAAATATGCTTGTCTTCGCAGAGCACTTTGGCCACATCCTTTAAAAAAACGTCATCCTCCGTAATTTCTACGTTTCGCTCCGCTTTTAAATAAAGAGTTTCTTCTGACATTGTCTCACCTGCCGCTTCCAAATAATATTTACCCTTAGAATTGTGCTGATCACTGCTCTTTATTGTTGCCGGAAATTTTATTCTTATTCGTTATTTTTCAATCATATACTCTCTTTGTCCGGGGATATGTCATTCCAAGATGGAATACTCCATCCACTGGTAATGCAGCCTGGTTCCTTCCCGGATGGCATCCGGCAAAAGCGCCCTTGCCACCAGCTTCAGTTCATCACTTTCTACATCCGTTCTTTTTAAATTGGCATAGTCTCCTTCAATACTTACCACCACATAATCAAAAGCATTCATAAAAAAACCACCTTTCTTCCTTTGTACCATTACGGTTTACAGCAGTATACCTCATATTCCGGCTGCCTGCAATATCCGGAAGCCCTTCCCCATAAGCTCAGCCGCCGATCCTCTCCCGCATCCTGATCAATATTTTCTTCTCCAGTCGGCTCACCTGCACCTGGCTGATGCCCATTTTCCTGGCCACCTCCATCTGAGTTTTATCCTGGAAATACCGCAGCCTGATCAGCCTGCTCTCCTCCTCTCCCAGCTCATCCAAAAGCTGCTCCAGCAGCATGTGGTTCAGGAGCTTCTCATTCTCGTCTCTCTTCTCAGGCAGCCTGTCCACCATAAACACCTCATTCCCGTCCGTCTGGTACACCGATTTATAGATGGACTCCACCTCCACATTGGCCTCCATGGCCATGATGATATCCTCCCTGGACAGCCCGGTGGCCTCCGCTATCTCTTCCAAGGATGCCTCTCTTCCTTTTTCATGCCATATACGCTCCGATGCCTGGCTGATCTTCCAGCCGTTTTCTTTTAAGCTGCGGCTCACCTTCACCATCCCGTCATCCCGTAAAAAGCGCTTGATCTCCCCACTGATCATAGGTACCGCATAGGTGGAAAATTTCACATCAAAGGACAGATCAAATTTGTCTATGGCCTTCATCAGTCCAATGCTTCCTATCTGGAACAAATCCTCACTTTCGTGTCCCCTCCCCGTAAAACGCTTTACGATATGATGCACCAGACCCAGATTTTTCTCTATCAGTATCTCTCTTGCCTCCTTATCCCCTCTTTGTGCACGAGCAATCAGTACGGCAACCTCTTCCATAGACTAGTCCTCGTCCCCGATCCAGGATGTGCACCCTATCTTTTTCTTCATCAGGATCCTGGTACCCCTGCCCGGCTCTGAGACTACCTCCAGGTCATCCATAAAGGCTTCCATAAAAGGAAAGCCCATCCCCGAACGGTTCAGCTCCGGCCTGGTAGTAAACATGGGCTCCATAGCCTTGTCCACATCCTCTATCCCATGTCCCTCATCCCTGACCTCAACCAGCAGCACATCCTGATCTATTCGGCAATGGATCCAGACCCTGCCGCCCTCGATCCCGTCATAACCATGAATAATAGCATTCGTTACAGCCTCTGACACGGCCGTCTTCACATCCGATATTTCTTCCAGCGTGGGATCCAATTCTGATAAAAAGGCAGCCACCGCCACTCTGGCAAAGGATTCGTTGGCCGATATGGCATCAAACTCCATTTTCATTTCATTCTTCATTCCGTTCCTCCTAATCCATGATTTCCACTATTTTATGTAATCCGGACAGCATCAGCAAATGTCTGATCCTGCTGTCCGCATTTATGGCAAATACCTTGCCGCCGAAGCAGGCCACCTTCCGATATCTCCCCATGATGATTCCGATTCCCGAGCTGTCCATAAATCTGGTATCTTCGAAATCAAATACAATATTGTTGATTTCCTGCCCGAGTATAAATCGGTCTGCCCTCTCACTGATACAGCCGGACAGGTGATGGTCAATCTCTTCCGGCATTCTGACCAGCAGATAATTGTCGATTACTTTAAAATTTTCTTCCATTGGATTCCCCTTTCAGCTATGATTTTATACAGTGCGCAGCCTCCTTTTCCCATGGCGCGCAATTAAAAAAGAAGACATAGAATCATGTCTTCTTTTGTATAAACTAATTGCCGTTATTGATTTCTGCCAGATAGGTCTGGGATTTGCTGGCCTTCAAGGTGCCCGGGAACTGCTCTATGACCTTCACATAGGCTTCCCTGGCCTTTTCTATATTGTTGGTCTCACGATAGGAATTGGCCAGATAAAACAGCGCATCTCCATTGGTCACATCGTAATGATAAGCCTTTTCCAGACCGGAAACTGCCTCATCGTATTTTTCCTGCCTGTAAGCAGCATAGCCCTGGTCATAGTAGGTTCTGGCCAGCTCCGGCCCAACCAGCTCAGTCAATGTTTCATATAAGGCTGTAAAAGCCTGGGATGCTGCCTCCCCCATTTCTTCCACATTCACTTCATCCAGAAACTCTGAAACAGCAATCACATCTCCTTCCTCAGCCAGATAGGCATTGGCTGCGGACAGCAGCTTATCCATTGCCTGCAGTGCCCCGTCCTTACCTACATAACCATCCAAACTCTCCTGCAGCCCGGCGTTTTCGTCGGCCAGATCCCTGATCTGCTGCTCCAGCCCGGTGATCGTAGCACTTTTGGCATCCGACTGCTCACTGACCGTACGAAGCTCCATATCTATAGCAGCCTGTGCCGACTGTATCCTGGCAGGCAGTATGAGAAACCAGGCTGCTGCCAACCCTACCACGATTCCAATCCCCATATTCAGCAGGGCCGGCACACCCTTGGGTTCCTTTACCCCTATTGGCTGTATGATCATCTCATTACCGCTCTGATAGGTTACAGCATCTCCGGAAGTCTCTCTTTTTCTGGGCTGTACCCTGGCTCCCTCTTCAACGGTGAGCATCTTCTCAACTTCCTTCATATAGCGGATGGTAGCAGTATTGTTTGCATCGATCTTCATGCATTTATTCAATTCCCGCCTGGCCTTTTCCCACTCCTTCCTGTCGATATAGAGCAGGGCCAGGAGCTGATGCGCCCGCACAAACCTGGGATTTAAAGAAAGTACCTTTTTTAACTGTATCACTGCGATATCAAGGCTGCCCTGGCAGCAATATGCCAATGCCTGATTATACTTTTTGATGGTCTGATTGATGGAATCCAGCCTGCTTTGATTGGACTGTATCATCCGAATATAACCGTCCGCAATATTCTTGTCGGACATCAGGTTCTTGCTGATCACCCACTCACTCAGGGCAGACACCACCTCGCCCATCTCATAATAGACCAGTCCCAGCAGATTTCTTGCTTCTATATTATTTTTATTAAACTTCAGGCTCTGCTTCAGGCTTGCAATCGCTCCCGTCAGATCCCTGACCCCAGCTTTCTCCAGGCCATCATTATAAAACCGGTTGGACAAAGACATTATTTTTTTGTAAACTGCTACATCTGCCCTGCAGGCAGTACAGAAATCATGCTCCGACAAACGGCGGCCGCAATTATAACATACCATGCCAAACTCCTATTCCTCATATAACACACTGCTGTTTCCATTCCGCGCCGTACCGGCCTCCCTGAACCTTCCCGGGGATCTCTCCCCTCCTGCATCCTTTATCATCTTGATCAGTATATCTGCCACATCTGTCAGATCCTGATTATAAATAGCTTCCTCCGCATCCTCTACCTCCAGGCTGGGATGAAACTTTTTTAATTCTTCCTCAAAATTAATCACCAGTATTCCTCCTTAACAACGCTTTGATCTCACCTGCCAGATAAAGCGAACCTGCTGCATAGACCAAATCCTCTTCCTTCTTCTCCGAAAGCAGATAGTTCAGGGCTTCCCCTGCATCCTGCAATAAAATACAGTTCTTTTTCCCGCTGCCCGTCCTCTCAAAGCTGCGCTTCAGGTCCTGAGGATCTGCTGCCCGGCTGTTATGGACAGCCGTGACCACAATGCGGTCAAACAGCCGGCTGTTTCCGAGAGTATCTATCATGGATTCATAGTTTTTATCTGCTACAGCAGAAAAAAGCAGATACCGTTCTCCCCTGCATCCGTCTGCCTCCACCGTACGGCAGAAGGCATTTATCCCATCCTCGTTATGGGCGCCATCCAGGTATACTCCGGGCAGAACCTCTTCCATTCTTCCCTCCCAGTATGCCTTCTCCACACCCAGCCTGAGCTGCTCCTGAGTGACAGCCCTGCCCTGCTCCAGTTCCTCCATACATCGAACCGCAATAGCAGCATTCTCCACCTGATATAATGCCTTGGTCCTCACTGTCAGGGCAACATAACCATAATAACGAGAACACATGGAAAAATCAATGCTTTTATTTCTTAAATTCATATTAAAAAAATCCTTCTCACTCACGCCCACTGCCCGATTTCCAAGGCTTTCCGCCCTCCTTCTGATGATCTCTGAGACTTCCTTTCTTTTATCGCAGAAAACGACAGGTATCCCGGGCTTCATGATCCCCGCCTTTTCTCCGGCTATATCCTCAATCCTTTCCCCCAGATATTCCATATGATCCAGTCCTATTTCTGTAATCACCGTTAGGATCGGGCTGCTGACCGCATTGGTGGCATCCAGTCTCCCTCCCAATCCCGTCTCCAGCAGGATATAGTCCGGCTTCTTTTCCTGAAATATCACCATCCCCATAAGAAATAAAAGCTCAAAAAATGCAGGATGATAGCTCTCCCTGCCGATCTTCTCCCTGGCCTGCTCCAGCCGCTTCATCACCACCCGGAAAGCATCTGCAAAGCACTCCTGGGAAACAGGCACTCCATTGATACGGAACCGCTCCCTCATTTCCACCAGGTGCGGGGAGGTGAACATCCCCACAGAATAGCCTGCCTCCATTAAAAGGGAACACAAGTAGGCACAAACAGAACCCTTTCCGTTTGTGCCTGCTACATGAATTATTTTTTTGTCCTTCTCAGGACTCCCCAGAGCCTCCAGAAAGCTTACCGTGTCCTCTACCCGGTTCTTGGATACAAATCTGGGGAGCTCCAGCAGATAAATCTCTGCTTCCCGACAGGATGTGAATCTCTTCTTATCCATGGCCCCTCCAAAGACTACCTCAGCTGCGATAAACGCTGCTTCACCTGCTCCATCATCTGGGAATATTTCTCCAGCTTTTCCTGTTCCTCCTTAATCTTCTCCCGTGGCGCTTTCGAAATAAATCTTTCATTATTCAGCATGCCGTTTACCCTGGCAAGCTCTCCCCGAAGGCGTTTTTCTTCCTTTTCCAGACGGGCAATCTCCTGACCGATATCCACCAGCTCCGCAAAAGGAATATACAGGGTGGCATTGGGAATTACCACAGATACCGCATCCTCCCCGATCCCTGCCTTATCCCTTTGAACTGCTACCTCAGAGGCATGAGACAGGGCTGCAAAAAAGAGCCTTCCCTCCTCAAATACTGCAAGAATTCCTTCATTTTCACTTACTACATATACCTTGGCCTTCCTGCCGGGCGCCACATTCATCTGGGTTCTGATGTTGCGGATTCCCCTGACTGCCTCTTTGATGATCTCGATCTCCTTCTCCTCTTTGGCAAAGCTCCACTCCTCCCTATACACGGGCCAGGAAGATACCATAATGGATTCCTCCTCTGTCTGCAGGGAACAGAAGATCTCCTCGGTGATAAACGGCATATAAGGATGCAGCAGCTTCAGGCTTTCCAGCAGTGTTTTCTTCAATGTCCACAGGGCTGCATTCTGGCTGGAAGCATCATCGGAATTGTAGAGCCTGGGCTTCACCATCTCAATATACCAGTCACAGAATTCATCCCAGATAAAATCATAAACCTTCTGTACTGCAATACCCAGCTCAAAGCTTTCCATATTCTCGGTAGCTTCTTTTATCAGATTGTTCAGTCTGGACAAAATCCATTTATCTGCTGGCTGCAGCATCTCCGGCTGGATCTGATCCGGATTCTTTCCCTCCATATTCATCATGATAAACCTGGAGGCATTCCAGACCTTATTAGCAAAATTACGGCTGGCCTCTACTCTTTCGTAATAAAAACGCATGTCGTTGCCCGGTGCATTGCCGGTAATCAGGGTCAGCCTCAGTGCATCCGCCCCATACCTGTCTATGATATCCAGCGGATCAATGCCGTTCCCAAGGGATTTGCTCATCTTCCGTCCCTGGGCATCCCTTACCAGCCCATGGAAAAGAACCGTGTGAAAGGGTCTCTCCTGCATCTGCTCATAGCCGGAAAAAATCATGCGGATAACCCAAAAGAAGATGATGTCGTATCCCGTCACCAATACATCGGTGGGATAAAAATAGTCCAGATCCTCTGTTTTCTCGGGCCAGCCCAGGGTTGAGAAGGGCCAGAGAGCGGAAGAGAACCAGGTATCCAGGGTATCCGGATCCTGGGTAAAGCGGGCAGAGCCGCATTTGGGGCAGGCGCCGGGCTGCGCTCTGGCTACCACTGTCTCTCCGCACTCCTCACAATAATAGGCCGGTATCCGGTGCCCCCACCAGAGCTGTCGGCTGATGCACCAGTCCCGGATATTATCCGTCCAGTTAAAGTAGGTTTTCTCCATGCGCTCCGGTACCAGCTTGATTTCCCCATCCTTTACAGCCTGCGCAGCCGGACGGATCAGCTCCTCCATCCTCACAAACCACTGCTTTTTGATCAAAGGCTCGATGGTAGTCTTGCATCTGTCATGGGTGCCTACGTTGTGGGAGTAATCCTCTATCTTCACTAAAAGCCCCATTTCATCCAGTTCCTTAACGATAGCAGCTCGAGCCTCATAGCGATCCATCCCCTGAAACTTCCCTCCGTTGGCATTGATGGTGGCATCATCATTCATCACGTTGATCTCAGGCAGCCCATGTCTCTTACCCACCTCAAAATCGTTCGGATCGTGAGCAGGTGTGATCTTCACCACACCGGTACCGAATTCCATATCCACATAGCTGTCGGCTACTATGGGTATCTCCCTGTTAAGAATGGGCAGGAGCACCCTTCTGCCGATCAGCTTTCTGTATCTTTCATCCTCAGGATGCACCGCAACTGCCGTATCCCCCAGCATGGTCTCCGGCCGTGTGGTTGCAAACTCCAAAAATTCCGTGCTGCTGGGCTGTCCGTCCTCTCCTATCAGAGGATATTTAATATGCCAGAAATGACCTGCCTGCTCCTCGTACTCTACCTCAGCATCAGAGATAGAGGTGTTGCAGACCGGACACCAGTTGATGATCCTGCTGCCCTTATAGATCCAGCCCTTTTCATGCATCCGGCAGAATACCTCTGTAACAGCTTTGCTGCAGCCCTCATCCATAGTAAACCGTTCTCTGTCCCAGTCACAGGAGGAGCCCAGCTTCTTCAGCTGCCCTATGATCCTTCCCCCATATTCTCTTTTCCACTCCCAGGCCCGTTTCAGGAAGCCTTCTCTGCCCAGATCATTTTTGTCAATCCCTTCTTCCTTCAGCTTTTCAATAATCTTTACCTCTGTAGCAATGGAAGCATGGTCTGTTCCCGGCTGCCAGAGAGCATTGAAGCCCTGCATCCTTTTAAACCTGATCAGAATATCCTGCATCGTATTGTCCAGGGCATGCCCCATATGCAGCTGGCCTGTAATATTGGGGGGCGGAATGACGATAGTAAAAGGCTTTCTGCTCCTGTCCACTTCCGCGTGGAAGTACTTCTTCTCCATCCACTTCTGATACAGCCTGTCTTCTATCCCCTTCGGATCATAGGTTTTTGCCAGTTCCTTACTCATACTCTTCATCTCTCTCCTTTTTTCCAATATAAACACAACAAAGCCCTTTACCCATGCATGCACAGGTAAAGGGAACACATCCGGCCCTCAGAACAGCTTGGCCAGAACCGCGCTGGAGGTCTTCTCATTGTTTTTGCGGCATATTTTATAATTACGGCTGTAATACTCCTGATAAAGCAGATCCATCAAATAGAGCTGTCCCATCTTCACTGCCATAGAGCCTCCGTCCAGCGGACTCACATCCGCTCCGCACAGCAGGGTCACATCTGAATAAGCTGTGAGCGGTGACTTCCTGAAATGAGAAATGCATGCCACCTTTGCCCCTGACTGCTTGGCCAGACTGGCCACCAGAATGTTGTCCTTGGTAGAACCACTGTAGGAAACAATAAGAAACAAATCCTCAGCTGTAGCCGTAGATGCCGCCATTGCCTGCATGTGGGAATCCGTGATGCAGATCACCTTATTGGTGACTCTAAGGAACTTGTTGCATGCCTCCTGTGCTGTCAAAAGGCTGTCTCCTATTCCAAAAAAATAAACTCTTCCTGCCTGGCAGAACATCTCCAGGGCCTTTTCAAAATCCTCCATATTGAGGAGCGCATAGGTTTCCTTAATTGCTCTGATATTCAGGTTCATCACTGTCTCTGCCATATCATGGGCCCCTTCGTTTTCTTCAGCCCCGTGATCCGCTGTTCCCTGGCCCAGAGATAATCTCATCTTAAACTCCTGATAGCCCTGGAGATTCATGCTCCGGCAGAACCTGTAGACACTGGTATCACCCACATTGCAGGCATCTGCCAGATCGGTGATGGACATATAAAGCACCTTCTGCTGATTCCCGATCACATAGTCTGCCACTTTTTTTTCCGCTTTTGTAAACTGATTATATGCTGCCTGAATCTCCAGCACAAAACTTTGCTCCACCCGTTTTACTACTCCTTCCCACTTATACCTTAAATACCTCCAGTACCTCTGTCAGCTCATGCATGTTACTCTCCAGCTCTGCTGCTGACTCTCTCAATGTATTCGCACTCTGCATCTGGCTGTCCACGGTCTTGTTCACAACAGAAGAACAGGCCGCTGTCTCCACCGATGCCGCGGAAATACTGTCAATGGCCTCCATTGTAACAAGACGGCTCTCATCAGCGCTTTTTACATTTTGGCTGATATTCTTCAATTTGGATAACAGCTGCTCCATATATTTGCTGATATTATCAAATACCTCTTTTGTCTCTTCTACAGCCCTGGTCTGTCTGCTCACTACATCCTTGGCATTTCCGGCAGCATCCACTGTATCACCCATTCTCTGCCGGATCCGGACTACCACCTTCTCTATTTCACCGGCAGCCCTCATGGACTCCTCTGCCAGCTTCTGGATCTCTCCTGCCACCACCGAAAATCCTCTGCCTGCCTGTCCTGCCCTGGCCGCCTCTATTGAAGCATTCAGGGACAGCAGGTTGGTCTGCCCGGAAATCTCATTGATGGTATCCACAAAGCTGCGTATCTTGGAGGATTCCTCCTCCAGCATTCCCACATTGTCCTGTACCTTGTCTGTGATCTCTGAGGTTGCCCTGGCCTGGCTGGACAGCTCGTTTATGGTCAGAATCCCCCTGCTGATCATCTCCTTTGTAGAATCAGTAAACCTTCCCACATCGTCCACATCCTTATTGATGATCTGGATACGCTCCGAAAGCTGCTCCATCATGCATGCACAGTTCTGAATACTGACTGACTGATCCGAAACACCTGCATCTATCTCCTTGACTGCTCCCGATATGCTCTCTGCATTCTCCCACATCCTGTCTGATACCTCAGCAACCCGCTCAGAGGAACCCTGTACCATAGTGAGGCTCTCTCTCACCTTCTGAATCAACTTCCTGGTGTGACGCACCATCTCCATGATATTTTTGGACAGATGGCTGAGCTCGCTTTTTCCCCCTGTCAGCAGTTCTACCGTCAGGTCACCTTCTGCAGCCCGATTCAGCTTCTTTGTGATTCTCCCCATAGAAACTGCAATGTTAGAGAAAATAGCTATTTCTATTATCCCCACCACGATACATGCCAGAACCACCATCCAATCGGTGATAACCTTCATATCACGGGCTCCCTTGATCACAGCCGACTTGGGCACCATGGCGCACAGCATGCTTCCGTTGACCTGGGACTTACCGTACATAAACAGATATTCTGTATCCATATATTCCACATAGCCCGATCCCAGAGTTTCCTCTGCATCCATAAAAGAACGGCAGAACTCCTCATTGGAAAATACGATTTTCTCCAGCCCGGAGGACAGATTGCCCTCTTCCCGCTCATGATATGTAATCTCCCTGCCGTCAGCCGTAATGAAGGCTGCCACGCTTCCCTTCCCCAGGCTCAGGCTTTTCAGACTGTCTAAAATAGCGGACTTATTGATATCCATAATCACGCATGCGGACTTATTGGACAAGATACCCACATAAGACACTGCATAATCATCCTCTGCGATATTCAGCCTCTCATCCAAAAAGGGATGGGTTCCCATCCAGATATAATTACTGCTTCCGGCCCGGAGCGCCTGCCCCTCTGCGGACTCTGCCCACTCCTCATAAAAGCCGTCCACATCTCCGCTTCTGTGGCTCATCACCCTGCTTCCGGACAGGGGAATGATGTAAATCCCTTCTACAAAGGTATTGGAAGCCTGCTTGACTGTAATGGAAGACTGCATTTTATTATAGATCAGTTTGCCCTCAACAGGCTTATTTCTGTACGATCCATAAGCATAGGCCGCCAGATCACTGTTCATAGTCAGCTGAAGTGTCTCCGACATGGCCGTCTCAAATCCAAAATCCAGATATCTGCTTCCCATGGAAATAGAACTGAGGGTGGCATCCTCAAAATTGGCAGTGAGACTTTCCCCGGCCCTTTGGTAGGTCAGCCTTCCAACCACTATGAGAATCAGTATGGGTACCGCAAACCCCCCGATCAGCTGAAACTTGATCCTTGGTCCATATCCATGTCTTTTCTTCCTGCTCTTTGCTCTCTCCATGCCTTCACCTCCACTAACACTGCAGGCGCTGTTTCAGCAAGTACGCTGCCCCAAACATTCCTGCCTCATTTCCCAAGCCGGCATTAACAATAGACACATGTCGGTAGGTCTCCATGATATTCTCTGCCACCCTTTTACGCACCTGCTTCAGTACGTACTCCTGTGCCATCACCCCACCGCCCAGGATAACACCTGTCGGATTAAAGATGTGGATCAGGGACACCAGACCGCAGGTGATCTCATCGATCCACTCATCTACCGCTTTTTTGACTTCCTTGCGGGCAAGCTCTGCAAAAATCTTCCTGCCGCTGTCGAGAAAAGCATCTATCGCCATGGCTTTTCTTACCAGCCCTGTCACAGATGCATATTTCTCATAGCAGCCGCTGTACATATCTGCCCCTGCATCCCTGTCCTCGGGATGAACGATCAAAGCCCCCATCTCCCCGGCGGAAAAGCTGCTGCCTCTGTAGAGGTCTCCGTTCATGACTATAGCCCCACCCACTCCAGTTCCATAAGTCAGACAGATGAAATCCTTCATCCCCCTGCCTGCGCCATATCTGGCTTCGCCGAGAGCCGCAGCATTCACATCATTTTCCACTGCTGCAGGAATCCCGAACTCTGCCTCCATAATATCCCTCACCTTAGTACCGGTATAGCCGGGTATGTTAGAATTGGCATAGGAAATAGAGCCTTTTTCAAAATCCACCTGGCCGGCCGTACTGATGCCTATCCCATCCAGGGCTCCATACTCCCTGAGCATCTCTCGGAGGATGTTTTTTGCCCTCTGCATCACGTATTCACTGCCCTCAGCCGCATTGGTAGGATGCTCCTTCTGTCCTGCCAAAGTATCTCCCATAAATATCCCTGACTTGATGGATGTCCCTCCAATATCCAGCACTGCTATTCTCATATCCTGCCTCTCTCCGCTCCTGCCCATATCAATCTGCCTCTACCTTGATCACACATTTTTTTACTTTACCGGGTTCTCCAAAGGTGAGCGTGGGCTTGTGCGGTTCCTCAGCCATACATACAACGAATCTCCCGGGGCCCAGAATACAGCATGCAGACTGCTCACAGGAAAAAGTGCCAAAATCTATTTCCTCACGGTATTCCTCCACAACAGCCCCCCTGTCAAGTCCGATCTGAAGCATCTCCGTTCCTTCAATATCTATCTGAATATCCATGTATTTTTTATGGATCTCAAAGAAAACATTATGCTCATCCTGGGTTTCGGCTTCCATCACATTGAGGAATACATGGTCTCCGCAAATCACTGTCTTTCCCGGCGGAAGGGTATTCAGATCTGTTTTCTCCAAAAAATCCAGGGCTGCATCCAGCCACTTTGACACACCTTTGTATTTTTTTATATTTTCTATTCTATCATATATCATCTTTTTATGCACTCCTTTTATCATAAAAAAAGGGGCTGCCATAAACGACAGCCCTTTTTGCATTACTCAGCCCTTTACAGCACCCATGGTAATACCCTGGGTAAAGTATTTCTGGAACACCAGGAACACCGTTACGATAGGAACCGCAGCCAGGGCGGCGCCCGCCATGATCAGTCCGTAGTTGGTAGACAGCTCAGCCTGCAGGGTGGCCACACCAAGGGAAATGGTCAGGTTTTTTCTGGAAGTCAGCATAACCAGCTGCATGAAGTAATCATTCCAGGTATTGATGAAGGTAAAGATTGCCAATGCTGCAAATCCCGGCTTTACAATGGGAAATGCAATGCTGGCAAAGGTACGGAGTTCACTGCAGCCATCGATCTTTGCAGATTCCAGAAGCTCTGTGGGAATATTCTCACTGAACTGCTTCATAAGGAATACACCGAAGGGCCATCCCACCAGAGGCAGTATCACGGCCCACAGCGTATCGTGCATGTGCATCCCTCTGATTATACGCACCAGAGGAACCAGAACGACCTGCTTGGGCAGGGCCATGGCTACAATAAAAATACTGAACAGGATCTTTTGCCCATAGAACCTCTTCTTTGCCAATACATAGCCTGCCAGGGAAGAGGTCAGGCACACCAGAAGCATGGTAACCAGACAGATCAGCACACTGTTGAGCAGCCACTGCCCTGCCGGATTCTGGATCAGAAGCTTTTCATAATTGCCCAGGGTGGGATTTTCCGGCCACCACTGGGGAGGCTGCTTCACCGCATCTGACTGGGACTTAAAGGACCCTGATATAATCCAGTAAAAGGGAAAGACAAACAGCACGGTGAGAACACTTAAAATTGCTATGGAAAACACGCCAAAGGGTGTCATTTTTTTCTTCATTGTTTTCCTCCTTCCTAATATTCCACGTCATTTCCCAGCAGCTTAAACTGTATGAAGCTGATGAGGCCAATCATGACTGCCAGGAATACGCCGATGGTATTTGCGTATCCGTATTCTGAAAGCTTGAACGCCTTCTCGTAAAGATAGTACATCAGCGTGGTGGTCGAATAGTTCGGGCCGCCCGATGTCAGAAGCTGGATCAGTGAGAAGCACTGGAAAGAGTTAATAGTCGTGATCACGACGATGTAAAGCGTGGTAGGAAGCAGGGAAGGCCACTTGATGCTCCAGAATACCTGAAACTTATTTGCCCCGTCCACTTCCGCAGCCTCCACCAGGGATTTGTCAATATTGCCCATGGAGGCTATGTATAAGATAATGGGCTGTCCTACCGCAGTTGTCAGCAGGATAATGATGATAGAAATCAGCGCATACTTCTTATCACCCAGCCACATGATGTCCCTTTCAATGATGCCCAGTGCATCATTCAGCACATAATTCATAATACCGGACAGCGGATCGTAGATCCATTTCCACACAACCACTACCGCTACCGTTCCGGTTACTACCGGAAGGAAGAATACACATCTGAAAAAAGAGCGTGTAAAAGCATTTCTTTCATAGGTCTGAGATGCCACGAAGAGAGCGAAGGCTACTACCACCGGCACGGAACCCACCACGATGATGAGCGTATTTTTGAGAGATTTGACAAATACCGGATCTTTGAACATCCTGACGTAATTGTCAATCCCGATAAAGGTAAAATCCAGCATTGTATAATTAAAAAAGCTCGTTAATAACCCCATGCCCATGGGAACCAATACGAATATAATGAAGAATATCAACACGGGAGCCAGAAAGAGATAAGATACCAGCGTTTCCCTCATTCTTATTTTGTTTGTTTTACTCATGACAATATATCTGCTCCTTTCCAAAGCCAGGAGAATCGGGCTTTATACCGAGCCTCCGGTTGAAAGTCAACGACCCTCAACCATCCTCACCCCTACCCAAATACCTTGCTAGCTGATATTTCCTCCCCACAAATACATGCAGGGAGGAAATCATCATTTGCTTAAAAGCCATATAGAATTTTATCTTATCATTACTGTGCAGCCTGTGCTGTTGCAATAGACTGGTTTGCCTTCTCATTAAAGTCATCGGCTGCTGCCTTAGGCTCCATATCTCCATTCATAACTGCCTGCAGCATGGGGAACCAGTAAGTTCTCATCTCTGCAAAGCCGTCGATGGTGTTGTAGTAAGGAGAGTAGTATTTCGTCCATGCAGACAGCTCTGTCATCCTTGCATCCCCTTCATACAGGTTGCCGAAGGACTGACGTACAGGATAGCAGCCTGTTCTTACAACATTCTTAGGTCCCCACTCAGCATCGTCGCAGATGAACTGAAGGAATCTCTTGGAAGCTGCAATCTTGGCCTCATCTCCCTTGTCAAAGATACAGAAACCGTTTACAAGGTACTCAAGCTCTGCCACACCGTCCTCAGAGGGGAAGGTAACTTCGATGAACTCAACTCCGCTGCCCTCTAACAGAGCCTTCTGGGTCTCAGGCTGCGCGGGAGACCAGAGCAGTGTGAAGGAGGTCTGTCCGTTTGCAAAGTTCTGGATATCATCCCCGCCGTTGTACGCGGAACCATTCATCAGCAGGCCGTTATCTACCGCATCCTTGATGTATGTGAGCGCCTTAACGCCGGCTTCATCGTTTACTGTATATGCGCTTACTGCATCGTCTGTGATGGAGCCTGAGTAAAGATTGGAGAAAAATGCTCTTGTACCCTGGTCACCGCCCTGTCCGCTGCAGAATACAGAACCGGGATTGTAGCCCTTATCCTTTAATGCTGTAAGTACAGTTGTCAGATCGTCTGTTGTCCAGCCGTCCTTGATCAGGTCTGCCACACCTGCATCCTCTGCCATAGCCTTATTGAATGCCATGTAGAAGGGAGCGGAGCTGATGGGATACATATAAGCTGTATCGCCTGCCTTACATGCCTGCAGCAAGGCATCATTGTTAACATCTGCTGCAAACTCAGCTGTGAACAGGTCATCCAGAGGAGCCAGCTTGCCCTTCTTTCCATAGTCAATGATACGTCCCGGAGCATCGAACAGCACGTCACAAACTGTACCTGCTTCGATAGCCGTAACGATCTTCTCCGGTCCGGATGTGAAGTCGATTGTCTCCAGATTTACCTTGATGTCAGGATTTGCTGCCTGGAAAGCATCGATGATTTTCTGCTCATAGGTTCCTGCACCGTCATTTGCATTTTCCTGCGTAAATGTCGGGAATGCCCACCATGTGATCTCTGTTACATCACCTGCTGCTGCAGGCTCTTCTGCTGCCGGTGCCTCTGCCGCAGGCTCTTCTGCCGCAGGCTCCTCTGCTGCCGGTGCATCTGCTGCAGGCTCAGTAGTCTGCTTTGCAGAATTTCCGCATGCTGCAAGTCCCAATGCCATGGTACCTGCCAAAACAAATGCCAATACCTTTTTCTTCATTTCATATCCTCCTTGTAAATAAGTGAAAAATATAGAAATTAGCATGATTGCTAACTGCTACCTTTTTATCCGTTCCCCTTTCCCATCATACTGTATTTCCGCTTATTTTTCAATGGCTTTGACAAACCGCCTGGTAATATCCATGGGTCTGGTAATGGCTGTTCCCACAACTGCTGAAAATGCCCCTGCCTCAAATACGCTCACCAGATCCTCCGGAGACCAGATGCCCCCCTCCGCGATAACCGGCTTACCGCACTCCTCTGCAAGCTTTCTGATCATCTCCACATTGGGAAGTCTAACTCCCTTTGTGTACTCCGTGTAGCCGCTCATGGTGGTGCCGATGAAATCAAAGCCTATCTCTGCCGCATGCATTCCTTCCTCTGTGGACGAGCAGTCTGCCATAAACAGCTGCTCCGGATATTTTTCCCTTACCTCTTTAAAAAAAACATCCAGGGCAGCTCCCTCAGGACGGGGCCTCTTTGTTGCGTCAATTGCAATGATCTCGCATCCGCAGGCCACCAGTGCATCTACTTCCTTCATGGTAGGAGTGATATACACATTACAGTCTCCATATACCTGCTTGATAATGCCTATCACAGGAAGTCCCACTGTCTTCCTGATCTCTGTAATGTCCTCTACCGTATTCGCCCTGATTCCAGCAGCTCCTCCCAGCATGGCCGCATATGCCATACGGCTCATGATGTAAGAACTATGTAAAGGTTCTTCTTTTAGGGCCTGACAGGAAACAATCAGCTTACCCTTAATCTGTTCTTTTACTTCCTGGTTCGTCACGGTTTTTCCTCCCTTACCAAAATTATTGCCTTTTTATCTCTTATATTTGTGTAATGTTACTATAGCATGTATGAATATTTTTTTCAATACGTTTTTGTTAAAAGGAAATTTTTTTCATTCTTATGGAAATAGAATTGAAAAAAGACAGGAAAGGTGATATGATATGCCACATAAAAATACATGACAAATTTTCAAAAAAGAGAGGTATGGTATTATGTCAAAATACGATGTATCACGCTTTAAAAACGTAACAGTTGCCCTTAACACACCGTTTAAGGCAAACGGCGACATTGACCTGGATGCCGCAAAAAAGCTCACACGTTATTACATCAACAAAGGAATCAAGAGCCTCTATGTATGCGGCAGCACAGGGGAGGGCTTTCTTCTTGACCTGGAGGAAAGAAAGAAGGTTGTGGAGGCAGTAAAGGAGGAGGCCGGCGACGAGATGAACATCATCGTCCATGTAGGCTGCCCTTCCACCGCCCACTCCGCCATGCTTGCAAGGCATGCAGAGGAGGCCGGAGCAGATGCCACCTCAGCAGTACCCTGTGTATATTACCGCCCCAGCGAGGAAAGCGTATACACCCACTGGACCGAGATTACAAAAGCAGCCGACCTGCCCTTCTTCATATATAATATCCCCCAGCTGACCGGCTTTCATCTCTCCATGGAGCTTTTCAACCGTATGCTGGAAAACGAAAGGGTTGCCGGCGTGAAATGCTCCTCTGAGCCCTGCCACGACATTCTCCGTTTCAAACATGCAGGCGGCGAGGATTTCATCGTATTTAACGGGCCCGACGAGCAGTTTCTGGCCGGCCGTCTGATGGGTGCGGATGCTGGCATCGGAGGAACCTACGGCGCTATGCCTGAGCTGTACCTGAAGCTGGATGAGCTGATCCGCAGAGGCAGCATAGAGGAAGCCCAAAAGCTGCAGGTGACCATTACCATGTTCATCTATCGTCTCTGCTCCTTCCCTTCCATGTACGGCGCATGCAAGACCATCATCCGTCTGGACGGCGTAGATATCGGCGATCCCCGCCTTCCTTTCCTTCCTGTGGATGCGAAAGACCCGGAGATCATTCAGCTCTACCAGGATATCAGAAAAGCTGTTGAGGATACAAGGAACCTATAAAATAACAGGAGAATATGATGAAAAAGACAATAGTTTGCTTCGGCGATTCCAATACCCATGGCTACTGCTCCGAGACAATGGGGCGTTTTGACGATACGGAAAGATATCCCTGCCTTCTGGAAAAATACCTGGGGGATGGCTATCTGGTTCGTGAGGAGGGCCTCAGCGGACGTACCACAGTCTATGAGGATCCTCTCTTTGAGGGTCTCAGCGGACTCTCTTCCATCTTCGTCACCCTGATGACCCATGAGCCGGTAGACCTGCTGGTCATCATGCTGGGAACCAATGATACAAAGGAAAGGTTCAGCTCCCACGCTGAAAACATTGCCAAGGGCCTGGAACGTCTGACCAGAAAGGCCCAGTCCGTGAAGGATGCCTGGAGGGATGGCAGGCCCAATATTCTTCTGGTGGCTCCTGCACCTATTGAGGACGGATATGCGGCTACCTTCGTAGCCAATGAAATGGGGCGGGGCTGTGCGGAAAAATCCAGGGAACTGGCTTTTTATTATGAAAGAACTGCTGCGCTGACCGGCTGCCATTTTCTGGATGCCGGAAAGATCCCCGGCATGAAAATGCATCCCAGCGACTGCATGCACCTGACAAAGGAGAGCCACGATCTGCTGGCCAGGGAATTGGCTCGCCTGATCCCCGGCCTTCTGGTATAAGGAAAGAAAAAGGCACTGCAGTAAGGCAGTGTCTTTTATTTGAGAAATTATTGTATTTTTCCCTAATCTGAGCTAAAATAAAAACAGGCAGATTTTCGCTTTGAAAGGAGTATTCTTATGGATAAGGGCAAAAAATACAAACGTATCTCCCTGATCGTCAAT
>JALESH010000052.1 GCA_022781985.1 Lachnospiraceae bacterium | reverse complement strand
GAGGCCGGATTGACAATCACGTAGTACATAACATATCCTCAGTGGTAAAGCGTTGCCCATTGAAATCTCACTCATTTTAACAGTATTTATACATGAAGTAAAGCAGATATTCTTTTTTTTGTTTTCATTCAGAATAAACTATGCTATACTAAACATATTTCAGCGGAATAAAGAGATGGAGGAAAGGATAAATGTATTCATTAGATGAAGTGAAAATGGTGGATCCTGAAATTGCCCAGGCAATTGTGGATGAACAGAACAGACAGAACAGCCACATTGAGCTGATCGCCTCAGAGAACTGGGTAAGCAGGGCTGTGATGGCTGCGATGGGCAGCCCTTTGACGAACAAATATGCAGAAGGATATCCCGGCAAGAGATATTATGGCGGCTGTGATGTGGTAGATGTTGTAGAAAATCTGGCAATAGAGAGGGCGAAAGAGCTGTTTGGCTGTGATTATGCCAATGTACAGCCCCACTCCGGAGCACAGGCCAATCTGGCCGTCCAGTTTGCGGTCTGCAGCCCCGGCGATACCATTATGGGAATGAATCTGGATCACGGCGGACATCTGACCCACGGAAGCCCGGTAAATATTTCCGGCAAATACTTCAAGATCGTTCCTTATGGCGTAAATGACCAGGGCTTTATTGATTACGACAAACTGAGGGAGATCGCCCTGGAGTCCAGGCCGAAGATGATCATCGCCGGAGCCTCCGCCTATGCCCGGACCATTGACTTTAAAAGGTTCAGGGAGGTGGCAGACGAGACAGGGGCAGTACTTATGGTGGACATGGCCCACATTGCAGGATTGATTGCAGCAGGCCTGCATCCCAGCCCCATTCCCTATGCGGATGTGGTAACCACCACCACTCATAAGACACTCCGCGGGCCAAGGGGCGGCATGATTCTCTGCAATCAGGAGGCGGCTGACAAATATAACTTCAATAAGGCGATCTTCCCCGGTATCCAGGGGGGCCCGCTGATGCATGTCATCGCGGCCAAGGCAGTCTGCTTCAAAGAGGCGCTTACAGATGAGTTCAGGACTTACCAGAAGGGGGTTGTGGACAATGCCCAGGCTCTTTGCAGGGGACTGATAGACAGGGGGATAAAGATTGTTTCCGGGGGAACGGACAACCATTTGATGCTGGTGGATCTGACCAACTTCGATCTGACAGGAAAGGCTGTGGAGAAGCTTCTCGACCAGGCTCATATCACGGCAAATAAAAATACCATCCCAAATGATCCCAAGTCACCCTTTGTGACCAGCGGCATCAGGCTGGGTACTCCGGCCGTTACCTCCAGAGGAATGAATACGGAGGATATGGACAGGATTGCAGAAGCGATCTCTCTGGTGATCAAAGGGGGAGAGGAGAAGATTTCCGAGGCAGGAGAAATTGTTCGGCAGCTTACGGATAAGTATCCCCTGATATAGTATTTTGCATACAGAAGAACCGGAAGACAGATTTTTCCGGTTCTTCTGATTGACAGGGACTCTTTATCAGATTGCATATAATGAGCATAATTAGGTTCTGTGGACAGAAAAGATTTCGCTGGAAGTGGAAGGAATATTCAGATAAAAAAAGCTGATATGTCGAAAAATGAAATAAAATAGAAAAAGATAAATTTTTTTGGAGAAATAGGTTGACAAATAAAGATGAGTTGAGTATAATAAGAACATAAACAAAAGAAGTTACAAAAAAGAGAATACAAAAGAAAGAGAGGTACGGTCCACCGAAAACGTAAATTATTTATTCATCTAATGTACAAAAGAATGGATAGCAGAAGAAAAATCGTAATCAAGTACATATGAGAAAGTAACGTAGAACAAAAGATGATATCTGGATTCGGCAAATTGATTTGCCGGGCAGGGAAGAATATCGGCCGTTACAGTACAGGCAGTACAAAGGAAAAATGGAAAGAGTACGAAAGAAAAAAAGAATATTGTGAAAACTAAAGATGGAGGTACAAGCCATTGGATAGCATAGTTTAGAAGCGGGTGTTGATTGTATGATTGATGCCCGCTTCTGCTGTGTTCGGAAAACACAGTGTATTTACGATCTGCTCATTTTTTTATGGAAAAATTTATTTAAATAGGTTATGATATACTATACGTAAATATTGGAGGATATTATGGAAGACGACAGGAATTGGGATGAAAGACGAGAATACAGGAGAAGGAGAAGGGTGCGCAGCCAGATCATGGCATATGCTGTGGTAGGTATATTTTTGGCGGCAATGGCTGCAGGAGCAGTCTTTGGGATCGGTGTGATTTCAGATAGGATCAAAGAAAAAAAGCAGGCTGAGGAGCTGGCAAGGCAGCTGGAGGAGATGTCGCAGGAGGAGGAAGCCATAGTGGGTACCCCCGTGTCCATGGAGGGAACCGCTGCAGAAGAGGCGGCAGAGGAAACGGACTGGCTGGAGGAACTGGTGGCAGCCACCATAGAGGAGATGCCCTTGGAGGATAAGGTGGCCGGACTGTTTATGATCACGCCGGAGGCTCTTACCGGTGTGGGCCAGGCGATTCAGGCAGGAGAGGGCACCAGCCAGGCTTTGGAAAAGTATGCAGTGGGAGGGCTGATCTACTTTGGCCAGAACATACAGAGCAGGGAGCAGCTCACAGAGATGCTTGCAAATACTCGCAGTATGTCTAAGTATCCGCTGTTTCTGGCTGTGGATGAAGAGGGCGGAAAGATAAGGAGAGTGGGAGGCAGCAGCATTGAGGTGCCGGAAGTGGGAGATATGTGGAATATAGGGGAGAGCGGCGATTCCGCTCAGGCCTATGAAGCAGGCAGCACCCTCGGTTCTTATCTCTATGAGCTGGGCTTTGATGTGGATTTTGCTCCTGTGGCTGATCTTGTGGCAGATCCGGACGACTCTGCGGTGGGCAGGAGAGCCTTTGGAGGTGATCCGGCCCTGGTGGGAGAGATGGCGGCGGCAGCGGCAGACGGCATTCAGGCTGCGGGAGTCAGTGCCTGCCTGAAGCATTTTCCCGGGATCGGTGCAGCAGCAGAGGATACCCATGAAGGGATGGTGGTTCTGGAGAAAAGCGCGGAGGAGCTGAAGGCCTCTGAGCTTGCTGCCTTTCAGCCGGGAATCGCCGGTGGTGTACACCTGGTGATGGTGGGGCATGTTTCAGTGCCTGCTGTGGCGGGAGACAATACGCCGGCTTCCCTGTCGGAGGAAATGATAACCGGTCTGCTTCGGGGTGAACTGGGCTACACCGGTATTGTAATCACGGATGCCATGAACATGGCGGCTATTACAGAGTATTATTCTTCGGGTGATGCGGCAGTCATGGCTCTGAAGGCCGGAGCTGATATGATCCTCATGCCGGAGGACTTCCGGGAAGCATATGAAGGGGTGCTGGCAGCAGTGAAGGAAGGCGTTATAGCGGAGGAGCGGGTGAATGAATCCTTAAAAAGGATTTACAGGGTGAAGTATCGAAACAGCCTGGAGGAGTAGATGGCATAATAGTTTGAGGGCGAGCAGACTGGCTGCGCCCTCTTTTTCTGATATATTGGTTTTATGCTTAAAGCTCATGGTGCCTGCAGGAACGAGAACGGAAAATATCTATATATAAAAAGCTTCCCCTGTGCAATACCTTTCTTACGAATGTACAGCACAGGGGCTTTCCTGATTCCCAGAGAGCGCGAGACGGGACTCGAACCCGCGGCCCCGACCTTGGCAAGGTCGTGCTCCACCAACTGAGCCACTCGCGCATATAAT
>JALESH010000046.1 GCA_022781985.1 Lachnospiraceae bacterium | reverse complement strand
AGGTGGAGCTGGATGAATATGAAAGATCAGCCCTGGATGAACGGCTGCAGACTATACAGAACCATCTGGCAGAGCAGCGGGAAATAACATTTAAATATTTTGTGCCGGATAAAAAGAAAGTCGGAGGTGCCTACGTGGATGCTGTCGGTATCGTCAGGAAGCTGGATGCCCTTGGCCATCAGGTGGTGCTTACAAACGGAATCAGGATTCCTGTGGATGCTATTATTGAAATAGGCGGAGATTTATTTTCTGACAGTTATGAATAAAGGAGGTAATTCTTGTGAAAAAATATGTTGCTTTGTTCACCCATTCCTACCGGGAATTAAAATCAGTATTTTCTATGTCACAGCCAGAATGCTTGAACAGATAGGGGCATTTCGGATTATCCGCCCTGTGCATCCGGTGGGCACAAGGGATTAAAAAGACTTTGGGGTCAGTCAAACAGCACAAATATTTTGCTCATTTGTTGTATAATCCTTACTAATCCAATTAAGTATTATAAAAAAATAGCCTTAAATACACAATGGAGTAATAGATTGGAGAATCCAAGAGTGGTAAAAAAAATAAAATGCCATTTATAATATTAAGAAAAAGGAGGAAAACTATGAAAATGAGCATTTCAAGTAAGCAAAACAAAGGAAGGCTGCTGGGCTTTCTGATCTGTTTTGTGGTGCTGCTGGGCTTTCTGCCCATCACAGTATCCGCGGAGGGAACGATACCCATCACAAGCCTGTCTTTAAAACACAGCGGATATGCAAGGGGCAAAACCATCAGCGATGCCACTGTGACCACCAACACGCCGGGTGTTACGATTACTTCCTACAGATGGGTTCGTCCAGATGGGCCATATGTGACAGAAACGGTATTTGATCCGAATGTCATACAATATGGGCTGAGTATTAATCTGAGCATAGACAGCGGATATTCCGCTGAGGCGCTTACAAAAGAAAATATAAGCGTGAATGGCGCAGCTCCATATATATATGAGATTGAAGAAGATGGCGACATCCGTATTGTGCATTGGATGAGTAAAGCACCGGAAAGCGACTTTATTTTCTGGAAAAGTGAAGGCTATGACATTCCTGTCGGAGAGGGAGGAACAGCCATCACAGCAATCGATGTGTCAGAAACAGTATCAGGAGGCACACTCCCCTATACCTACTCCCTGGACAGCGGCGCGCCGAGCTGGCTCTCCATTGACAGCAGCACCGGAAGAATCACAGGTACCCGTCCCTCAGTGGCCACTCCCTCTGCCAGGGCAACTGTAACGGTGACGGACAGCGCATCTCAAAGTGACAGCATTGAGATCAAGGTAGGCAAGGTAAATGTAGGAGCTGAGCAAGAGTATGGGATCATCGTCACCAATGGTAAGGCCTTCAGCGGAGGCAGGGAGGTATCCAGGGCAGCAGGGGATATGACGGTGGAGCTGGTGGTGGATGAGGTACCGGATGGCGCAATGTTTCTGGGCTGGTGGGTTATAAGCGGAGAAGCAGATCTTGATGATATGAGCTCCCCTGTAACTTCCTTTGTTATGCCTGAAAGGGATGTAGAGGTAGCTGCCGTGGTAATACCCCTGGTCACCCGGATCCGGGTTGCCTGTCGGGAGCCTTATGCCGGTGCCGCACCGGGAGCCGTCACCTATACTCTCACTCCTGCCCTTGCCTTAAACGGCACTATGGTGTGGTATGAATCGGAGGATGGTACGACATTTAAGAAGATGACCTCTGATAAATTTGAAGCAGGAAAGTATTATGCAGTGACCGTAATAGATATAATGGATATTGAAGGGGGTGAAGATTTTACGCCCCTGGATATACCTGGCACGATCAGTCCTGTAACAAATGTGAGCTATAATGGCAGGCCGGGCAACTGTGACTGGTTTACAGATATGGGCATGAACGACTACAAATTTGCGTATAAGTGGGGACCTCTGCCGGATCACACACACAGCCATGAGAGCAAGTGGATGTCTGATGCAGAGGGGCACTGGCATGAGTGCGTCTGCGGAGACAGGGCGGACAGTGCGCCCCATACCCCCGGCGCAGCAGCCACCAGGACCACACCCCAGACCTGTACCGTATGTGGTTATGAGATCGCTCCCGCATTGGGTCTTCCCTGGCCTTTTACAGATGTCCAGGTTCAGCCGGGGATATGGAAATACGAAAGTGTGAAATATGTCCATGAACACAGCATTATGGGAGGCGTAGGCGGCAGCAGCAGCTTCCAGCCGGATCATCCGCTGACCAGGGCCATGTTTGCCACTGTACTCTATCGTATGGCAGGGGAGCCTGCCACAGCCTACAGCAGTAAATTTTCCGATGTGGCTCCGGGAAAGTGGTACAGCAGCGCGATCCTCTGGGCCAGCGGAAAGGGGATTGTCAGCGGCTACAGCGACAGCAGCTACGGCATCAATGATAATATAAACCGTGAACAGATTGCCAAGATGCTGTATCTTTATGGAAAATCCTGCGGCTATGATATGAGCGGCGTCTCCTCCCTGGAGAATTTTACGGACAAAGACAGAGTCAGCAGTTGGGCGCAGGACTATATGAAATGGGCGGTGAAAACAAAGATGATCAGCGGAAAGCCCAATGGGGACAGTACCTTCAGGCTGGATCCTAAGGGAGAGGCTACCAGAGCCGAGTGTGCCAAGATGCTGATGATGTTTTCCGAGAAACACCCCTGATAATACAATAAAACGGGAGGGCAGTCATGGCTGATTTACAGAGGGCATAGCTGCCCTCTGAATTTCTTTTCTGAAGAAAGGACAATCAGTAAAATGTAGAAAAAAATTGTAGAGGAGCAGATTCTGTAGTATAATATTTCCATAACTGACGGACTTCTATTGTATCATACAGAGTGTGGGTGCAGGGCTGTATGATGGAACAGAGGGGGGAGTACATATGAATATCAGATATGAGAGCGGGATGTCCGGCGCACTGTTGTCCCGCAGCAGTATACTAAGTCAAAAGTCAAAAAATATGGAAAAGCTGGCTTCCGGCTATCGAATCAACAGGGCAGCAGATAATGCGGCAGGACTCTCTCTCAGTGAAGGAATGCGCAGGCTGATCAATGGGGCAGAGCAGTCCAGGCTCAACGCTCAGGATGGTATTTCCCTGCTTCAGACGGCAGAGGGTGCCATGCATGAGATGAGCGATATGCTGCAGCGTATGAACGAGCTGGTCATCAGGGCGGCTAACGGTACCTGTGCCTCTGCAGAGAGGAAATCTCTGCAGGGGGAGATCGAGCATCTTGTAAAAGAGCTGGATCGGATTGGATGCAATACAAGATTCAACTCCAGGAACCTGCTGGATGGGACTATAGCGTTGAGAGATACAAAGACTACAGGGAACCCGGTGATGCATTTTTCTTTCCATACTGTATCGGAATCCGGCGGGACTGCTGCATTGAGCCTTACCGGAGCTGCATGGGAGGATGACCTGATCAACCAGATTGTTCCGGGGGCAGTGGAAAAGATCTTATCCTCCTTTCCCGTGCTGGGTCAGGTGGCAGCAAAGGGCGGACTCAGTAATGAAATCGGCCTGCGGATCTATGACAATCCCAAAGAGAAAATACTGGCCTATGTGAACCTTTCTTATAGGGATGCTGTGACGTTTCCGGTTCAGCAGATCGATAAAGGCAGTATTATGCTCACGCTTGGTGTTAATAAGGGTTATCTGGACTTTGAAAGTGACGGAAAGCTGACAGAGAAGAAAAGGCTGCAGCTGGAAGGAACCATTCTGCATGAGATGACCCATGCATTTATGTTTGATTCCGTTATAAATGGGATGGTGGGAATGGACAGCGATGGCAAAAAGGTGGATAATGGCAGATTTCCTACCTGGTTTTATGAAGGTATGGCTCAGACCATGTGGGGAGCCGGCGATAATACTAATGATTTTTTAGCATTCATGGGACTAACGGAAAATACAGAAGTAGAAGAAATCCAGAATATCCTATCTGATTATGAGAATTCCATCGGGTCCCCGGGCTATGGAAACCATATGCCTGCCCAATACGGAACAGGATATCTGGCCTGTATGTACCTTGGGTACCTGGCGGCTGGCAAGCCCACAGATTATACTACCGGAGACATTGCAGGGGGACTGAATACTATGCTGTCAAAAATTATCGGCGGATATTCTTTGGATAGGATGATCAATGAGGTTTCCGGGGGGAAATTTACCTCCAACATGGACTATCAGGAAAAATTTTCAAAGGATAATGAGATTGCAGGCTTTATCCGTGGACTGCTGCAGAAAATCGGATCAAAAGGCAATGGAAGTGTTGCAGGCTCTTCCTTCTCTGATTATGATTTGCTGGAAGACCGAGACTATGGCATCACATATTATAAGGTTGATACCCAGAATGAAGCCCCTCTGTCGTCTGCCAATGGAAACAGGGATTGGGGAACAGGCATGCATACGCAGGAGGGCTCCAATTACACAGGATCCACCTCGCCGCCGGATCAGCCGGATCCTCCGATTACACCCCCGCATCAGTCGGGAGATGCTAAAAAGGAAGGAGGCCTGCATCTGTATGTGGGAGAGGATATGGTATTTGGAATAGACGATGTAAGGGCAGCAGCTCTGGGAATAGACAGAGTTTCAGCAGCCACCCAGGAAGACTGTCAAAGATCCATTGGATATATAGAAGAAGCTATGACCAGGCTGTGTACGGTAAGAAGCTCTGTGGGTGCGGGAATGAACCGTCTGGAGCATGCTGTCAGCAACCTTGCCAGTATAGCAGAAAATACACAGGCGGCAGAAAGCCGTATCCGGGATACGGATATGGCAAAAGAGATGATGACTTATTGGACAGGGAATATACTGGAGAATGCATCCATGGCAATTCTGAGCCAGGCATCCCGGAACCGAAGGAATATTCTGTTGCTTTTATGAAAGCTGAGAGAGCATGCTCTCTCAGCTTTATATCTTATTTGTATTTATTTTCAAATCTCATGAGCATGGCTGCGCATTCTGCTCTGGTTGCCTCTCCCTTGGGATCCAGGCGGTAGCCGCCCTCAGCATTGGGCTTGCCGGTGA
>JALESH010000034.1 GCA_022781985.1 Lachnospiraceae bacterium | reverse complement strand
CAATAAATTATATACATCTGGCAATGATAATTTCGCCACAATATAGTGTAATTCAGCAATGTCTGTACACAACGCTACATAATACTGATTTGCTCCCCTACACAAGAAAAAAATGGGAACCTCCATATAGTCCACCAGAATTTGTTCCAGATACAAATTATTATTTTCAATATTGAAACACAATTCTTTATTTATCATTCTTCTCCCTCTTAACTTAAATCCACTGATATCTGCCCCCTCATAAAGCCACCAATATACATTCTGATTCTTTAAGGGAATGATGAAAACAACTTCATCTCCTATAAACCGCCACATCTCTGCACCAGGCATAATTTTAGCAACTGTTTGTTGTATCTTTTCTAGAAGTTATTATATTTTTTATATTCTTTTGTATATTTACTATAATTATGTTCATATTCATCTTCTTCGCGCAAATAACTTAACAACAATTTAAAATATTTTAATATTAGTTTTAACATACTTTTCCACCTCCTGAATCTTAACAATAACTTTTTACATAAAGAGCTTTGTTGTGGTATCAGGCTTTGCATTAAATTCATAGTATATTGCTTTAAATGCTTTGATTTTTCTCTTCTCGTCTTCTGTTATTAAATACATTCCCCATAGTAATCACTTTCATCTTTATGGTATCTATATTCCTTAACTTTAACAGGTCGTTACACGTAATATTTTATTTGCTTATATTATAACTTGATTGGTCAGAAAAAACAAGCTATATAGCCTTAAAATCAGTACTATAAATTTTTTATCCACTGTTGATGCTCTTGGATGCGGCCGCACCTCCACGGCGCGGCGATCATGGCCGCTCTACGCGGCCTCTCCCCCTACGGGGCTTGTCTGATTGCCGATCGGCCGATCTCGCGGCTGGGCCGCGGCAGATGCCGTCCCTGACGGCATCCTCCGGCCAGACAGCCTGCACTGCCTGGCCGTTCCGTGAGCGACGTCACGGAATAGCAAGCAACGCGAGTGTGTACACACTCACAGTTTTTTCACATTTTCCGCTTTGCGCAAAATATGAAAAAATGCTTGTTGGGGCACATCCCCAATCCCCTGTCTGCGTCCGTTTGCCAGCAAACGTATCTCCAAAAAAATGACGGATGCTAACGCACCGGATGATCCTTCCTCCTGTCATTCTTCTTCTCCTCCTGCCCATCTTCCTCTGTCATTTTTATCCCAAGGGCTTCTTCAATATTTTGCTCCACGACCTTCAGTTCCTTCAAGGACTGCCGGAGCGGTTTTAATGCATTCTGCATGGAAAGCTTCTCCTGCTTCCGTTCTCGGTATTCCTCAAACAGCTCTTGCAATTTTAGGCTGGCAGGATCAATTCCCTGTTTGGCAAAATACATCTCAGCAGCCTTGTACAGGATGATCTCCTCCTCATGTTCTTTCATGAATTGCTTTTTATCTGCCGCTTTCAGGGCAGCCCGGAAAAGAGCTTTTCCTTTTTGGTAACCTTGGGTGAATTTGATTTTTTCCGAAAGCTCCAGCATAGCTTCTTCCTGGCTGCGGATATCTTTTTTGAGCCATTCATATTCTGTCTGGATGCCGGAAGCATATGCCTGGAACTCTTCCGGCGTCTGGATTTGATGCTGGATCAGATAGTTCAACGTCCTGGCCATGGTGTCAATATTGGCACCGACAAGTGCCCGCTCATAAGCCTGGGATTGCTTTGCTTTGAGATTTTTTGAAATATCGATCATAAGGTTGATCCGCTTTTCCTGATGCGCTGTCTTTTTCTTAGCAGCGGGTTTTTTCGTTTTTTCCTCTTTTACAGTTTCTGCTGCAATCTCTGCTCGTGCGGCAATGTGCCTGTCAAATTCTTTGTCCAGGATCCGCTTTCGGATCATCTCCTTTGTGTAGTATTCATTGAAATTCTTTTCATTTACCCGTATTGAATTTTTGTCCCCACCAGCCGTATATTTGAAGGACAGGCTGCTCCCTTTGTCCCTGTACTCGTACCCTTCCAACTCCATGATGGTAAGGAATTCTTCATAGCTTTCCGCTTTCTGGATAGCCTGATCCATGACATTTTTAAGACGCTGCTTTTTGTCCGGCTGTCTGTTTTTTTCTCCGGGCTGCTGACAGCTGTACCAGCTTTTTCCCCGATTTCCGGAAAAGTTTTCAATGACGGACAGATGATTTTGGCGGCATATTTCATCGTTGATGTTTCTGATTCTGTAGGTGTCTTTTACGGAGTGGTGATATTTTTTATAGTCTATAAAATTAGAGGCATTGAAGATGATATGGTTGTGGATGTGACCCTTGTCCATATGGGTGGCTAACACAAATTCATATCTGCCGCCCGTCACTTTTCCGGCAAATTCCCGACCAATCTCCAGTGCCTTTTCCGGTGTAATGTCATCCTCCGGGGAAAAGGATTGGATCAGATGGTAGGCGATCCTCTCACCGTTTCCTCTTCCTTTTTTTGCAGTTGCAAGCATTTCTAGGTCAGCAGTCCCCAGGGAACAGCCGAAGGTGTCTACCAGGCAGCCGCCATCGGTTTTCTCCGGATCTGTGATGTAGGCGATTGCCTTATCCAGCGTACTGGTGATTGCTTTGAGTTTTGATATTGCCATAAATTCCTCCCCTATGGTAACCCTATGGTAAAAAAGAAATCCGGGCATCCATGTAAGAATGGAATGCCCGGGCATCTGTTTCTGTTTTGATTTGATTCACTAAGACATCTGATAAAATTTTGTACGGATCAGCTTCCATATCAGGTCTATTTTTTCTTTGACCTCATCCATATCTGTCTGGTAGACAGCATCCTTGATGTTGATTTTGTGCGCGATCTGGTTGATGTTTACGCCTATCTTGTTGATCTCGTAGGCCAATTCCTTCAGGTTGGAATAATCTACGTTTATTACATATCCGTTCATGGCCATGTCAATCATATATTCCCGCAGGGAGCATTTGCCGGAGGCCTCCTGCTGCTCCTTAATCCTGGCATATTCGTATTCGGTGGCCATGATATGGATATCCCTGCTCCGCATCCGGAATTTTTCATTATCCATTATTTGTGCCTCCCCTTTTTCTTTTTGAAGTCAAATCGAAAAATCACCTGGTAATTTTCATCCAGTGCCAGTTTCGCAGAAAAGGTTCCATCCCCACTCTTTTTCCTGAACCCGCTGATGGAATTGGTGGCACCAAAGGAAAGGAGCTGGATGACAACTGCCGGCGGTATTTCTTTTCCGGCAATGGCCTTCATAACAAAGAATTTACAGCCCTCCTTATAACCGCTGCAGTAATAACTTTTCTTGCCCTCCAGAACGTCCTTGCCGCAGGCAGGACAGCTGCCCAGCGTCCCTCCTGGTGCTTCCCGGTCCCCGCCAAGCTTCTCCCCGTCTCCGCCGGCAAACAGCTGCAGGTAATGCCGGATTTCCTCATCGATCTGTCCCAGGAATTCCTTTCTGGTCAGGCTGCCATCGCTGACTTTGGAGAGTCTCTCCTCAAACCTTCCTGTGAGGTCAGGGGATTTCAGTTCCTCTGGGATGATAGCAATGTATTTCCGTCCCAAATCCGTACTGATATATTTTCCTTTCTCCAGGGTGATGTACCTACGGGCTTCCAGTTTCTTTATGATCTCTGCCCTGGTAGCGGAGGTGCCGATGCCATACTTCTCCATGGCCTTTATGATGTTCCCTACGTTGTAACGAACC
This sequence comes from Lachnospiraceae bacterium, assembly GCA_022781985.1. Lineage (GTDB taxonomy): Bacteria > Bacillota > Clostridia > Lachnospirales > Lachnospiraceae > Kineothrix. Next base: position 4,345 of record JALESH010000034.1, on the reverse strand, counting down.
GGAGCTGTTGTCTTTTTTTCCGTAAGCTGGTAACTGTCCACCCGGATCCTGTCCCCCTCCTGCAGGGCCGGCAGGATCTGCAGGGCCTCCTTCTCTTCTGCTGCCGGTCTCAGAACCTCCCGATAGCCCAGGCTACGGATGGTCTTTCCGGAAGACCGGAACATGCTGTCTCCAATCTGCACCAGCAGGGTGGAAACTGAATACTGATAGGGAGGGTAGAAAATGGCAATCAGGGAACGTACCACTTCGTCAAAGAGGTTTCGCTCTTCCTCTGTCAGTTTTGTATAAATCTTTCCTGTATCCTGGTTGATGGTAGGGATCAGGGCATGGTGGTCTGTGACCTTATTGTCATTGAAATATTTTTTATCCGCTATGATATCCTCTTCCGGGATCTGGTCAATTAAGGCCGTATAAGGCCCAAATCGGCAGCTTTCCAGGTGCTGCCTTATCTCTCCATACAGATCCATGCTAAGGGCCCTGCTGTCGGTCCTAGGGTAGCTCAGGATCTTATGCTTTTCATATAGGGACTGGGCGATGGAGAGAGTCTGCTCTGCAGGATAGCCATACTTTTTTCCAGCCACTGCCTGCAGCTGGGCCAGGTTGTACAGGAGGGGGGCTTTCTCTGTTTTTTCCTCCTCACAGAATTCTTTGGTTACGCCCTCCATGGCTAAGCTATCCAGCCTCTCTTGGGCATCTGTCTTTTTCAGGAAATTTAAGGGTTTCCCTTTTTCATTCATAAGCTGTCCCTTAAAACCTTTGCTGTAAGTGGCTTCCAGGCCGAAATAAGGGGTGGGCTGAAAGGCATCGATCTCCAGATCCCTGGACACGATCAGGTTTAACAAAGGTGTCTGGCAGCGTCCGTAGGACAACACTGTGCCCCTGCCCCCTCGGGTAAGGGTCAGCAGTCGGCTGTAGTTATAGCCGAACTTCTGATCCCCTATAGCCCTTGCCTCCGCTTCCTCCAACAGGCGCAGGAACTCTTTTTCCTCTTTCAGGTTACGAAAAGCTTTTCCCAATGCCTCTTCCGTGAGGGAGCTGGCCCATAGCACTTTGACAGGCTTTGTGTTGCCGGCCATGCGGTAGATCCAACTCTGGATCAGGTAGCCCTCCCGGCCGGCATCGCCGGCATTGATGATGCTGTCCACATCGCTCCTGTGGATCAGTTTGCGGATGATTCCAAACTGGGCCTCCATGCCGGGCAGGATCTTTAAACCATTGTCATCCGGGAGGGGCAGGTCTTCCAGACGCCATTTCTTGTAGGCGGGATTTACCTCCTCCGGGTCTTTTAACCCCACCAGGTGTCCCAGCGCCCAGGTGACAATATAGCGGTCCCCTTCCATATAGCCTTTTTTTTTCTCTGTCACTCCCAAAACTTTAGCCATGTCAGCCCCTGCAGAGGGCTTTTCTGCTACCACTAATATCTTTCCCATCTTTATCTCCTTTCCTGTGTTTTATGCCAAAAAGGAGCGTACAGGTATGGATCCTGCGCGCTCCTTTGGTCTGTGATGTTTGTTATCCGAGAATTAACGCTGCCTCCCTTTCCTTATGCTGTACATTTGTACTGCCTTCCTGCATCCGTTGTTTATTCTGTTCCAGCCTGGAAAGGACGGATTTTCTGCCTTTCTGCAGATGCTCTATGATGGCACCTTTATTGCTTTCCGGCGTCAGGTACCATTTCTTCAGAGTTGGATGGAATCGGGCGCCATTTGCCTTGAGAAACTCATTTGTTTTTCTATAATGCTCCCTTCCCTGGTGGGGAAGATCCAGAATCTCTGTCATGGGGTAAATGCCCTTGCTTTTCAATTCTGCAAAGGGCACGCTGTCTGGTATGATATGCCACAACTTTTTCTCCGGGTCAAACCTTGCCTTTTTTTCCTTCAGGTAAATTTTCAATTCCTCAAAGCCCTGCTTATCCTTTACGGGCAGGTGCAAGTATTCCCTGGCCGGTAATGGCTTGCTCTCTTCCTGAAGCGGATGATTTTGGCGCTCCTGGCCCTGGCCAGCCCTTTCCCCCTCAGGAATGCTCTGCTTATCTGCATCCACTGTCCTGGCATCGGATCCGTAACATATCTCATCCTCATCATACAGGTATATCCCCTGTCCCCACTCAGAAACACCCACATTCATCTCCGGTGTACGGGGCAGATAGGCCTCTTTCAGGGCCTCAACCTTCCCTTCCTGGTCCAGCCGGAAACGAAAGATGTCAGTTATGGACGACCAGCTGTTTACACAGTCGACTGTAAAATCGCTGACCTTGCCATAGGCCTGGATATCCAGGTCTGCCGCTTTTTGAAAAAAATTCATGACTTTATCCTGCATGATCCGCAATGCTTCAAGCATGATCATAGCCTCTCTGTTATCATCCTTCACCTTCATATTGTTATGATACCCTTTAAGTATATAGTGTTTCCTGTGCTCTCTCAATTTCTCCACCCCGTCCAGCGCTTGGCTTACGCCACGGATCTTCATATCAATGTCTGTCACCTTTTCTTCCATATCAATGTCTGTCACCTTTTCTTCCATTGGCGTTTGTTTGGTATTAAATTGAGTAAGACTTTGAGACAGTTCAACTACTTTATCCACAAGTGTACCCAAAGGGCCGCCCTCTGCCTGTATTTCCATTTTCTCTTCCATGTAGTTCATAAGGGCTGTCAATTTCTTCTTGCACACAGCGGCATCCTTATCCCCAATCGTCCCCCTGTCATATCCGTCTACCATGGTCTCTTTTATTTCTGACATCAGCTCCCGGCCCAGGGCGATCAGATGGCTTTCTTTCTCTAATATGTTCTCTATTATTTCCGGAGCCGGCTCTTTTTCCGGCATATTTTCTACTTTGCCCGGAGTCTGCTGTTCCCTGCTGCAATATTTCCTTAAACTTGGAATGATCTGCATCTGCTGTTCCAAATGTGCCTGTATGCTGTCCACCAGGGAACCCCTGCCGGATCCCAGCTGCTGATAGTCCGAATAGGAAACCTTTTTTCCATTATGAATAAAACCTACCTTAAAGCGTACTTCTGTGTCAGTAAGATCTTGGCCATGCTGATAAATATTGTCCCTCTGCTCCTGCTTCTCCCACTCTTCACGGTATAATCCATCTAACTCCTGGAAAATGGTATCTGCCCTAGAAAGAGGAATCCGGTCTCCAGGCTTAAACTGATTGATCTTACTTCCGCAATGGGTGATGAACACGGTGGGTTCATTCGGATCCTGTTTATCCGCCGATTCCAAATCACTGATAGCCATAGTTTTCTCCTCCTTTAGTAAATCATTGCGTAACTTTTTATATAAAAAAAGAACCTGTGTTTAGCAGATTCTCTTTTTAACGCATGATTATTGAAATATGCGATATCGCATATTTAACCATATCCTTTATCTTTCCCTCTTGCTTTCTGCTATTTTTTGAAAATTGTTTTTTCTTCCATCCATCTGCACTTTCATTCGGGCAAGCTTCTCTTTAATTGATTCACGTGGTCTATCAGGTATTCTCTCAAAAAATGAAGATTGATTTTTTGAAATTTCTCTTCTACCTCTCTCCATGCTGATCTCATCCTTTCCACTCTCGTCCATATTAAGCAAAGCATTCAATTGAGCAAGACGTTCCATTTTCTCCGTAAACTCTGCTTCCTGCGCAAATGGTTTTGCAACCTCTGCCTTGGCGGTTTCAAGCTGACGTTTTACGTTAGCTAGTTTCTGTTCCACATCTGCCATTTTTTCGGTCATTCCCTCCAACGCATTGGATAGTCTTTGCAGGTTTCCAAGCGAATCGGCTCCTATTTCCACCTCATGACTCAAACTCCCTTTTAAAGTGATCATAAACTTGGAAAAAAACGAGTCAAAGGACACTCTCATCTTAAAGCCCTGATATTCTCCGATTGTAACCGCCATATTTGGCTGTTTTGCACTCCGGCACATATCAATCAACGCCGCACCCGCTTCCTTTTTGTCCGTATAGGTACGGTTTCCTATCTTCATGGAAAAATTGTCCTTATCCACAGGCTTATGCGCCGCATAGGTCTGAATGTCCGTCCGATATCCCTCAAGCCTTTCTTTTAAGGCTGTAATCTGCATCGGGTAATGCTTTGCGATATTGTCCTCCAGACGGTAACGCTGGCTTGTGTGGTTCGCCTTTAAGAGCTTCAGCTTTGACACCTGTATATCCAAGTCCATCTTCTCCTTAATATACGGGTTTCCGGTTGCAAGTGCCTTGACCTCTGCATAAGAGAGCGCCGCTTCGTCAATGTCCTCACAGGAACGTACCGGGGACTTGCTCGTCATGATCTGCCCGATAAACTTCTGCTTGTTCTCAATGAGCTGCCATGAATAGCTGTCGAAGGTGCCTTCCGTC
>JALESH010000020.1 GCA_022781985.1 Lachnospiraceae bacterium | reverse complement strand
GGGTTTTCCGCAAAAGAAGCAAAAGAAAAAATCGGTGCGGTGGTGCTTACCGAGATTTATGATGTTTTGAAAGATAATCAGTCTTATGATGAAGAAAGATATGGGCTTGCTTTAGAAGAGATGGTGCAGCAGAGCATAGATTGTGAGGATACTTGCTCAATTCGGACAGAGTGGGATGAATGGGATAAATTTGTACAGCAGGGTTATGAGGCACAGGAAAATCTGAAGGAGGATGTGCTGCTGGACTGCTGGTGGCAGGCGTGGGAGATATTTCAGGGAATTATCAGACAGGAAGATGAAAAATGCAGTGTCAGCGGGCTGATGGAGGAGCAGGACTATAAATATCCGGTGGATGCGTGGCTGCAGGATCTCGAAATGGAACTTGGCAATGCAGGCAGACACCAGAAACGCCTTGATTTTTGCCATGCGGTTCTGGATATGCTGGATTGGACCTATGATGACGATAATAGTTTTCTTTCTGCAATTGGGGAAGAATTATATGCAGTTGGAAATGCAGAGGAAGGCAGGAAGTGGTTCGAAGATTGGCTGAAGAAGGAGCCTCACAATGAAAATGCGTGGAGTGTGTTCAGCTGGTGTGTACAGGAACATGAGGGCGCGGAAGCGGCTTATCGTCTGATACGGAAAGAAGTAGCTGAGGTTCCCTGTTCAATACATAACAGTCTGTTATTTGAGCGGGCGAAGCTTTTGGCACATCACCTGCAGCTGAAAGATGATTTAAAATGGATAGAATCGCAGCTTAAGGCTTTTTCTGATTCTGTGGAAAAGGCAGACTATTATGATTATTTCCGTATGCCGGTACAGGAACCGATTGTAGAACCGATTGTAAAGGAAAAGAAGGTATACCCCAATGATCCGTGTCCCTGCGGAAGCGGAAAAAAATATAAAAAATGCTGTGAAAAAAAATAGAAGAAAGGAAGAAACGGAGAACAGAAATGACCCTATTAAACATTCCGGGCCTGCTTCTATGGCTTGTCCTCATCCCCCTTTGTATCGGGCTCCTTCCCATGCAGTGGATTCCCCGGGAGCAGAGGAGGGGAGGGGTGGTGCTGATTGCAGGCTATCTGATCATGCTGCCCCTCTGCTGGCTGGTGGCTGTGCCCTGCATCCTCTTTGTGAAGTACTACAGCTTTATACCCATGGTGAGGATCTATACCGTGGTGGTACTGGCAGCGGCAGCCCTGGGCGTATTCCTTGCGGTGAGGGCACAGAGGCGGGGCAGACCTATTCTGCAAGGGATCTCATTTTCCATACCGAGGCTGTCCTGGGAAGAGAGGATAGGCTGGCTGGTTTTCCTGGGATTGGTGGGGCTCCAGCTTTACAAATCCTTCACCCTGGCCTCTTTTGATGGGGACGATGCGGAGTATGTGGCCCAGTCCCTTGTGACAGAGGAGTCCGACACCATGTACCTGATCAGGCCCTATACAGGGGGAACCACAGCACTGGATATCAGGCATTCCCTGGCTGTGCTGCCTGTCTGGATTGCCTACATCGGCAGGATGACGGGAGTCCATACCACCATACTGTCCCACAGCGTGCTGCCTTTCCTGCTGATTCCCCTCACCTATCTGGTTTATGGAGGGATCGGCAGGCACCTTCTGAAAAAAAAGAAGAAATATCTTCCCGGTTTCATGGTGCTGATGGCACTTTTGCAGATCTTCGGCAATGTGTCCATCTACACCGGAGAAACCTTCTTCCTGACCAGGACCTGGCAGGGCAAGGCGGTAGCTGTCAGCTTCGTCATTCCCATGACCATTCTCCTGCTGCTCTGGATATTTGACAGGGAGGAGGGGGAGAAGGAAAGTCCCGCCATGGGGCTTTGGATGCTGCTCTGCCTGGCTAACATGACAGCAGGGGTCTGTACCTCCATGTCAGTGTTTCTGAATGCGGTTATGATAGGGACAGCTGCCTTCTGGATGATGGCAGCAGACAGAAAGCTCAGTATACTGGTCAAGGCAGGAGCTGCATGCATCCCCAATGCAGTTTATATGCTGCTGTATCTTTTCCTGCGTACAGGCGTCTAGCAGCGGAATAAAAAGGAGTATGGATATAAAATGTACGGAATTTTTATGGAAAGTGTAGTGATATTCAAGAATTATACCGGCGGACGCTATATTATGGCGCTGTTTTTTCTGGCCTTGTTCTATCTGCTGACGGCAGAAAAGGATAGGAGAAAACGGGCGGTGTTTGTATACATGCCGCTGAGCCTGTTGCTGCTTTTTTTCTGCCCCCTGTTTCGGAAGGTCTTTGTACGGCTGATGAGCGGCTCCGGGGACACCTATTACAGGATGCTCTGGCTGATTCCCATGGGGATCGTGACTGCCTACGGCGCAGTGAAGCTGGCAGGCAGCCTGGAGGAGAGGCTGGGAGCCTGGGTGGGACGGGGCGTGCTGGCTGTAATGGCAATCGCAGTGGCAGTCTGCGGTAAATACGTATATGCCAGTCCTTACATGTCCCCGGCAGAAAATCTCTACCATCTGCCCCAGAAGGTAATAGACATCTGCGAGCTGATCGCGCCGGAGGAAGGGGAGGAACGGATCTGGGCAGTGTTTCCCACGGATCTGGTCTATTTCGTGAGGCAGTATGATACAGACATTCAGCTGCTGTACGGCCGGGAAATGGTGGAACCGAAATGGAACTATTTTGAGCCGGTGCATGAGATCATGAATCATCCCACCCGGATAGACATAGAAGAGCTGCTGAGGCTCACCAGGGAGAGGTACTGCACCTATATCGTACTGCCTCACAATAAAGGGGTATCGGCAGCTCCGGAGGAATTCGGATTGGAACTGCTGGATACCGTAGAGGGCTATCCGGTGTATTACGATCCGGTGGCCGCCCGGATGCTGGAGGAGGCCTTTGGTTAAAAGCTTTTGAAGTAAAAAGATCAGTCCACAGCCTGTTTCTCATCCCACAGGGTAAGACAGCCCCTCTGTCGGGTGGCTGAAAGGTCGATAATGCGTTGATTGGAAGAGCCGCGAAACAGCAGGGAGACATCCCTCTTTTCTTCTGCAAACCTGCCGTCCACCAATACGTCAGTCAGGGAAAGCAGCTCCTCTGTAGCTTCACAGTGAGGATGGCTGCCTGCCTTCATGATTTCAGACTCATACAGAAAGCCTGAGAATATCCAGATGCTCTTATCCGGATATTCTCTTTTTATTTTCCGGAACAGAGGCAGCAATGCCCGCTGGCTGGAAGGCTCCAGAGGCTCTCCGCCCAGCACCGAAAGTCCGTGGATATAGGAGGGCTCCAGCAGCGTCAGGATCTGCCTGCAGGTTTCGGCAGTAAAGCGCTGCCCGTAATCAAAGTCCCAGGTCTCCGGCTGAAAGCAGCCCCTGCAGTGGTTGGTACATCCGGACACAAATAAGGAAACCCGGATTCCGATTCCGTTCGCAATATCCAGATTTTTGATTTTGCCATAGTTCATGGGCTCCCTCCCCCCTTCCTACAGGTGCAGCACCCGGTCCCGGATCTCCTGGGTCCGTCCCTGGTTCCAGTATTGGGTTCCGATATACCCGCAGGTACGTCTGGCCACGTTCATGGAGGCCTGGTCTGTGTTGCCGCATTTGGGGCACTGCCAGATCAGCTTCCCATCCTCCTCCACGATCCGAATTTCGCCGTCAAAGCCGCATTTCTGGCAGTAGTCGGACTTGGTATTCAGTTCGGCATACATGATGTTGTCATAGATAAACCGAATCAGCTCCAGGACGCTTTCCAGATTATGCTGCAGATCGGGCACCTCCACATAGCTGATGGCTCCGCCGGGAGACAGTGCCTGAAAACGGGATTCCAGAGACAGCTTGGAAAAGGCGTCTATGGGTTCTGTGACATGGACATGGTAGCTGTTGGTAATGTAGTTTTTATCCGTAACACCCCTGATGATGCCGAAGCGTTTCTGCAGGCATCGGGCAAATTTGTAGGTGGTGGATTCCAGGGGAGTGCCGTAGATGGAATAGTCGATATTCTCCTCTTTCTTCCATTGACTGCAGGCATCGTTGAGGGCCTGCAGCACCCGGATGCCAAAGGCCTCCCCTTCGGGCTCGGTGAGCCTTTTCCCGGTCACCCGGAGGACGCATTCCCACAGACCGGCATAGCCCAGGGAAATCGTAGAATATCCGCCGTAGAGAAGTCGGGTGATGGGCTCTCCCGGCTTCAGCCTGGCCAGCGCGCCATGCTGCCAGAGGATGGGAGCTGCATCGGAGAGAGTCCCCTTCAGCCGCTCATGCCTGCACCGGAGTGCCCGGTGGCAGAGCTCCAGCCGTTCCTCCAGGACGCGCCAGAACCGTTCCTCCGCCCCTTTTTCCCGGCAGGCAGTGCAGGCAGCATCCACCAAGTTGAGCGTCACCACCCCTTGGTTGAATCTGCCATAGTACTTGGGCATGCCGTTTTCATCCACATAGGGGGTCAGGAAGCTTCGGCAGCCCATACAGGTATAGCAGCTGCCCCTGCCGTTTTGGTCTACCTTGAGACGAAGCATTATTTTCTCGGAAATATAGTCCGGGACCATCCGTTTGGCAGTACATTTGGCTGCCAGACGGGTCAGGTGCCAGTAGGGGGAGCCGGGGGTGATATTGTCCTCCTCCAAGACATAGATCAGCTTGGGAAAGGCCGGGGTGATATAGGTGCCTGCTTCATTCCTTACTCCCTGGATACGCTGCTTCAGAACCTCCTCCATGATCAGAGCCAGATCCCTCTTCAGTCCCGGCTCTTTGGCTTCATTTAAGTACATAAAGACAGTAACAAAGGGAGCCTGGCCGTTGGTGGTCATCAGAGTCACAACCTGATACTGGAGGGTCTGAATGCCCCTTCTGATTTCCTCCTTCAGTCGTTCCTCTGCCAGCAGGGCAATCCTTTCTGCGGAAGGCCGGATGCCCAGGAGTGTCAGTTCCCTGTGGATGGAGGCAGTGATCTTCTCCCGGGATATCTGGACGAAGGGAGCCAGATGGGTGAGGGAGACAGACTGGCCGCCATACTGACAGGAAGCCACCTGGGCGATGATCTGGGTGGCGATATTACAGGCGGTGGAAAAGCTTTTGGGCTTATCGATCCTGGTACCGGAGATGACGGTGCCGTTCTGCAGCATGTCCTCCAGGTTGACCAGGCTGCAGTTGTGCATGTGCTGGGCATAGTAGTCCTCGTCGTGGAAGTGGAGGATGCCCTGCCTGTGAGCCTCTACGATGTCGTCCGGCAGCAGGATGCGTTCGGTGATGTCACGGCTCACCTCTCCCGCCATATAGTCCCTCTGCACGCTGTTGATGCGAGGATCCTTGTTGGAATTTTCCTGCTTCACCTCCTCGTTGTTGCATTCAATCAGGGAAAGAATACTGTCATCGGTGGTATTGGATTGGCGCACCAGGCTTCTCCGGTAACGGTATGTAATATAATGCCTGGCCACCTCATAGGCACCGTGGGCCATGATCTGCTTCTCCACAAAGTCCTGGATCTCCTCCACCGAAAGAGCCCTGTTCATTTTTTCGCAGGAGGCCTGTACCGACTCGGCGATATCCCGGATTTCCAGAGGAGTCAGCCTTTCAGCTTCCTCCACCACGTCATTGGCCTTAGTGACTGCGGCACTGATTTTTTCTATATTAAAATATACTTCTGTTTTATTGCGCTTGATGATTTTCACGGAAAATCTCCTCCCTCCCCTGGCTCCTGCCCTTTGCGGCTGCACCCTTCTGCCGCTTTTACTTGGCCGATGTTCTTCCTGTATTGATGACCTCTGCCAGCCTTTCGGCCATAAGCTCCCGGCCGGCATCGTTCAGATGGATATTGTCGGTCATATACTCCTGATAATTGTCCTCATTCACTGTACCATAGAAATTGTCTATGATAGACACGCCGCAGGAGATGGATACATCGATCTCCTTCAGAAGGTAGTGCGGCAGGGCGCCGTTGCCAAGGTCTGTGCTGCCGCCATTCTGATAGCTGCCGTTTTCGTCGATGTTCTGGGCAAAAGTGTGGGACATGACGATGATGCGGATGTAGGGATAGGCCTGCTGGATATCCTCGATGGCATTGCGAAGCCCGCCCGTATAGGTGCTCAGCTCATAGGGGTCATTGGGGTTGTCGGAAGGGATCAGAGCCAGATAGTCTGCTGCATCATAGACTATGGCGATCACATCCACCTTGCTGTAGTCGATTCCCTTGAGGGTCTCCACTGCCTCTAGGTATTTGGCATCCTGCTCCTGGGAAGCGGCGGTCTCCAGGAGGGAAAAGTCTCCGCTGGCAATGCTTTCCGCCACATAGGGCAGATTGAAATTGTCTCTGGGATAGGATTCATTGTAGACAGAATATCTGGCGCCTACAGTGGACTCAGGGAAACCGCCGTTGTATACAGTGGCGCCGGTCTTGGCAGCCAGATGGGCTGTGAAGCCGCTGCTGCCGGTCTCATCCGTCAGTGGATTGTTGCCCAGACAGAGAATAGTGGTGACGCCGTCATCAGTATGTCCCTCCAGCTTGGACTCGCTCAGGGGAATGATGGTATCCAGAGCCTCCACATCGAAGCCCTCCGCCAGATTGTTCGGGTCGTACTCTGATTTGGTGCCCATATTCCAGATGGCCAGTTTAACGGCAGCTACAGCTGCGATGGCCAGAATCGCTGCCAGCAGGATGAGATGCCAGTTCAAAGGTTTCGTTTTGTTGTTTTGCCTTCTGTTATCTTCTTTTTTCATAATTTTGTCCTCATATCCTTTCAAGGGTACATTGTACTATCATTTATAAGAAAAATCCAGTGCCTGCAGAAGCAAAAAAGAGCCGGGCAGAATCTCGCTTTTATTCTGTCCGGCCTGCATACTGCGCTATTCGCTCTGTGTCTCAATATTTGTGGAAGCCTGCTTTTTTTTATACCATTTGCTATATTTGTACATTCTGTATGTAGTGCTAAGCTCCCTGAGCTGCTCATCATCAGCACATCGGGATTTAAAGGATTCGCGTTCGTCCATGTCTAGGCTCACATATTCCATGTATGGAATACGCAGCTCGGTAATGGGACCGCTGCATTTGGGACAGGTCAGTTTGTGCCCATTGAGCATATGGACGCGGTGGCAAGGTTTGCAGTAATGCATGTACATCATAGATATTCCCCTCTCCTGGTTCGGAAGATTTCATAGCAACCTTATATGTAATGTTGCTATGATATATGATTTTGTCAGTTCCTGCGAAAAAAGTCAATAACTTAATTTGCTAATCCATCGACAAAAGCAAAGGAAAACAGCTCTTTCAATGGAAACCGTTGAAAAAGTGTGTTTTCCATGATAGAATATATGCAATTTCCGGTCAGAGGACAGGATTGAATCGTGGGAGGGTTTACACAGATGGAAAGGAAACAGCCGGATACAAAAGGCAGTGAAGAGAGCATTGGCCTGATGGCAGATGAGCCTGATGGCAGGGAACATAGGACAGACCGGCCGGAGACAGAAAACACAGACTGGCTGGATGACGGTGATGAGGACGGCTTTTATGACGAGGGTGCGGAGGAGGACGATTATCGTGAAAAGGAGAGGATAAGCCCCAGAGGCTATGCTTCCGGAACGGTACAGAGGCTGAGGAAGGAAAAGGGCCTCAGCCGGAGAGGTACTGCCGTTTCGGTAAATGCTGTATCCTCTGCATGCAGGAAAAGGAAAGGTGTCCGGATGGATCCGGCAGTGAGAAGGAAAAAAGACAGGCGGGGCATGGGCAGTATGGATGCCATGGAGAGGGGAGCTGTATTGGCAGGAGTCCTGGTGCTGGTGTTTGCCGTTGTGACCTGCACCATGTATGTGGATGCCAGGATGGCAGCCAGACAGGTGGCTTCCTTTGGGGAAATCGGAGCCGGTATGCAGGATATAGGAGTGATCGGTGAAAGCGGATTGATGGCCATGGCAGATGCTCAGGAGGCCAGGAGGGCCATGGAGGAGGCTGCTCGTGAGAGCATGGAGCAGGAACCCCCGGCATATCAGGAAAAGGAGCTGGATGAAGGCCGTACCATCAAGGCTGAGATGCATCTGAGCTCCATACAGAAGGATTTAAAGATTAAATTTGTAAATACAGAGACAGGCAGGCTGATCCCCAATATCCTTTTTCAGGTCAGAGTGTCTGCTGCCGATAATAAGAGCTACGTTCTGAAGGATGAGGATATGGACGGCATTATCTATCAGACAGGGGTGCCAGCCGGGGAATGTACCGTGACAATGGAAGGGTCAGGAGCAGGAAAGGACTGCGAGATATCGGCCAAAAGCGCCAGTGTGACGATTAAGGACAGGATAGAGTATAAGAAGGTGGACGTGGCTGATGAGGTCAAGACTGAAGCAGAGGTCAATGCTGCAGCAGAGGATACGAAGAAGCAGAACACTGTGGTGGAGTCAGAGCTGAAGGACACCGTTACCTGGACCGAGTCCACCAAAACTCCGGCGGAAGGTGAGGCCTCCTCCGGGGAGGATGGATATGAAGAGGTGCCAAAGGATAAGATTGCGGATCCTATGACACTGACGGTGAGAAGCGGGATTAAAATGCATGCGGCCGCGTCAGCCACAGCCCCTGAGTCAGTGCCCGGTGAGATACATCAGGAGCAGGAACAGTCCCAGGGTGAAGGTCAGTCCCGTGAGCAGGCAGAGAGTCAGCCCCAGAGCGAAGGCCAGACCCAGGAGCAGGCAGAGAGTCAGCCCCAGAGCGAAGGCCAGACCCAGGAGCAGGCAGAGAGTCAGCCCCAGAGCGAAGGCCAGACCCAGGAGCAGGCAGAAAGTCAGCCCCAGAGTGAAGGCCAGACCCAGGAGCAGGACGGGGCTGTTCAGGAGATCAAGGTCAGCCTGGATCACACCTCTTTGGAATTGCAGGTGGGAGAGAGCTTTACCCTCAGAGCCGTCACCGATCCGGCGGGCAATCATGCAGTGTGGACAAGCTCCGATTCGGGGATCATCACAGTACAGGACGGGATTGTGACAGCAGCAGCTCCCGGAAAGGCAGATATTATTATTACCACGGGGACAGGCAATACGGCAGTATGCAGCGTCACAGTCAGTGAGGCAAAGGGTGTCCGGGCAGCAGTTGTTTTAAAGCAGCAGTCAGCCGAGATGCGTGTGGGAAATACTCTGAAGCTGGAGGCTGAGGTGAGTGGAACGGAGGACAGAACCCTGACATGGCAGTCTGACAACCAGTCCGTTGCCGCTGTTGCTGCAGACGGGACGGTGACGGCTGTGGGTCAGGGAACAGCAATGATCACTGCTGTCTGGAAGGGAGACAGCGGCATAACGGCATCCTGCCAGGTAACGGTAAAGGAAAGCCCGGAGTCGGACAGAGCTACGAAGCTGAAGGATCAGGACGGCAATCAGCTCTATGTAAGGGATGCTGAGGGCAATTACCGGGAGGCAGTGTATGCGGACTATTATACAGCAGAAAAATTTTATAAAAGGACGGCTCAGGCAGAACGTGATCAGAAGGAATATAAATATACCGGATGGCAGACGATAGATGGAAGGACCTACTATTTTGATGCCAATGGCAATAAGGTGACAGGGGAGCAGGTCATCCAGGGAGCGAGATATACCTTTGACAGTGACGGTGTGCTCTCCGCATCCTCGGGCATCATGGGGATCGACGTTTCCAAGTGGAATGGCAGCATCGACTGGAATGCAGTGAAGAATTCCGGTGTGTCCTATGTGATCATCCGCTGCGGCTACCGGGGTTCCAGTACGGGAGCCCTGATCGAGGATCCCAGGTTCAGAGCCAATATCAAAGGAGCCTCTGCCGCCGGACTGAAGGTGGGGATCTATTTCTTCAGCCAGGCAGTCAATGAGGTGGAGGCAGTGGAGGAGGCTTCCATGGTACTTGGGCTGATCGGAGGCTACCGGATCTCCTATCCTGTATTTCTGGATGTGGAAGCCAGCGGAGGAAGGGGAGACAATATCAGCAAGGCTGTCAGGACAGAGGTCTGCAGGGCATTCTGCCAGACCATACAGAATGCAGGATATACTGCGGGCATCTATGCCAACACCACCTGGCTGAACAGCTATATCGACACAAAGAGTCTTACCAATTATAAGATCTGGCTGGCCCAGTACGCGGCAGCCCCTACCTATAATGCAACCCGGTATGATATATGGCAGTACTCCGCAAAGGGCTCCGTAGCAGGTATCCGAGGCCATGTGGATCTGAATATCAGCTACCTGCAGTAGAGCCTGCCTCAAAGCGCTGTCCTTGGGCATCACGGGGGCTGAACTCCGGGATAATGGGCTGTCAGGGACGGCAGGGGAAAGTATATTTACAGTAAACAATGTTGACACAAGGAAGGACTAGGGTAATGAGGACTTATCTGGTAACGGGAGGGGCAGGATTCATCGGCTCCAACTACATTCATTATATGTTAAAAAAATACGGCAGTGAAATCAGGATCATCAACCTGGATGCTCTGACCTATGCGGGCAACCTGGAAAATCTCAAGGAGGCGGAGGGACGGGATAACTACACCTTCATTAAGGGGGATATCTGCGATAAGGATACTGTGTCAGGGATTTTTGCTGAGAATGACATCGACAGAGTGGTGCATTTTGCGGCAGAAAGCCACGTGGACAGGAGTATCCGGGATCCGGAGGTATTTGTCCGCACCAACGTACTGGGGACTGCAGTTATGCTCAACTGTGCAAAAAAGGCATGGGAGCTGCCGGACGGAGGCTTTAAGGAGGGGAAAAGGTTCCTCCATGTTTCCACGGATGAGGTCTATGGCTCCCTGGAGGAGAAAGGGGGATACTTCTATGAGACCACTCCCTATGATCCCCACAGCCCTTATTCTGCCAGCAAGGCAGGCTCAGACATGCTGGTAAAGGCATATATGGACACCTATAAATTCCCGGCCAACATCACCAACTGCTCCAATAACTATGGGCCCTACCAGTTTCCGGAGAAGCTGATTCCCCTGATCATCAATAACGCGCTGCAGGGAAAGAAGCTGCCGGTATACGGTGACGGCAGGAACGTCAGGGATTGGCTGTATGTTGAGGATCATGCCAAGGCCATAGACATGGTACAGGAGAAGGGCAGGTTGTTTGAGACCTATAACGTGGGCGGACACAACGAAAAGCAGAATATCGAAATTGTTAACATTATCATAGAGACACTGCAGGAGATGCTGCCCGGGACAGATCCCAGAAGAAAGCTGGTCAGCAAGGAGCTGATCACCTATGTGGAGGACCGCAAGGGCCATGACAGAAGGTATGCCATTGCGCCGGACAAGATCAGGGAGGAGATCGGCTGGGAGCCGGAGACCATGTTCAGGGATGGCATCAGGAAGACGATCCAGTGGTTTTTTGAGCATGAAGACTGGATGCAGAGGGTGACCAGCGGTGATTATCAGAAATACTATGAGGAGATGTACAGCGCAGGGTAGCCTCTGTGCTTTTCCAGCTCTGTCAGAGACTGATTGATAAAGGAGGGCTACGCCCAATGAAAGGAATTATTCTTGCAGGAGGCAGCGGCACCAGGCTCTATCCGCTGACCAAGGCCATATCCAAACAGATCATGCCGGTTTACGATAAGCCCATGATATATTATCCCCTGTCGACGCTGATGCTGGCAGGCATCCGGGAAATTCTGATCATTTCCACCCCCAGGGATCTTCCGGTCTTCGAGGAGCTGTTCGGAACCGGGGAACAGCTGGGACTGGAGATTTCCTATGCGGTCCAGGATTATCCCAGAGGACTGGCTGACGCTTTTATCATTGGAGCTGATTTTATTGGAAATGACAGGGTCGCTCTGGTACTGGGAGACAATATTTTCTATGGGCAGAGCTTCTCCAGGGTACTGGAGCAGGTGGCTGCCAGGGAAAAAGGCGCTACTATCTTTGGGTACTATGTTCGTGATCCCAGAGAATATGGGGTGGTGGAATTCGATGAGCAGGGAAAGGCTCTTTCTATCGAAGAGAAGCCGGACAATCCAAGGAGCAACTATGCTGTACCGGGGCTCTACTTCTATGACAATGAGGTGGTGGAGATTGCCCGGAAGGTAAAGCCCTCTGCCAGAGGGGAAATAGAGATCACCAGCATCAACAACGAATATCTGCGCAGGGGAACCCTGATGGTGGAAACCATGGGGCGTGGATTTGCCTGGCTGGATACAGGGAATCACGACTCTCTCCTAGATGCAGCCGATTTTGTGGCAGCCTTTCAGAAGCGGCAGGGGCTTTACATTTCCTGTATAGAGGAGATTGCCTATAAGAAAGGATTTATCACAAAAGAGCAGCTGGTCAGGCTGGCGGAACCATTGCTGAAGACAGATTACGGAAAATATATGATAGAGGTTGCAAATGGGCTCTAATATAAAGGGAATATCCATTTTTATCATTGTTCTTATGCTTGCTGCGGTCATCGGCATCGTAGCCTATGGAAATGGAGATTTAGGGGGAAAAACAAAAGAAGTGTCCGCTACGGCAGACGACCGGGCGGAAGAAACGGCGGAAGCATCAGACCTGAAGCTGGTAGGTGAGGATACCCGTGCCTTTCTTGAGGACGATACCTTCTTCAATACAGATGGACCTTCCTACTCTGCTGTTCAGAAGGTGGAGGGCAGGGAGCTGTCCCTGCTTATGACCTCCATTGAGAAGGATCTGAGGATCCGTGTGGTAAATAATGCGGGAGAGCTGGTGACGGGGCATAGCTTCTGCATCGTTTTGAACAGGGCCGATGAATATGCGGATGAAGATCAGAACGGAGTTATTTATATAGAAAACCTGCCTCCCGGAGAGTATGAGGTAGAGCTGAAGGCAGTAGAAGGGTATATCATGCCGGATGCGGCGGCCAGGATAACGGTGAAGCAGAGTGTGGAATATGCGGTGATCGACGATATCGATCTGCTGATCTCCACAGAGGATAAGGTGGATGCCTCCAAGGAGGATCTGGAGGTAAGGGAAGCCAGAGAGGACGCAGACAGCACGGAGATTACCGGTATCCAGGGAGATACTGCCAGTGCCAGCCTGGGCATCGACGTTTCCAAGTGGAATAAGGAGATTGACTGGAACCGGGTAAAGCAGGCCGGTGTGGAATATGCCATTATCAGGGTGGGTTACCGGGGAGCCACTACCGGTGCGCTGATCCAGGATCCCTATTTTGAAACCAATATCAAGGGAGCTGTCCAGGCAGGGCTTCCCGTGGGTGTTTATTTCTTTACCCAGGCCACCAATGCGGTGGAAGCGGTGGAGGAGGCCAGTATGGTCATCAGCCTGTGCAAAAACTACAGCCTGACCTACCCTGTATTTATTGATACAGAAGGCGCAGGGGGCAGCGGAAGGGCTGACGGACTGGATGCAGAGACTAGAACCCGGGTATGTGAAGCCTTCTGCAAGACAGTGGAGGGGGCAGGCTACAGGGCCGGTGTGTACGGAGCAAGGAACTGGTTCAACAACATGCTGGATATGGCTTCCCTGGAGGATTATGTGATCTGGCTGGCAGAATACAGGGATAAGCCTCTGTACCAGGGATATTATCATATGTGGCAGTATACCTCTGATGGAAGCATAGACGGCATCCAGGGAAGAGTGGATCTGAACCTGAGCTATCTCAAGCTGAGCGGTTTTGGGAACGGAACGGGAGGAAGCTCCTCAGCAGGGAATACCTATGCTCAGGAGGGGACATCTCAGGGCAGCAATACCTATGCTCAGGAGGGGACGTCCTCCGGCAGCAATACCTATGGCCAGGAGAATACGTCCTCCGGCAGGAATAACGGTTCCGGGCAGGGCAGTTCCTCCGGGCAGGGCAGTTCCTCCGGAAAGAGCAGCACCTCCGGACAGGGCGGCTCCACAGGAGTGCCTACCTATGCCCAGGAGGTGGACAGGATAGAGGACACCAGCTATGCCCAGGAATCCAGCTATCCTGATACCATGGCAGAGGACTGATGTGACGGGGCAGAGAGGCAGCCGAAACCGGAAATTGGAAGTGGAAAAAGAAAGGAGTACAGAATATAGATGGGAAAGATAACAGTGGAGACATGTGAGATAGAAGGGCTCAAGGTGATTACCCCTGCGGTTTTCGGAGATGCCAGAGGATATTTCATGGAAACCTATCATTATAATGATTTCAAGGAGGCAGGCATCAGTGAGATATTCGTCCAGGACAATCAGTCTGCCTCCAAAAGAGGTGTGCTGCGGGGACTCCATTTCCAGAAGGAGTTTCCCCAGGACAAGCTGGTGCGGGTGGTGAGCGGAGAGGTCTTCGATGTGGCAGTGGATCTGCGTGAGGGCAGCAGCACCTTCGGGAAATGGTTCGGAGTGGTTCTGTCTGCCGAAAATAAGAAGCAGTTCTTTATTCCTAAAAATTTTGCCCACGGCTTTCTGGTGCTGTCCGACTATGCTGAGTTTGTATATAAATGTACGGACTTCTATCATCCCAACGATGAGGGCGGCCTTCTTTACAACGACCCGGATATAGGGGTGGAATGGCCGATTCCTGAGGATATGGAGCTGATTCTGTCCGAAAAGGATACCCAGTGGGGCGGCATCAGGGAGTATGCAGAGGGAAGATAGAGGCGTGAGGGCAGCAAAGAGACAAGGCAACAAAGGAAAACAAGTAAATACCATACCGAAAAAAAGGAGAGGAAGCCTATCGAAGGGGGCAGCAATGGGGATATTCTACACACTTGCTGCCGTCTTGCTGTTTGTTGTGCTCACCCACCATAATCCTCTGGCGGATCAGACCACAGAGATGATGAAGAAGGTGATGGCCTCTCTGCTGATCACCTTTACCTGTGTGATCTTCGGTATCTTCTATGATACCCTGGCAGTGCTGCCCAGGGAGCTTTACCAGAACAGGAAGCTGATCTGGAAGCTGGCCGGCAATGACTTTAAAAAGCGCTATGCCGGCTCCTATCTGGGCATGGTATGGGCATTTGTGCAGCCGGTGGTGACGGTGGTGATGTACTGGATCGTGTTTGATAAGGTCTTTGACACCAGAAGTCAGCTTGTGGCAGGAGGAGTTGAGGTTCCTTATGTGCTCTATCTTACCGCCGGCCTGGTGCCCTGGTTTTATTTTTCAGAGGCTGTGACCAATGGGACAATGGCTTTGCTTGAATATAACTATCTGGTGAAAAAGGTAGTATTTAAGATCAGTATTCTGCCTATCATAAAGGTGATAGCAGCTACCTTCATCCATATCTTTTTTGTAGGAGTGCTTTTTGTGATCGCTGTTGGCTACGGCTATCCCCCTACCGTATATACCCTGCAGATTTTTTATTATAGCTTTTGCGAGTTTATTCTGGTGCTTGCCATCAGCTATACCACCTGTGCAGTGGTGATATTTTTCAGGGATCTGCAGCAGATTATCAGCATTGCCCTGCAGATAGGGATGTGGGCAACACCCATCCTCTGGGATATTTCCATGCTTACCGATCAGATGAAGCCGCTGTTTAAGCTGAACCCCATGGTCTATATCGTGAACGGCTACCGCAGTGCAATGTATGAACAGGAATGGTTCTTTGAGCATTTTTATTCCTCCACTTATTTCTGGATTTTTACCGTGACCCTGTTCTGCATCGGTTCTTTGATATTCAAGAGGCTCAAGGTACATTTTGCCGATGTATTGTAGGAATGGAGTAGGAGCAGGATGGAAGAGAGAAAAATAGCGATCCAGGTCACAGACCTGGAGAAGGTATACAAGCTGTACGACAAGCCTTCGGACAGGCTGAAGGAAGCCCTGGGCCTTACAAAAAAGAAAAAATACAAGGAGCATCATGCGCTGGACAGGGTGAATATGACGGTGTACCAAGGGGAGACAGTGGGCATCATCGGAACCAACGGCTCAGGCAAGTCCACGATTCTCAAAATCATTACCGGCGTGCTGAATCCCACGGAGGGTCAGGTCAGGGTAAATGGACGCATCTCTGCCCTGCTGGAGCTGGGGGCAGGCTTCCATATGGAATATAACGGAATAGAAAACATCTATCTGAATGGCACCATGATAGGTTTTTCTGAAAAAGAGATCGATGAGAAGCTGGATTCCATTCTGGCGTTTGCGGATATCGGAGACTATGTATACCAGCCGGTAAAGACCTATTCCAGCGGTATGTTTGTGCGGCTGGCCTTTGCAGTGGCAATCAATATTGAGCCGGAGATCCTGATCGTGGATGAGGCATTGTCTGTGGGCGACGTATTTTTTCAGGCCAAATGCTACCAAAAATTCGAAGAATTTAAAAAGATGGGAAAGACCATTCTCTTTGTCAGTCATGATCTGAGCAGCATCAGTAAATACTGTGACAGGGTAGTGCTTCTGAATCAGGGCATCAAGCTGGGAGAGGGTCCGCCCGGAAGGATGATCGATGTCTATAAGCGGGTGCTGGTGGGACAGTACCAGGTCAATGAGGATCGGGACGGAGGTCTGCCGGATGACAGGGAACAGCCCGGGGCTGCGGCAGCCGTGGGCAGTGTGAATCCCGAGCTTCTGGAATACGGAACCAGGGCGGCTTATATTTCCGAGTATTATATAACCGATGAGGCCGGGCTGCACACCACAGCCATTGTCAAGGGACAGCGGTTTACCATCCACATGAGGGTGGAATTTGCGGAGGATGTGCCGGCCCCTATCTTTGCCTTTACGGTGAAAAATGTCAAGGGGACGGAGATAACAGGAACCAATACCATGATAGAAAAGGCGTTTCTGGAGCCGGTGCGGGCCGGGGAAAGGAAGGAGATTTCCTTTTCGCAGCTTATGAGCCTGCAGGGAGGCGAATATCTGCTGTCCTTTGGGGTGACGGGGTATGAGCAGGACAGGTTTCAGGTATACCATAGGCTGTATGATGTGGTGAATCTTACCGTCATATCAGACAAGGATACTGTGGGCTATTATGATATGGGCACCACGGTCACAGTAAGTGACGGAAAGGTGCAGACAGCAGACAGAGGAGGCGCTGAAGGTCAGTGAGGAGACAGGGATGAGGGAAAAAATCGGAAAGATCACACTTGATTATACGCACTATCCCGGGCAGGATTTTTACTGCGACGGGGATGTGGAGGATGAATTGCTGGATATCGTGAAAAATCATCCGCCACGGGACTTTCCCGGACTGATTGAGGAGCGGGCCAAATGGCCGGTTCTGTACCATCTCTCCCCTCTCAGGGAAAATATCGTGGACTGGATTCCTATGGATAAGGAGACCAAGGTGCTGGAAATCGGCTCGGGCTGCGGGGCTGTTACCGGGAAGCTGGCACAGAAGGCGGGAAGCGTCACCAGCATTGATCTGTCCAGGAAACGCTGTCTGATCAATGCCTGCCGTCACAGAGACTGCGGCAACGTGACCATCCATGTGGGAAATTTCAAGGACATAGAGCCGGATCTGCCGGAGGACTTTGACTATATCTGTTTTATCGGAGTGTTTGAATATGCACAGAGCTATATAGATACAGCGGATCCCTATGTGGACTGGCTGAGGATGATGCGAAGGCACCTGAAAAAGGACGGCAGGATCATTATTGCCATTGAGAACAGGCTGGGACTGAAGTATTTTGCAGGCTGCTGCGAGGATCATCTGGGCAATTATTTTTCCGGTATCGAGGATTATGCAGGAGGTGGAGGAGTACGCACTTTTGTGAGAAGTCGGCTGGAGCAGATGCTCCGGAAGAGCGGATTTGATCGGTACAGCTTCTATTATCCTTACCCGGACTATAAATTTATGAGTACGCTCTACTCGGATGAGAGGCTGCCGAAGCAGGGGGAGCTGCATGAAAACCTGCGTAACTTTGACCGGGACAGGCTGCTTTTATTTGATGAAAAGCAGGCTTATGACGGCATGATAAGAGATGGGCTTTTCCCCGTATTTTCCAATTCCTATCTGGTAGTAGCCGGTGAGGACCTGGAAGTCAAGTATGCCAGGTATTCCAATGACAGGGCGGAGGACTATGCCATACGGACGGAGATCCGTGGGCAGGGAGGGGGGCGCATCGTCAGGAAGTACCCCCTTTCCGGGGAGGCGTACAGGCATGTGCAGAGGATGGAGGATTCCTGCCGGGAGCTGTCGCTGCGGTTTGAGGGAAGCGGCCTGGAGATAAACAGTTGCCGCCTGGCAGAGGGCGGAGCCTTTGCAGAATTTGAGTATGTGGAAGCTCACACTCTGGAGGAAATCCTGGATGGATACCTGGTAAGAGAGGATGTGGAGGGCTTTTATGCGCTGTTTGATGAGTATCTGAGGCGGATTTCCCATAGGGAGGAAGCGGCAGTGGCGGATTATGACCTGATCTTTGCCAATATCCTGATCCAGCCAAAGAGCGGCAGCAGTGCTGCCGGGCTTAAGGAGATCAGGGAGGGCAGGTGGACAGTCATCGACTACGAGTGGACCTTCCGCAGGAGGATCTCCGCCAGGGAAATTGCCTTCCGAGCGGTTTATTGCTATCTGCTGGAGGATGAAAGGCGCAGTAAGCTGGATATGGACAGGATGCTTACAAGGCTGGGACTGACCCGGCAGGAGGCAGAGGCTCTCAGGGAACAGGAGATGGAGTTCCAGAAGCAGGTTACCGGAAACCGCAAGGCACTGGGAGAGATCCGGGAGGCCCTGGGGAATAGGGTCATAAGGCCGGGAAAGTGGCTGCGCCGTTTGGAAGACGTTTCCCTCAGAGAGAGGGTACAGGTCTACGAGGACAGGGGAGAGGGCTATAAAGAAGAGGAGTCTTATTTTATTTCGGATGCTTATGAGGAAGAAAATCTGCTTCACCTCAGTCTGGAGATAGACGGAAAGGTAGAGAGCCTGCGGATCGATCCTGCCATGGACTGCTGTGCAGTCAGGATCCGGGAGATTCGGATGAACGGCAGCAGAGTGGATGGGGACAGGAGGAGCATTGTCACCAATGGGAAAAAGCTGGGGGAAGGAAGCTATGTCTTTGATACGGAGGATCCCAATATCAATATCAGGGTGAGCCGTTATAAAAGGCAGGAGCGGAACAGCCTGGAGGCAGTTCTGGAAATCGTAAGACTGCCTGGGGCGATGGCAGCAGATTTGTGCAGAAGAAAGAAAATCCCATAGATTGGATGGAGAGAGAAGCTTGAGCGGAAGAACAGGTATAACCAGCGGAATACGCCAATGGATGAAAAAGAGGCTGACTGAGAGTCTGCAGAGGCAGTATTTCCGAAAGATAGAAGAAAGAACAGTGACCTATGATGTCTGGATCAGGCAGCTGGAAGAGGGTTTGAAAAAAAGATTGGAGCTGGAAGAGGAGGGCCTTGGCTGTCCTCTTTCTGTTAAGGCGCTGCCCTATGAGGTCTGCGCCGATTACCTCAGGGGCAGGGCATTGGAACAGGAGACGGCGGAGGCTGTTATTTTTGCGGATTCAGAAGGCAGCCTCAGCTCCTTTGCAGTCCCTCTTGTGGCAGATTTTTTTGAGAGGAATGAAGCAGTGGATTTGGTTTATGGGGATGAGGATGTCCTGAGTCCGGAGGGCATCCGCTACACCCCCTGGCTGAAGCCGCACTGGTCGCCGGACACCTTCCTGTCTTATTTTTATTTTGGCAGTGTGTTTGCTGTGCGGACAAAAGCGCTCCGGTCGCTGTCCGGGCAGGAGAAGGAGTGGATAGGGGAGCAGGAGGACTGCAGGGCGGTTGTCCGTCGTTTGTGCGCTGTCCTGGCAGTGAAGTGCGGCGGCTTTGGAAAAAGGGAGGGAGAAGAGGCATTTCCCGTAGGCCATGTGGACGAGATCCTGTTCCATGCTGACAGGAACAATGAAATGGGGCTGGAGGAGGATGCCTTATCAGAAGAGGAACTGGAATATATCCTCCCCTGTCATAAAGCAGGCAGCCCCCATGCTGGCGCAAATGGGGCTGGAACCCTCTCTGTCATCATTCCTTCCAGGGACAATCCAAAGCTCCTGAAGCGCTGTATCGGCTCCCTTGAGAAGGCGGGGGAAGGGAGAAACGGCCCGGTCTGTGAGGTAATCGTGGTGGACAATGGCAGCAGGGAAGAAACCAGGCTGGAGCTGGAAAGCTGGCTGACGGAGCGGGGGATGCGCTATCTGTACCGCCCCATGGACTTTCACTTTTCCAGAATGTGCAATCTGGGTGCAGAGGCAGCATCCGGGGAGGTATTGCTGTTTTTAAATGACGATGTGGAGGTGCCTGCGTCTGCCTGTCTGGGTGAGGAGAGCTTTCCGGAGCTTCTGTATCGGGAGGCATCGGCTCCCTATACAGGAGCTGTGGGTGTGAAGCTGTACTATCCTGACTCCATCAGGATTCAGCATGCGGGCATTGTAAACCTGAGGCTGGGACCGGTGCATAAGCTGCAGTTTCAGGAGGATCAAGGAAGCTTTTACTATGGCTGGAACAGAAAAAGGCGCAACGTGATCGCTGTGACAGGGGCCTGTCTCACGGTCAGAAAGGACAGGTTCCTGGAGGCCGGAGGCTTTCCGGAGGAGCTGCCGGTGGCCTTTAATGATGTGGATCTTTGTTTCTGCCTGTTTGAAAAGGGCTACTATAATGTGGTGCTGCAGGAGCCTGCACTCTTTCATCATGAATCCTTAAGCCGGGGCAGGGATGAGGACAGGGAAAAGCTGAACCGGCTGCTCAGGGAAAGAGACCTGCTGTATGAGCGGCATCCGGGGCTGTACGGCAGGGATCCCTTTTATCACAGATACCTGGAGAGTGATATCCTGAGTACCGGATTCCAGCTCTGCGCCGATTATGCCTGGAAGGGGGAGGAGAAACCGGGCAGGGTGAGAAAGGCAGGAGGGCTGCTGGAGGGCGCCAGGGAGGATCGATGTGTTATAGTCAGCCTGGAGTATGTAGGAAAGGATACAGGAGCGGGAGAGTATCTGATCCGGGGCTATGCCTTTGTGGCAGGCTCGGATAATGCCTGCTTTGAAAGGCAGATACTGCTCCGGAGAGAGGAAGCTGAGGGTGGCAGGCACAGCGCCGGCGACAGCCTGTTGGCGGTGCTGTCGGAGGATATGCCCCGCCGGGATGTGGAGGGCAATCTCCCTGATCAGGTGAATGTGGGCCTGACCGGATTCTGTGTGCGGATAGCCGGGGAGGAGCTGGACAGGGGGTGCTATCGGATCGGTGTCCTTGCCAGGGACAGAAGCTCCGGCCTGAAGCTGTATGTGTGGACGGAACGGATCCTTGAGGCGGAAGGAAGGGACAGCGGGGAAACCGGAAAAGGAGGGTGAGATAACAGGATGGAAATCACAGATTACAAAGCAGCTTATGAAAAGGAGCATATCAAATGTGCGGATTTGGCAGAGCGGGTTGCAGAGCTGGAGGAAAAGAACGAGGAACTGAATTATAAGCTGGGCAGAATAAAAAAGAATCCCATCTGGAAGCTGAGCGGCCCTCTTCGGAGACTGATGCATTACTGCATCCGCCAGGGGAACAGAATAAAAAACTGCGGAAATTTGAAAGGGATTGCTGCCAAGCTGAAATATAAGGAGAGGGAGAGGGAGGCCATGAAGCAGTTCGGCACCGCCGGCTTCCCCGACCAGGAGAGCAGGAGGAGTCAGAGGGAGACAGTATTTCCCAACAGGGTAAGGTTCAGTATACTGGTTCCCCTTTATAACACCCCAAAGGGCTTTCTCACTGCCATGCTGGATTCTGTGGCAGATCAGACCTACGAAAACTGGGAGCTGTGCCTAGCGGATGGCTCCGATGAAGCCCACGCCTATGTAGGAGAGATCTGTCAGGAGTATGCACGGAGGGACAGGCCGGAGGACGGCAGGCTGCAGCAGAGGATCGTATACCGCAGACTGGAGGAGAATGAGGGAATCTCAGGCAATACCAACCGCTGTCTGGCTATGGCCACGGGAGAGTATATAGGCTTATTGGACCATGATGATATCCTGCATCCCTCTGTCCTGTATGAATATGCAAGGGCAATCAATGAGCAGGGGGCGGATTATATCTACTGTGACGAGGCAACCTTCAGGGATAACGATGTGAATCAGATGCTGACCATGCATTTTAAGCCTGATTTTGCTATAGACAATCTGCGTGCCAATAATTATATCTGTCATTTCAGTGTGTTTCGCAGGGAACTTCTGGAGGGGGATGAGCTGTTTCGTTCCAAATACGACGGCAGCCAGGACCATGATATGATCCTGCGGCTGACAGACAGGGCCAAAAAGGTGGTGCATGTGCCTAAGCTGCTGTACTACTGGCGCTCCCATGCAGGCAGTGTAGCCTCCGGTATCCAGGCCAAGTCCTATGCGGTGGAGGCGGCCAGGGGAGCAGTGGCAGAGCATCTGAGGAAGCATGGCTTCCGGCATTTTAAGATTACCAGCACCAGAGCCTTTGAAACAATATTTAAAATCAGCTACCAGATCATCGGCAGCCCCAAAATCTCCATTGTCATTGCCAACAAGGATCATGAGGCGGATCTGCGCAGGTGTATTTCCTCTGTCCTGGAAAAGTCCACCTATGACAACTATGAGATTATCGTGGCAGAGAATAACAGCGAGACGCAGGAGATTTGGAAGTATTACCGGGAACTGGAGAAAAATGAGAAGGTGAGAGTCATCCGCTATGAGGGTGCCTTCAACTATTCCGCGGTGAATAATCTGGGTGTCAGGGAGGCGGATGGGGACTATATTCTGCTTTTGAATAACGACACCCAGGTGATCACTGTAAACTGGATGGAGGAGCTGTTGATGTATGCCCAGCGGGAGGATGTAGGCGCCGTGGGTGCCAAGCTCTATTATGGGGACAGGATCATCCAGCATGCCGGAGTGGTGCTGGGGTTGGGAGCCCACCGGACGGCAGGACACAGCCATTATAAGCAGCACCGGGAGAACCTGGGCTATATGGGACGGCTGTGCTATGCCCAAAACGTGTCCGCAGTGACAGGGGCCTGTCTGATGGTCTCCAGGGAGCTGTATGAAAGGGTGGGAGGTCTGGATGAAGCCTTTGCGGTTTCCTTAAATGACGTGGACTTTTGCCTGAAGCTCAGGGAGCAGGGATATCTGAACGTTTTTACGCCCTTTGCGGAGCTTTATCATTTTGAGTCTGTTTCAAGGGGGCTGGATGACCAGGGGGAGAGGGCCAGGCGCTATGATGAAGAATCGGCAAGGTTCAGAGAGAAGTGGAGAGAAGCGCTGGCAAAGGGGGATCCCTATTATAATCCCAATTTTTCTCTGGACAGAAGTGACTTTTCTTTGAAAATGGAACAAAGTGTGATATAATCCAATGAGGATAGGATTAATTTTATGACAGGAACAGGAGTAGAGGAATATGGGATATAAAGATGAATTTCAGTTTTGGTTGGAGGATTCCTATTTTGATGAGGCTACCAGGCAGGAGCTTCAGGCAATCAGGGATGATGAGAAGGAGATAGAGGATCGTTTTTATAAGGATCTGGAGTTTGGTACCGGGGGGCTGAGAGGGGTGATCGGAGCAGGTACTAACCGGATGAATATCTATACGGTGCGTAAGGCCACCCAGGGGCTTGCCAACTATATTCTGAAGCAGGGAGGCAGGGAAAAGGGCGTTGCCATCGCTTATGATTCCAGGAGGAAGTCTCCGGAGTTTGCCGATGAGGCAGCGCTGTGTCTGGCAGCCAACGGTATCAGGGCATATGTATTTGACTCCCTGCGCCCTACGCCTGAGCTGTCCTTTGCATTAAGGAAGCTGGGCTGTATCTCCGGTATTGTCATTACAGCCAGCCACAATCCGCCGGAGTACAACGGCTACAAGGCCTACTGGGAGGACGGCGCGCAGGTGACAGCTCCCAGGGACAGGGAAATCATAACAGAAGTAAAGCAGGTGACGGATTACCATGAGGTGAAGACCATGAGTAAGGAAGAGGCGGTGAGAGCCGGTCTGTATCAGGTCATCGGGAAGGAAATAGATGATGCTTACATGGAGGAGTTGAAGAAGCAGATCATCCATCCGGAAATCATCCGGGAGATGGCAGATGATATCAGGATCGTTTATTCTCCCTTCAATGGTACAGGCAATCTGCCGGTAAGGCGCATCCTTTCCGAGCTGGGCTTTAAGCATGTCTATGTGGTGCCTGAGCAGGAGCTGCCCGATCCGGATTTCACGACCCTGGAATATCCCAATCCTGAGGATCCCAAGGCATTTGAGCTGGCTCTGAGGCTGGCAAGGGAAAAGCAGGCAGACATTGTCCTGGCTACGGATCCCGATGCGGACAGGCTGGGTATCTATGCCCTGGACAGCAGGAGCGGAGAGTACATCCCTTTCACCGGAAATATGTCCGGCATGCTGATCGCGGAATACATCCTGAGGGAGCGCACGGCCACGGGTACCATGCCCGAGAATCCGGCGCTGATCACCACCATTGTTACCACAAATATGGCTAAGGCTATTGCTGAGGATTACAAGGTAAAATGCATAGAGGTGCTGACCGGCTTCAAATATATCGGGGAGCAGATCAAGTGGTTTGAGGAGAGTGGCTCCAACAGCTATGTATTCGGCCTGGAGGAGAGCTACGGCTGTCTGGCAGGAACCCACGCCAGGGATAAGGATGCGGTAGTGGCGGTAATGTGTCTGTGTGAAATGGCAGCATGGTGCAAGAAAAACGGCAGGACTGTATGGGATCAGATGCTGGAATTATATAAAAAATACGGTTATTACAAAGAGACTCAGTATGCCATCACCTTAAAGGGGATCGAAGGCTCCAGACAGATTGGGGCCATTATGGACAGGCTGAGGAGCAATCCGCCCCGGAGCTTTGGGGAGCTGCAGGTAGTGGCGGTGAAGGACTATGCATCCGGCAAGGTGATGAATCTGCAGACCGGAGAGGAAAGCCCTACCGGTCTTCCGGAGTCCAACGTGCTCTATTTTGAGCTGACAGAGGATTCCTGGTGCTGTGCCCGTCCCTCCGGAACGGAGCCTAAGCTTAAGTTCTATATGGGTGTGAAGGGTGCAGACCTGGAGGATGCCGGGAAGAAGGTGGAGGAGCTGACAGAGAATCTGAAGGCTTATATTTAAGCTTACATGAGAGGGAAGGAACCCGGGGGCCTTCTCTCTTTTAGCTGGTGTGAAAAATGTGGGGAGTGGTGAGGAGCAAATGGGTATATGGAAGGTCAGCAACCTGAAAAAGGCCTATTATTTTTTCAAAAAAAACGGATTAAAAAATGCATATTATGCAGCATTGGAAAGGATGATGGCTGAGAGGGGGCAGCAGTACAGCTATGAGGAGCCCTCAGCAGAGGAGCTGGACAGGCAGAGACAGGTCGGAGCAGGGTTCTCCAGTACATTCAGTGTGCTGGTACCAGCTTATGAGACCAGGGAAGTGCATCTGCGGGAGATGGTGGATTCCTTGCTGAGGCAGAGTTATGGGCGGTGGGAGCTTATCATTGCGGATGCCAGTGAGTCGGAGAGGGTAAGGGAGGCAGCGGAGAGCTATGGGGACGGGAGGATCCGCTGCCTCCGGCTGGAGGGAAACAGAGGGATATCCGAAAATACAAATGCAGCTTTGGCAGCGGCGTCTGGGGATTATATCGGGCTGCTGGATCATGACGATGTACTGACGCCGGATGCTCTTTTTGAAATGGCAAGAACCATAGAAGAGGGGGCGCGGGAAGGGGAGAAGCCCTGGCTGCTGTACTCCGATGAGGATAAGGGGAATGGGGAGCTGACAGAGTTTTATGAGCCCCATTTTAAACCGGGGCTGAATCTGGAGCTGCTCCTGTCCAATAACTATATCTGTCATTTTCTGGTCATGAGGAGGGAGCTGATGGCAGCCTTGGGCCTGCGGAGGGAGTATGACGGGGCGCAGGATTATGATCTGGTGCTGCGGGCGGCGGAGGAGCTTCTCTATAAAAGAAAAGCAGGCAGGGAGAGCATCTGCCATGTGTCCAGGGTGCTCTATCACTGGCGGTGTCACAGCAGCTCTACGGCGGAGAATCCGGAGAGCAAGAGATATGCCTACGATGCAGGCAGACGAGCCGTTGAGGATTTTATGAGGAGGCGGGGCTGGAAGGGGAAGGTCTGTGATACTCTCCATCTGGGCTTCTACAGGATAGAATATGAGGGCGGGATTCTGTCCCAGAGAAAAGAGGTAGGTGCTGTGGGTGGAAAGCTGCTGGATGGCAGGGGGCGGATTGCAGGCGGCATCTATGATGAGGATGGAAGCTGTCCCTATCTGGGACTGCCGGAAGGCTTCAGCGGCTATATGCACAGGGCTTCTCTGGCCCAGGAGGCCTATGCTCTGGATGTGAGAGCGATGGAGGTGCAGAAGGAGCTGGTGCCTGTCTTTGAGGAGGTCTTTGGCTTTTCCTATGAGAACCGGAAGGACTGTCCCATGGAGCAGGAGAAGCTGGTGGAGGCCTGCCTGGAATTTGGGCGGCGGCTGCGGCAGCAGGGATATCTGCTGGTGTGGAATACTTTGTGAAAAGGAGGCGGCAGGAGACAGTGGGAGAGGAACGGCCTGTACGGGTGGGACAATACACAAAAGAAAAAAAAGAAAAAAAATGAAAAAAAGGCTTGCAAAACAGATTCATTTCATATATAATACATAAATGTAGCAGGCAGTTAAAATACTCCTGATGAAAATAGTGGGCTATCGCCAAACGGTAAGGCAACGGACTCTGACTCCGTCATCTCTAGGTTCGAATCCTAGTAGCCCAGCTTGAAACCCTTGAAGTGAATGCTCTTCGAGGGTTTTTGCGTGCCTGAAATACCCGTATTCAGTGGATTCTTTGAGATTTTAGCTTTCATTGTAACTATTCAGCAGCTGCTTTTCCGGTTACAGAAGGTAATGGATATCTGTATAAAAGTGGCTATGATTTTCTCGAATCAATTAAAATGTTTGCAGATACCGTTGTTAAAATCATTCAAGATATTCCTATTTGATTTGTAAGAGGAAATATAGGGTAGAGTTACAATATCAATAAAAATCAAACTGAACAAATAGAATGTGTGTTAAGATTTTGAAAGGACGTAATGCAAATGGAACAAAAACATGATATCGTCCTCTATCAGATAGATGATACCAACGTTTGTGTCAGCGTTATATACAAAGATGAAACTTTTTGGCTAACGCAAAGGGCAATGTCCGAATTGTTCGATTGCAGTTCAGATAATATTTCGCTACACCTTAGGAATATCTATAAA
>JALESH010000061.1 GCA_022781985.1 Lachnospiraceae bacterium | reverse complement strand
AGGTTCACAAACCTGGTGATCCAGCCCGGCAGAAAACGAAACGAGTATGCCGCATTCTGTGAGATGGTTGATGCTGCCGGGAACAAGGGTGGCCCTACGGTATATTTTGCGGATATGGGGTATGCCTCCTACAACAACTACGCTCATGTGATTGAAAATGGACAATTCTTTGTCATACGATGCAATGACAAACGGCTGGAAGGTATCCTCGGACGACCTGTAGACGACCTGAGGGAAATCGATTGCCATGTCGAGCGTATCCTTACCAGAACCCAGTCCAAAAAGAAACGAACCCATCCGGAACTGTCTGACCGATACAGGTATATATGCCAGTCTGTTCCTATGGACTACATAGATGACAGCCGAAAGGAATACGAGTACATCGTACAGGAAATATGGGCACGTGCTATTCTTCACAACTTCAGCTCTGCCATTATTTCCCAGGTGGATATCGGCAACCGCGAAACAAAATAGGAATACTAGGTGAATTTTGCGGAAGCCTTCAAAACGTGCAGAGGGAAGAACTTTTGCCCGCCGGCATCGGTTCAAACTTCCAATTAGTTTCTGCTATCGGAACGAAAAGACAGTCAGAAACACTCACCACCTATTCTATAATACACCTTTTTTCACATGAAGGCATCTATTTTTGAACAATAGGCTTTCGTATTGGTGGTGAATTCTCTTGCCTCGTGCTTTTCGCCTTGTATTGTTCGAGAGTGCGAATTATAATATAGCAAAAGTGTAATATGGACTTTGTGATCTTGAAAGAAGCAAGCAGAATATGGGGAGTGACGCATCGACGGATCAACTGCTACTGTTCCGCAGGATGTATCCCCGGCGCAGAAAAATGGGAACGGTTTGGCTGATTCCCAAAAGCGCGAAAAACCATTGGACGGCAGGCGAAAATCTGCTCATCAGAAGGGAGAGAAACATTGTGATTGAGGTTTATTACGCGGAAGATGATGAAATCATTGCCAAATCCGTAAAAGAATATCTGGAGCAACAAAACTGCAAGGTGACCGTCTTTAGCACGATTGCCGATATTAGAAAAGCACTGTTCAGCCATTTACCTACTGTTATTTTGCTGGACTGGAATATGCCGGATGGCCAGGGAAACGAATTGTGCCGCCGGATTCGGGAAAGATGGAGTGATTTACCTGTTATCTATCTGACGGTTCGCGGAGATTCCTGCGATATTGTCAGTGGCTTTCAGAATGGCGCAGATGATTATGTGGTAAAACCTTTTGACCTTTCCGTTCTACACTCGCGCATTCTGGCGCTGCTTCGGAGAACAAAGAGTACGGAAGCAATGAAATTGTTTTGTGATGACCTGATGCTGGATAAAGAAAAAGCTGCCGTCTATTATCAACAGCAGGAAGTCGCTGTCAGTCAGTTGGAATATCAGCTTCTTCTGCAGTTGTTGGAAAACAAGGGGAAAACCGTCACCAGGAGACGGCTTTTAGAGCAGGTTTGGGATAACAGCGGGAACTACGTCAATGACAATACATTGACGGTTACCATGAAACGGCTGAGAGAGAAGCTGCATCATCCGCTTTGCCTGAAAACAATCCGAAGTTTTGGCTATCGTATGGAGGATACGAAATGAATGAAAAAAGGAAACGAGGAATCCTGCTGCTTTTTCCAGTCGTGATTCTCTTATTGGGGATGATTTTCACATCTGCGTTGTTTTCTCATACCTATCGCCATATAACCTATCAACATATTTCCGCATTATGCGAAATCATCCTGGAAAATTCTCCCGAAGCTGAATCGCAGCTGTTGTCTGACCTGAAAGAGTATCACTCGTTGACCGAACAAGCGACAGCAGAAAACAATTATTTGGGAAAGTAT
This sequence comes from Lachnospiraceae bacterium, assembly GCA_022781985.1. Classification (GTDB taxonomy): domain Bacteria; phylum Bacillota; class Clostridia; order Lachnospirales; family Lachnospiraceae; genus Kineothrix. The sequence goes on along the minus strand of JALESH010000061.1, from coordinate 4,579 downwards.
GGCTACCGTACAGAGGAATTCTGCAAAGGGATTCCAGCTCACACTTTTATTCTTCCCGTTATGCTGTTTCTTGTGGTTACTGGTGCATTTGTCCTGGAAGCGTGGATATTCCGCAGGCGTAATCATAAACGTATTGTTGATTTAACAGAGTATTTGGAGCGGGTCAACATAGGGGCTGGAGGGACATTGATACAGACACAGGAGGATGATTTTTCTCAATTACAGGATGAACTGTACAAAACCGTTACGACGCTCTACCAGACCAGGGAAGCGGCCATTGCCGCAAAGAAAAACTTCGCAGAAAACCTGGCAAACATCGCGCACCAGTTGAAAACGCCGATTACCGCAGCATCCCTGTCTTTACAGCTTATGAAAAAGGAAACCGCCAATGAATATGCCAATCAAATTGAAAAGCAGTTGGAGCGGTTGAACCGACTGGAAGAATCCCTGCTCATGCTTTCTAAGATTGATGCCGGAACGCTGCTATTAAGGAACGAAAAAGTTGATCTTTATACAGCTCTCAATCTGGCGGCGGAAAACCTGAATGACTTATTACAAGAAAACCATATTTCTATTGAGGTTCCAGAAAACGGCTGTATTGAATTTGCCGGTGACCTGGCATGGACAATGGAAGCCTTTATCAATTTAATGAAAAACTGTATGGAGCATTCGCAACCCGGAGGGATTGTCCACTGTGATTATGCAGGCAATCCTCTTTACGCAGAAATTCGGATATGGGACGATGGGACAGGTTTTGATACGGGGGACTTACCACATCTATTTGAACGCTTTTATCGTGGCAGACGTGCGGTAGGAAATGGCATCGGAATTGGTCTGGCGCTTGCCCGCTCTATCTTTGAATTACAGAACGGGACGATTACCGCTTATAATCTGCGAAATGGCGGTGCGTGTTTTGAAATAAGGATATACAGTCACTGAGATGTCACTTTACTTTGCTATACTGTAGCAGAAAGGAGAAAGCGATGTGGAAATACTAAGATGTGAAAATGTTCGAAAGGTATATGGCTCTGAAAACAATCAAGTCGTGGCCCTGGATCATATTGACTTGTCTGTCCAAAAAGGGGAATTTGTGGCAATCGTGGGGGCATCCGGCTCAGGAAAATCAACCCTGCTCCATATTTTGGGCAGTGTGGATAAGCCCACAGAGGGAAAGGTGATGATAGAGGGAACGGATATATCCAAAATGAACCGAACGCAGGCGGCGATTTTCAGGCGCAGAAAAGTGGGGCTGGTCTATCAGTTTTATAATCTGATTCCAACGCTCACTGTCCGAAAAAATATCCTTATGCCGCTTATGCTGGATAAGCGGAAACCCAATCAGGAATACTTTGACCAGATTGTCCGTTCGCTGGGGATTGAGGATAAGCTGGATTCTCTTCCCAGCCAATTATCGGGCGGACAACAACAGCGCACGGCCATCGCCCGTTCTTTGATCTATCGCCCGGCACTCCTGCTTGCCGATGAACCAACGGGAAATCTTGACCGGAAAAACGGAGAAGAAATTATTGACCTGCTGAAATTGTCAAACCGCAACCTGGATCAGACCATTCTGTTGATCACCCATGATGAAAGGATTGCCTTGGAAGCAGATCGCATTATAACCATAGAGGATGGGAAAATCATCAGCGATGAGAAACGGAGGTAAGGGTATGTGGAAAGACTATTCAATCGGATTCATAAAAAGGAATCGAGCTTCCAGTTTATCCGTCCTTGTTGCTGCGTTCATTTCGACCTTGTTTCTGTCTTTGCTGTGCGGCCTGTTCTATAATTTCTGGAATTACGAGATAGCATCAATTACCTTGGAAGAAGGAAACTGGCAGGGGCGCATTACAGGAATATTTGAAGAAGATATGATATCTGGCATTGAAAATTTTGTCAATGTGAAAACTGCTACCGTCAATGAAGAATTATCGAATGGACAGACCCTTGTGATTGATATTTGCTTTCACAACATGAGGACAGTGTATCAGGATATGCCCCTGATCGCCCAGCAACTGGGAGTTCCTGACAGTTCCGTTTCGTATCATGAATTACTGCTGTCAAGATATTTTATCCATGACCCACAGGATGCCAACCCGCCCTTATTGATGGCCTTTTATTTGGCCGTGCTTCTGCTTGTATCGGCGTCTTTGATTTTGATTATTCATAACTCCTTTGCCGCATCCATGAACGCCCGTATCCATCAGTTTGGCATTTTTTCCAGCATCGGGGCAACGCCGGGACAAATTCGTACCTGCCTTTTGCAGGAGGCAGCCGTTCTCTGTATCATCCCAATTTTGCTCGGAAGTTTTATTGGGATTGCCTTGACTTTTGGAACCATACAGATTGTGAATGCCCTTGCGGATGGCATTGTAGGCAGGTATGAGGCCGTATTTACGTACCATCCTCTCGTATTTGTTGTCACAATTCTGGCATCTGTCTTGACGGTATTTATTTCCGCATGGCTGCCAGCCAGAAAACTGAGCAAGCTGACCCCACTGGAAGCCATAAAAAACACAGGTGAGTTGCAGCTAAAACGGAGGAAAAATTCTCGCATCCTTGCACGACTGTTTGGGATGGAAGGAGAACTGGCAGGCAATGCGCTGAAAGCGCAGAAGAAAGCCCTGAGAACCTCTACGTTGTCACTGACCCTCTCCTTACTGGGTTTTACGTTAATGCTGTGCTTTTTTACTCTTTCAGGAATCAGCACGAACCATACCTATTTTGAACGCTATCAGGATGCCTGGGATGTTACGGCAACCGTAAAAGACACACAGATAGAGAGTTTTGCTTACGAAGATGAAATCCATGCTTTGGATGATACGGACAGCGTGATCTATCAAAAAGCAGGTGCTTATAGTTCTGTTCCGGCGGATGCCATCAGTAATGAAGTGAAAAGTCTGGGAGGGTTAGAGGCAATAGCCGGAACCTCTGTTGGTGTTGCCGATGGCTCCTATACTATCCAGACCCCTATTGTCATTATGGATGACAGCAGCTTCTATGAATACTGTGAGCAAATTGGCGTTTCCTCGTCAGGAATAGGGAGTGTTATTCTGAACCGTATCTGGGACAGCACAAACAGCAATTTTAGGTACAAAGAATACGTTCCGGTTTTGTCAGAGGAACAGGACACCATAACCTTACAGAGTCAGGATGATACGGCTGCCACCGCAACAATCCCTGTTCTGGGCTATACACAGGAGCCGCCGGTTTTAAGAGAAGAATACGATAACTATGCGTTGGTTCAGTTCATTTCGGTTTCTTCGTGGAAGCAGATCGAAGGTGTGATCGGAAATGCAGAACAAGACACTTATATCCGCGTACTGGCCACAAAAGACAGATCCTTAACTGAATTGAATATGATAGAAACAGAACTGACAAATATCCTGGGGCATGAATTTACACTTGTGATGGAAAACCGTGTTCAGGAAAAAGTAGACAATGACGCCATGTTAAATGGCTATAAACAGATTATTGGGGCGTTGTGCGCGTTACTTGCCCTTATCGGAATCGCCAATGTCTTTTCCAACACTTTAGGATTTATCCGGCAAAGGAAAAGAGAGTTTGCGAGATATATGTCCATCGGCATGACGCCGGAAGGTATGCGGAAAATGTTTCGGATTGAAGCCCTTGTTATTGCAGGACATCCTATTCTGATTACGCTGCCGGTCACTGTATTGTTTGTATGGTTCATGATAACGGCAAGCCACCTGAACCCAATGGAGTTCTTGACAGTGGCTCCAATTGTTCCTATCGTGATTTTTATCGCGGCGATTTTTGGGTTTGTTGCATTGGCATTTTATGTAGGAGGCAAAAAAATCCTGAAATGCAACCTGGTGGAAGCATTACAAAGTGATTATATGGGATAAACCCACATGAATATTGCCCTGCCGGACGACGGCTGATTCTGAACACAATTGAAGCAACCCAACGCTTTGTTTTATTTGCAGGACATTCATGAGGTTCTTCTGCATGAGAATTGGTGTTCACATCTAATAATTATAATAGGCGGTTTTCAAAATTCTATAATAAATGCTATTGTCAAAGGACTTCACCGGAAACCGGAAACTGGGATTCATTTGACACAAGCAAATTGACAACCGATGCCCTTGCAAACCTTCTATTCACATTTAACGGCAAACTGTCAAAGAATCTCTATAACGGAAAGTATCAGTTCATAGCCTGCGATGGTTCTGCATATAACAGGTACAGTTTATATGCAGAAAAGAAGTTTGTATATGTTGAAACGGTCTGTCACTCCAGAAGGAAATCCAGCGCTCTAATAATTTTAATTCCGTCCTGTGTCTGGGTAAGATCACACTCCAAGGCAATGACACTTTTTTCGTAACTATCCCGGATTTTACGCAGAGGCGCAAGCTCTCGCTCTCTCGTTTCCGGAGCGTTCATTGATTCTGTAACCTGGATATATTTTTTCTCGTCTGCTTTGGTGGCAATAAAGTCAACTTCCTGGTTGTCGATTTTACCAATGGCTACATCATAACCACGGCGCAACAGTTCAAAGTAGATGATATTCTCCAGAATATGTCCGCTGTCTCCGTCACGATAACCCAGCAGATAA
>JALESH010000041.1 GCA_022781985.1 Lachnospiraceae bacterium | reverse complement strand
CTTAAATCCTTTGCGGCTGATGCACTTAAGATAAACGAACCAAATACCTTTTTACAGGTTGCTGTTCCACCATGCCTGAGATGTTCACAATGCTGTTGCCAAGAATTTTAACCGGATAATAAGAAACATCAGCGCTGATTTTCTTTTTTCTGTAAAAAAAAACTCCTGATCTCTCAGGAGTCTCATAATAGCGAGAAAGGGATTCGAACCCCCGACACTACGGGTATGAACCGTATGCTCTAGCCAACTGAGCTATCTCGCCATATCATCTCCCACCAAAATATTGGCAGGAGATGGGACCTATAGGGCTCGAACCTATGACCCTCTGCTTGTAAGGCAGATGCTCTCCCAGCTGAGCTAAGATCCCTTTTTTTTCAGCTGCAGTGAAAATCTTAATCACCGCAACCGACTTAGACAGTATATAATGATTTATACCATTTTGTCAATAGGTTTTTTCATTTTTTTCTATTTTTCTTCCCAAACCTGCTCCGTAATATCCGGTGCTGTCCGTTTACCCCTCTATATCCGCGCTTTCCAGCTCTCCTGAGATATTTCCTTCAACCACGATCCAATGTCCCCAGAACATATTATCATCCAAAAAGGTAACAGACAGCCCACCGTCTGCGCTGATCCTGACTCCACTGATCTCCATCCGCCTTTTAAATTCCTCCGGAGTAATCTCTTCTTCATCCTGCCAATCATTGGCCAGCTCCACCAGATTTGCGGCAGCAAAGCTCCTGATCCTTTCATCCCAGCCCTCCAGGCTGCCTGCCAGCTGCAGCAGCGCTTCCATTGCCCCCTCTGCGGTTTCTCTGCCCTCATCCAGCTCCAGCATCACCTCACAGGCATGGCCCAGCCAATCCATCTCTCCCTCATACCACTCGTAATCCCTGTCCAGCACAAAAGAGCCTGTCTCTCCAGCCTCTATCACCACAGGCCTCTGATAAGCTGCCCGGATTTCCTCCAGCCCCCCATGGCATAGCCCGCTTTCCAGAATTTCCAGCAGCAGATATCTGGGCTCCGGCTTTTTTTCCATGGCTCTGCGTACCCGTACACGATAGGCCGTCATCCCCGCCAGGTCAAAGCCCCAGCCGCTGTGCTGGGGAGTCCTTTTTATCCTCCACTCCAGACGTCCCCTTTCCCGGCTGAGGGCTCCCGTTTTTACATCCACGGAAGCCAGGAATGCAGCGGAAGGACAAAGATAATCACCATCCACCACAGCCCCTCCGATATCCTTTTGTATCAGTACAAGCAGCTCTGTTTCCTCATTCTCAAATTCTTTTTCAAAATTCTTCATTTTCTCACTCCAAACACCTTTTTTCCAATCCGTATCAATGCCTCAGCCAGTATAAAAACAGTGCTGCGCCGGCTATTATGTTTTCTTTCCTCAAATATAGCTTCTCCCTCAGACAGGCAGAAATCCCCGGACAGGCTCTCTATCGTCCCTATTCGCCGTCATCACTGATATGATATACCGGAAAATCCAGTTCTCCCTGTGTATTGGTCTGATATCTCACCTTATCGCTCTCAGACAGAAAATACAATCTCCCGTCTTCGCATTTGAGCAGCTCAAAGCCATAGCCTCCCATGGTAGGGACGAAGGCCTCATAGTATACTCCCTCTCCCCCCTCCTCTAGGGTACAGCTCCAGGCACTGAGGATGCCGTTTTGAACAGTCCAGACAAAATATTCCTGATAAAAATCCTGGCCCAGCATCTGCCGGATGCTCTCCAGCTCCTCCTCAGTAAAATTTTCCTCCAGAACAGCCTCATTGGTATAGACCGGCTCCTCCCGGATATATTCCCCATCTGCAGACACCCCCATTCCGAAGCCCAGCTCTGCAGAATAGGCAGAGGCCAGCACATGAAGCTCCTCGCTCCTTTTTTCAAATAGGATATACTGCCAGGGGCTTTCCCCCTCTTGGGCAAATTCCTGCTCATATTCATAGAGGGCTGTATCCTCTGCAACAAAATAAGCCCTTCCCTCAGCTATGCCCATGTGAGAATAATAGTAAAACTCTCCCGTAAAATCAAAGCCCTCCTCATCCTGGCCGGTGATCTCGATCCGTCCGTAAAGGGAGGATGGGATATCGGTACGGTTCCATATGCCCTCAAAGCTTTCCGCCCCATCCACAGGCCGTCTCTGACTGTACAGCCCGGCAAATTCCTCCAGTCTGCCGTCCTCTGATCCAAAAACTGTTTTCTCCGTCTCTGTTTCTGCCTCTGTCTCCGGCTCAGGATATCCGGGTGAATTTTCACCCTCCTCCACAGCGGTCTCCTGCCATTCTCCCACAGCCTCCTGCTCCACAGGTTCCTTCGTGCTGTTTTCATTCCCGCCTCCGCCTTTCGTCCCACAGGCCGCAAGTATAAGAGGCAGGCTGACGAGCAGCCCCCTCGTCAGCCTTTGTATTCCCTTTCCCTTCATAAGCTCCTTACATCCTCTCCGGTGCCGAAAAGCCAAGCAGATCAATACAGGTCTCCAGCACATCCCTTGTGAGCAGCAGGAGGGCTATAAAACCTGCCTTCCTGTCCTGGTTTTCCTCCGTCAGTATCTTGGTTTCATGATAAAAATGGTTGAAGGCATTGGCCAGATCATAGATATATGCAGCCACCCTGTGGGGACCGATCTCCTCACAGGCAGTCTCCACCATGGCATTAAAGCCCACCAGTTCCAGCATCAGAGCCTTTTCCGACAGGTTCACAGCAGGCTGCAGGGTCACCAGCTCCAGGGAGCCCCCTCCCTCCTGAAACTTGTTCAGTATAGATTTGATCCGCACGATAGTATAGAGGATGTAGGGGCCTGTATCGCCCTCCGAGGAGGTAAAGCGGTCTATGTCAAAAATATAGTCCTTGGATGCCTGATTGGAGAGATCGCCGTATTTGATTGCCGAGAGAGCCACTACTCTGGCGGTTTCCCTGGCCTCCTCCTCTGCTACCTGCCGGCTTTCCATGATCTTCCTGTACATCACCTCATTGATTTCCTCCAGCAGGGTCTCCAAGCGCATGACACCGCCCTCCCTTGTTTTAAAGGGCTTTCCGTCCTTACCGTTCATCGTGCCAAAGCCCAGGAACCGCAGTCCTGTCCCGGGGCCTGCCAGACCGGTCTTGCGGGCACAGCGGAAGACCTGCTCAAAATACAGCTCCTGTCTCTTGTCCACCACATAGATGATCTCATCAGGAGCTATTTTTTCCACACGCTCCATGATCGTGGCCAGATCCGTGGTATTGTAAAGGGCTGCTCCGTCGGATTTTAAAATCATACAGGGAGGTATCTCTCTGGTATCCGTTTCCTCCTTCACATCCACCACCAGCGCACCCTCGCTGATGTAGGCATAGCCCCCCTTTTTCATCCTCTCCACCATGCCGGGAATCAGGTCATGTACATCGGACTCTCCCTTCCAAAGATCAAATTCCACGTTCAGATTCCGGTAGTTCTTTTTCAGATCCTCCACCGAAACCCGGATAATATGCTGCCACAGCGCCCGATAGCCCGGCACCCCATTCTGCAGCTTGAAGGTGGCATTCATGGCCTTTTCCCTGTAGCTGCCATCCTCCTTGGATCGTGCACTGGCCGTGGGGTATATCTCCTCCAGCTGGGAGATGGTAAAGGGTGCCTCCTGAGGATACTCTCCCTCATAGTTCTCATCAAAATATACCAGCTCCGGCTGACGCTCCTGCAGCTCCGTCATGATCAGGCCCATCTGCAGTCCCCAGTCCCCCAGATGGATGTCTCCGATCACCTCATGCCCCGCATACCTGGCAATGCGCTTGATACTCTCCCCGATAATAGCCGAACGCAGATGTCCCACATGCAGCGGCTTAGCCACATTGGGTCCGCCGTAGTCAATGACGATCCTCCTGGGCTTCTCAGGCATCTCCAGCCCAAACTTCAGTTCCCCTGCCATCCCTTCCAGATAATCCCTTAAAAAGCCGGGCCTCAGCTTCAGATTTAAAAAGCCCGGCCCCACCGCGTTCACCTCTTCAAACAGGGGACTGTTTTCCAGTCCTGACGCCGCGTCCCGGGCTATCATGATGGGTGCCTTCTTATACTGCTTTGCACCTGCCATGGCCCCATTACACTGGTATTCACACAGGTCAGGGCGGTTGGACAGGGTCACCTTTCCCAGCTCCCTGGCATATCCTGCTGCCTCAAAGGCATCCATCACTTCCTCCGATATCATATCCAGAATCTTTTTCATCTATATGCCTGCTCCTTTCAGCCGTTTCCAAATGATATTTTTATCCATTCTTTTCTCTGTTTTCTCTTCTCTGGGCATCCCGCCTAGAGTACACGCACCCACAGTAATTCTGCCTGTACAGGCCAAACTTCTGAGACAGCTCTATGGATCTCTTATATCCGTTTTTCTTCTTAAAATCTGAGGGCAGAAAGGGAACCCCGTATTTTTCTCCCAATGCCTCTCCGATCTCATTTAACCTGGCCGCATTTTTCATAGGGCTGATGGTCAGGGAGGTGGTAAAACAGTCAAAGCCCTCCTCTGCTGCCAGCCGGGCCGTTCTCTCCAGTCTGAGCCTATAGCAGTGCCGGCACCTCTCTCCGCCCTCGGGACAGTCTTCCAGTCCTTTTGCCGCCGCAAAAAAAAGGGCCGGCTCATAATCTCCTTCTATCACCCTGATCAGACGGGCTGCTGCACCGCCCGGCATACCCTCCGCTTCCGCCTGCCGGTTGAAGGCCTCGATCAGCCGCTTCTGTTCCTGCAGCCTGTGCCTGTACTCCTCATCCTCCGTAATATTGGGATTATAATAAAATACGGTCAGGTCAAAATATTCCCGCAGATATTCCATCACATAGCTGCTGCAGGGTGCACAACAGCTGTGGAGCAGAAGGCGCGGAGACGCAGCAGCCTCCTGTATGCGCCCTATGATCTTATCCAGCTCCCTGGCATAATTTCTCGTGCTTCCCATGTCCATGTCCACACTCCCTTCAAAGTCCGGCCTCTTTATACGCCGCACAGGCAAATGATCCTATAAAGCTGCAATATCTACCAGGGTCAGCTTCTCCTCCCTGTCCATATGCTCCAGGCTGGTCACCAGGGCTCTTGCCGTATCCAGGGAGGTCAGGCAGTTCACCCCTGTTTCAATGGCAGTCCGCCGGATCAGGAAGCCGTCTCTGGACTTATCCCTTCCCTGGGTAGGGGTGTCAATGACCAGATCGATCCTGTGCCCCAGGATCAGATCCATCACCGTAGGAGATTCCTGCTGTATCTTATTCACCTGGCGGGCATGCACCCCCGCATCCTTCAGTGCATTGGCCGTGCTCCTGGTGGCATAGATGGTGTAGCCCAGTCTCTCAAAACGCCGTCCGATCTCAATGGCCTCTCCCTTGTCCGCATCCTTCACCGTGATAATCATCTGCTTATATCTGGGCAGATCCACTCCCACACCCAGAAAGGCCTTGTACAGTGCTTCATGAAAGGTTCCCGATATGCCCAGGCACTCACCGGTGGACTTCATCTCCGGTCCCAGGCTGATCTCTGCGCCCCGGATCTTCTCAAAGGAGAATACCGGCATCTTCACCGCCACATAGTCTGCCTCCTTCTGCAGCCCCGGCTCGTAGCCAAGCTCCCTGATGGTCTTGCCGATAATCACATCCACAGCCAGATCTACGATGGGGATACCTGTCACCTTGCTGATATAGGGAACGGTGCGGGAGGAACGGGGATTGACCTCGATCACATAGACCTCCTCGCCCACTGCAATAAACTGTATATTGATCAGGCCGATGACATGGAGAGCCCTTGCCAGCCTTCTGGTGTACTCTGCAATCTTAGCCTTTACCTGATCGCTGATGCTCTGGGCCGGGTATACGGATATGCTGTCTCCGGAATGGACACCTGCTCTTTCCATATGCTCCATGATGCCCGGAATCAGGATATCGGTACCGTCACAGACCGCATCCACCTCGATTTCCTTGCCCTGCAGATACTTGTCCACCAGAATGGGATGATCCTGGGCGATCCGGTTGATGATCTCCATAAATTCCTCTATCTCATCATCCGATATGGCTATCTGCATCCCCTGGCCGCCCAATACATAGGAAGGACGTACCAGCACCGGATAGCCCAGCCTGCCTGCCACCCTTTTGGCCTCCTCTGCGGTATAGACCGTGCCGCCGGAGGGCCTGGGAATCCCGCACTGCTCCAGGATGGCATCGAACAGCTCCCTGTCCTCCGCCGCATCTACATTCTCTGCGCTGGTGCCCAGGATGGGAACCCCCATCTTCATCAGGCTCTCCGTCAGCTTGATGGCAGTCTGGCCGCCGAACTGTACCACTGCTCCGTCCGGCTTCTCGATGCTGACGATATTCTCCACATCCTCCGGCGTCAAAGGCTCGAAATAAAGCTTGTCTGCAATATCAAAATCCGTACTCACGGTCTCCGGATTGTTGTTGATGATGATAGTCTCATAGCCCTCCCTGGCAAAGGCCCAGGCAGCATGTACGGAGCAATAGTCAAATTCGATCCCCTGACCGATACGGATGGGACCAGAGCCCAATACCAGCACCTTCTTTTTGGTATGGGTCTCTGCCGCCTCATTCTCACTGCCAAAGCAGGAATAGTAATAGGGGGTGCCGGCCTCAAACTCAGCAGCACAGGTATCCACCATCTTGAACGCAGCCCTGATCCCGTTTGTATCACGCATCTGCTTGATTTCTTCCTCGGGCATTCCTGTCAGGCGGCTGATCACATTGTCGGGAAACTCTATCCTCTTTGCTTCCTTCAGCAGTTCCGCTGTGAGGGGGCCTGTCCTCAGCGCATTTTCCATCTCCACCAGGACAGCCAGCTTGTCGATGAACCAGGGGTCGATCATGGTGATCTCATGGATCGTATCATAGTCCATCCCCTTCCTCAGGGCCTCCGCAATCACATAGATCCTCCGGTCATCCACGATCCTCATCCTGTCTGCCAGCTCCTCCCTGGAGAGAGCCGAAAAATCATAGCTGAGCAGGCAGTCCACATGCTGCTCCAGGGAACGGATGGCCTTCATCAGTGCCCCTTCAAAGCTGGTGCAGATACTCATCACCTCACCAGTGGCTTTCATCTGGGTAGTCAGCGTCCTTTTGGCTGTGATGAACTTGTCAAAGGGCAGCCTGGGGATCTTTACCACACAGTAATCCAGGGCAGGCTCAAAGCTGGCATAGGTCTTGCCTGTGATGGCATTCCTGATCTCATCCAGGGTATAGCCCAGGGCGATCTTGGCCGCCACCTTGGCTATGGGATAGCCTGTGGCCTTGGAAGCCAGGGCCGAGGAACGGCTGACACGGGGATTTACCTCGATCACACAGTACTCAAAGCTGGTGGGATGGAGGGCAAACTGTACATTGCAGCCGCCGGTGATCTCCAGCTCATTGATGATATTCAGCGCCGCACTTCTCAGCATCTGATACTCCTTATCCATCAGGGTCTGGGAGGGGGCCACCACGATGCTGTCTCCGGTATGGACACCTACCGGATCTATATTTTCCATATTGCATACGGTGATACAGTTGCCCGCACTGTCCCGCATCACCTCATACTCTATCTCCTTCCAGCCAGCGATGCACCTTTCCACCAGCACCTGCCCCACTCTGGAAAGGCGCAGCCCGTTCTCCAGAATTTCCTCCAGCTCTGTTCGGCTGTGGGCGATGCCGCCCCCTGAGCCGCCCAGGGTATAGGCCGGACGGAGCACCACCGGATAGCCGATTTCCTGGGCAAAGGCCACGCCGTCCGCAACATTTTCCACCACCAGGGAAGCTGCACAGGGCTCTCCGATCTTTTCCATGGTCTCTTTAAATTCCAGCCGATCCTCGGCTTTTTTGATGGTCTTAGCTGTAGTGCCAAGGAGAGTCACCTTATGCCTGGCCAGAAAGCCTGACTCCTCCAGCTCCATGCCCAGATTCAGTCCGGCCTGGCCGCCTAGGGTGGGCAGCACACTGTCCGGTCTCTCCTTCTCTATGATCTGCTCCAGCACCTTCACTGTCAGCGGCTCAATATATACCTTATCGGCAATATCCCTGTCAGTCATGATGGTGGCGGGATTGGAGTTTACCAGAACCACCTCCACCCCTTCCTCCTTCAGCGACCGGCATGCCTGGGTACCCGCATAGTCAAACTCCGCTGCCTGTCCGATGACGATCGGGCCGGAGCCAATTACCAACACTTTTTTTACATCAGGATGCTTTGGCATCTTTCCTTCCTCACTTTCCCACTCTCTGTCTATCGGTTCCCATCCAGCATGGAGATAAACCTGTCGAACAGGTATCCCGAATCCTGGGGGCCGGGACATGCCTCCGGATGGAACTGTACCGTGAAAATATTTTTTCCTGTATAGGACAGCCCCTCGTTGGTGCCATCATTGACATTGACAAACGCCGGTACGGCCACCTTGGGATCCAGCCTGTCCATATCCACCACATAGCCATGGTTCTGGGAGGAAATATAGACCCTTCCGGTCTCCAGATCCTTCACCGGATGATTCCCTCCCCGGTGTCCGTATTTCATCTTAAAGGTATCCGCCCCCGTGGCCAGGGCCATAAGCTGATGTCCCAGACAGATGGCAAAGATGGGAATATCCGTATCGTACAGCTTTTTTATTTCTGCTATAACAGAAGCACACTCCTTGGGATCTCCCGGCCCATTGCTCAGCATGATGCCATGGGGCTCATCGGCAATGATCTCCTCCGCTTTGGTAAGGGCCGGATAGACCGTCACATCGCAGCCTCTTTTCACCAGAGAATCAGCGATGTTGTCCTTGGCTCCCAGATCCAGCAGGGCTACCCTTTTCCCTGCACCATTCAGTTCCCGAACCAGACTGGGCTTCCTTTCCCGGATTCCTGCCTGATCGTCCGCGCTGTTATATCTGGCCCTGCCGGACAGGGGGCCGTTTTCCTCTAGGCTGCGGCTTCCACGGATTTGGTATTTATGCTCACAGGTCACCCGCTCCACTACCCTGCCTGTGGTATATTCCTTCAGCCGGGGGAGGATATCCTCCAGACGATAGGCTTCATCGGTGGTGATCATGCCGTTCATGGTGCCCTTTTCTCTCAGTATCCTGGTCAGTGCCCTGGTGTCGATACCTGCGATGCCGGGCACCCCATACTCCTCCAGGAACTCCTGGATGGTCATGTCACTGCGGAAATTGCTGGCCGTCCTGGACAGCTCCCTTACGATAAAGCCGTCCACCCAGGGCTTTCCTGACTCCATATCCTCTCTGCAAACTCCGTAGTTTCCGATCAGCGGATAGGTCATGCAGACCGCCTGTCCCGCATAGGAGGGATCCGTCAGCACCTCCGGATACCCTGCCATGGACGTATTGAATACAATTTCGCTGATCACTTCCTTCTCGGCACCGATATGGACTCCTTCAAAGACCGTGCCGTCCTCCAAAATTAAAAATGAACGCATTTTTCCCTCCATTCCCAGGCGGTCCCTCAAGCCCTGTCCCTGATCTGTGCATGCAGCTCCTGCAGGGACTTTATCTCACCGCAGCCCGGCTTCTTCATGGACCGGATGCCGCTTATGGTTGCTTTTGCCGCTGCAATGGTGGTCATATAAGGGATCTTCTTCTTAATGGCCGCCTTGCGCAGATAGCTGTCATCCTCCTGACTGTCAGCACCAATGGGTGTATTGATGATCAGGTCAATCTTGCCGTTGGTGATCAGGTCATGGATATCCGGCCGGCCTTCCTTTAATTTATAAACGAACTCCGCTTCGATGCCTGCTTCCTTCAGAACCCTGCAGGTATTCTTTGTGGCCAGGATCTTAAAGCCCTCCTCTGCAAAGTCCCCGGCCACCTCTGCAGCCTCTTCCTTGTCCTTGTCACATACGGAGATCAGCACAGTGCCGCCCATGGGAAGTCTGGTCTGGGTGGCCTCCTGTGCCTTGAAGAAGGCCTCTCCATAATATTGGGATAAGCCCAGCACCTCACCAGTGGAACGCATCTCCGGCCCTAAGACCGGGTCTACCTCCTGGAACATATTAAAGGGGAACACTGCCTCCTTCACTCCATAGTAAGGGATATCCTGCTCCTTTAGTTCCGGTACGGGTGATTTTCTGCCGGTCAGTTCGGAGGTGATGATCTCAATAGCAAGGGGCACCATCCTGATATTGCACACCTTGGAAACAAGGGGGACGGTGCGGGATGCCCTGGGATTGGCCTCCAATACATATACCTTGTCATTTTCGATGGCATACTGCATGTTCATAAGGCCCTGGACATGCATTTCCTCTGCAATCCTTCTGGTGTATTCCTTGATGGTTTCCACATGCTTCTCCGGGATGCGCCTGGAGGGGATGACGCAGGCGGAATCTCCCGAATGGACTCCGGCCAGTTCAATATGCTCCATCACTGCCGGAACAAAGGCATGGGTGCCGTCGCTGATGGCATCAGCCTCACATTCCAGGGCATGATTCAAAAATCTGTCGATCAGTATGGGCCTGTCAGGAGTGACGCCTGCCGCCGCATCCATATACTTTTTCAGGCTTTCCGGATCATAAACCACTTCCATGCCTCGTCCGCCAAGAACATAGGAGGGCCGAACCATCACCGGATATCCGATTCTGTCCGCAATGGCAAGAGCCTCTTCCACATCTGCCGCCATACCTGATTCAGGCATGGGAATCTCCAGCTTTTCCATCATAGCACGGAATAAATCCCTGTCTTCGGCCAGGTCAATCACTGAGGGAGCCGTTCCCAGGATCCTAACCCCGTTCTTTTCCAGGTCTGCCGCCAGGTTCAGCGGTGTCTGTCCGCCGAACTGGGCGATCACCCCAACCGGCTTCTCCTTCTTATAAATACTCAATACATCCTCCAGGGTCAGGGGTTCAAAATAAAGCTTGTCGGAGGTATCGTAATCTGTGGAGACGGTCTCCGGGTTGCAGTTTACGATAATGGTTTCAAAGCCTAATTGCTTCAGAGCAAGAGCCGCATGTACACAGCAGTAATCGAATTCGATGCCCTGGCCGATTCTGTTGGGGCCGCCGCCCAGAATCATCACCTTCTGCTTTCCCTCCCGGATGGGATTCTTATCCTCTGCATTGTAGGTGGAATAGTAGTAGGCACGATCCTGTGTGCCGCTGACATGTACCGGCTCCCATGCCTCCTCCAGTCCCAAGGCGATTCTCCTCTCCCTTACCTCTGCTTCTGCCACCTCTAAGATCCGGCTTAAGTATTTATCCGAGAAGCCGTTTTTCTTGGCCGCGGCCAGGGCTTCATCGGAGGGCAGGCTGCCCCTGCACTTTAAAAGCTCCTCTTCCTCCTCCACCAGCTCTTTCATCTGTTGGATGAACCAGTGCTTCACCTTGGTAATCTCATGCAGCTCCTCTATAGTGGCACCTTTCCGAAGTGCTTCATACATAATAAAGTAGCGTTCACTGGAAGGGGTGATCAGCAGCTTCAGCAATTCCTCCTTTGATCTTGTATCAAAATCCTTTGCATGGCCCAGGCCGCAGCGTCCGGTTTCCAGACTCCGGATGGCCTTCTGAAAGGCTTCCTTATAGGTCTTGCCGATACTCATAACCTCGCCCACTGCCCGCATCTGGGTTCCCAGCCTGTCCTCCACACCCTTGAATTTCTCAAAGGCCCAGCGGGCAAATTTAATCACCACATAATCTCCGTCCGGCACATACCTGTCCAGAGTCCCGTATTTTCCGCAGGGGATATCCTTTAAGGTCAGACCTGCTGCCAGCATGGCGGAAACCAAAGCAATGGGGAAGCCTGTCGCCTTGGAAGCAAGGGCGGAGGAACGGGAGGTTCTGGGATTGATTTCTATCACGATATCCCTGTCTGTTTTGGGATCATGGGCCCACTGCACATTGGTGCCGCCGATCACCTTTACGGAGTCCACGATCCTGTAGGATTTTTCCTGCAGGCGTTTCTGCACCTCCTCCGAGATGGTGAGCATGGGCGCCGAACAGAAGGAGTCTCCTGTATGGACCCCAAGGGGATCAATATTTTCGATGAAGCATACAGTGATCATGTTGCCCTCCGCATCCCGGACCACCTCCAGCTCCAATTCCTCCCAGCCTGAGATAGACTCCTCTACCAGCACCTGGCCTACCAGGCTGGCCTGAAGCCCCCGGGCGCATACGGTCTTTAACTCTTCCACATTATATACATGGCCGCCGCCTGCCCCTCCCATTGTATAAGCCGGGCGCAGCACCACCGGATACCCTAATTCATCCGCAATGGCCAGAGCCTCCTCTACGGAATAGGCCACTTCACTTCTGGCCATTTCGATGCCCAGGCTGTCCATTGTCTTTTTAAATTCAATCCTGTCCTCCCCCCGCTCAATGGCATCCAGCTGGACGCCGATCACTTCCACCCCATATTTTTCAAGAACTCCTGCTTCCGCTAATTCTGAACATAAATTAAGACCCGACTGCCCTCCTAAATTAGGGAGTAACGCATCTGGTCTTTCTTTCGCGATAATCTGCTCAAGGCGTTCCACATTGAGCGGCTCAATATAAGTAACGTCAGCAATCTCAGGGTCGGTCATAATAGTGGCCGGGTTTGAGTTTACTAACACGATTTCATAACCTAAGCTTCTGAGGGCCTTACATGCCTGTGTACCTGAATAGTCAAATTCGCAGGCCTGACCAATGATAATAGGGCCAGAACCAATAATCAGTACTTTACGAATGTCTTTTCTCTGTGACATATCTATATTCCTCCCATTCTAAGTTTTCATTCATCATAAGAATTATACCTATATCAGCTTATTTGTCAAGTAGCTTCTGCAAAAGCAGCAGGGAATCAGTGGGGAATGCACAAAATCCCTCCGCTTCCCCCCCTGCCTGATCCCAAGGATCAAAGATCCTCAAACAGCTCCTGCAGCCTCTCAAAGGGATAGTTCTGATCCATGTCCTTGGTCTCCCGGTTATAGCTGGTGCGGTACCAGCACTCCAGCTTCCTGCCGTACCTCCCGATGATATGCTTGCCGTTGACGATCTCAATGCGGTCCAGCTTCTCCAGATCCAGACATCTGGTGATCAGCTCCGGGAAGCTGGCTGCGCTTACCAGCTGATGGCTGTAAAAGCTGTAAAAGGTTCCGCTCTCGCCGATACCCACAGGATAAGGCACCAGCCCCTCCATCCGGAGCCAGCCGATCGCATCCACAGGCTCCCCCACTCTCCGCTTCATCCTTTCCTCTCTCTTGATATAGGCATTCTTGGCCTCTCCCTGCACCTCATACAGGGTACGCTTGGGATCCCACCAGTAGACCGCATCTATATAGAAAATGGCAGACAGACTCCCCTCCCCCTCCCTTCCAAACCAGAGAATCACATTATCCTTGGCCTCCATGGCAACCAGATTTCTTTCCCGGATGAACTCTCTGGTTTTGGGCATAACCTGGGCGGCGGATTTTTCAGACCACGAGGTATTTTTGTTGAAGCTGTCCCTGTGGGTGAGTGCATCAAAAATAGCCTCTGCCTTTTCCATGGCGGTTTTCTCCCCCACCTGGATGACGCCGTCCACCTGGACTGCCGGAGGCACAAAGCTGTCCACCACCTGATGCATATATGCCAGCCGCTCCTCCCGTTCTTCTATGGCTCTGATGGCCTTTGACTCTCCATTCAACAGCTTCATGGCATGCCAGCCCTCAGGCGTCCTGTATTCCACTGTGAACTTCCGCCCTGTCAGACTTCCTTTAAAGCAGTGCCACTCATTTTCTCCATAGTATACCTCCTCCAGCAGCTTCCGGGGATGATCCGGCCTCAGCTCCCAGTCCCTGTTATTCCCCAGGCAGGCTGCCAGCTTCTCCCGGGTGGGTCTATAAAAAGGAAGATATTTCATCCGCTTCCTGATCTCCTCCCTGACTCCTGATACGGAAGCCGTCTCTGCAATGGGCAGCAGCAGGAAGAAGCTTATCACCTCCTCTTCTGTCTCCGAAAGGGAAGCCAGCCAGGAAAAAGGCAGAGTCTGATAAAACACAGGCTCTCCGTCCAATCGGTACTCTAGGTGATGCCTGGCAAATACCAGCCGGATCTTCCTGCCCTCCAGGCAAATCTCCCTCTCCCTGCCCCAAAACATCTCATTCCAGCGGTGGGAGGGCGGGTACACTCTCTTCAGATAGCCGGACAGCGGCTCCAGCCGCGTCCCTCCGGGTCTCCCCTCCCCAATCTCAGAAAAGGGCCATGCCGCTGAAAAAAAGTAGCTCCAGAAGTGACGGTTTTTCAATGATATCTCCATTTCCCCCTCATAGGCCCCCGGCTTCGGTAACCGATCAGGCAGATTTTCCTTTTCGGACAGCCTTCCTATGAGCGCCTCCAGCAGCGGCAGCGCGGCCCCATCCTCCTCATAGGCCCCATACACCTGCCGAATCAGCCCTTCCGGGCAGTCCCTCACCCGAAAAAACTGCATCAGCCACTCCATCAGCTCCAGATCCAGCTCCCGCTTCACAAAGACAGGGGGAACCTGGAGCAGGTCCCTTTTCCAGTCCGTCAAGCTGACAGCAGCAGAATCCTTCATCCGGGGATATCTCAGGCACATCTGCTCATAGGCCGGTTCATAGGAGCACAGGGGATAGCCTCCCATCCGGCCGCTGATTTCAAAATTATCCCTCATCCGGCTGCAGACATGCTCCGGGATGCTGTAGTGCCTCACCAGATATCTGTGCATGGCGACACAGGTAGGGGCATGGGGCTCCAGCATCAGCTCCAGCTGATCCTTCCAGGCCGGTACCTCCTTCACCGGAGTATCTCCCACATACTCATCCTCCGCATAAAAGCAGAGATTCCCCCATTCCTTTTGATGATACTCCCGCAGACTGCCCTCCTCTGCCGCCTGACAGAGCCTTCTCAGATAATAGTAGGAATAGCTGCGGTCCACCTGCCGGTCATCTCCCATAGTGACAAAGGAAACCTGCCTCTCCTGGGCTCCCAGCAGCCATGCTATCTGGCTCTGGTTTTCATTACATTGATAATTGCTATAACCGGGCATGGTGATGCCATAAACCAGCGCCAGCTCCTTTAAAAATACCGGCTCCAATCTGCCCGGAACCAGCCCGCTCCGGCTCTCACTCTGCACGATGGCAAAGATCAGATCCGCCACAAAATCCTCCTCGCCATGTACGGACAGAAATCCATCCGATAAAAAGAACTCCTGCCAGCTTCCCGCATCGCCGGCCCGACCGGCATCCATAAGAAGCTCCAGGATCCGGCTGATCACCTCCTCCTTGGTATAGGCACTGCCCTCTCCCTCCCTAAGCTCCGCCATCCGAGAGAGGATGCTTCCGCTTCCCGCTGTCTCTACTTCTCCTGTCAGGGCAGCCCCGGCCTGCCTGTGGTCAGCAGGGAAACCATTCTCTCTTTCCATGGATCCGGTGGAGTCTGCCAAAACCTCCCCCCGTCTGCCCGCTGCATACTCCAGTGCTTCCTGATAAGCCTTCTGTATTCCGGCAAACTCCTCCGGATGATCCTCCACATGATATTCTCTGACCAGCCCTGCATAGGCCCGGCGGATCTCCCTCTTATCTGCAGTTGGTTCTATCCCCAGCACACGCCAAATATCACTGTCCATCCCATTCCTCCTCATATTCCTCTTCCATTACTTTCCCCATGGACTCCATAGAAGCCGGCCCAAAGACATCCATGGCTGCAGATGCCTGAACCAGCCATGCCTGTGCCCTTTCCTCCGCCTTCCGGTATGCCCTGTGCCTGCCCTGGGCCCTGGCCTGCTCCAGGCTGTGGATCACCCTGCCGGTGTACTCTCTCCTCTCACCGGACTGCTGCACATAAAGCCAGCTCAGCCTGGCCAGCAGAAGCTGATACTCCTCCTCCTCATGCAGCCTCATCTCCTCCAGCCGCCGCAGGCTGTCTTCTATTTCCTTCTCATTCAGAGCATCATTGGCAATCAGCCTGGTCACCTTCTGATTCATGGCATTCACTGCCTCCACCTGCAGAATCCCATTGATATCATAAGAAAAGGTGACTGCTATGCTTTCCTCTCCCGCGGGCCTCTCCCGCACATTTATGACCAGTTCTCCCAGCCACAGGTTTTCATCCACATAGTATTCCTCTCCCTGATAAATCCCCACCCGCATGAAAGTCTGATTGCCGGAGGTGGTATAGAGCCGCACCGTTTTGGAAGAGGGAAGGGGGCAATTACGCTCCAGCACCGGACACATATGGGCGCGCTCGTCCTTTCTGCCCCACACCACATCCGTCCCCAGCGTAAAGGGACAGACATCTGTCATCATACGATCCCTGATGTGGGCATCACGCATACGGATGCCCGCATAGCAGCCCATTCCCTTCGCCACTGCCAGCTCAGGAGACTCCATAATGACCGGAGGCTTCTGAAACAGCTCCTCCACAAATCTCTGCACAAAGTAAAGCTGTGAGGAACCGCCTACCATGATCACATCCCCCACATCCTCTGCCCTGTACTGACCATCCTGCAGCACCTTGGAGAACAGCCTGCGGATACGCTCCAGCATGGGAAGTCCCAGGGTAAGCAGCTGCTCCTGGGTGATCTCATCCTCCACTGTCAGGTCTCCGTAGGTATAAGTAAAATCCTGCTTTTCCTTTGCTCCAAGCAGGCACTTGGCCTCTGTCAGTGCCTTTTTCAGCCCGGCAGTCCCTTCCTCATCCAGCCCCGCCAGCTCCTCATGCCGATGGATAAAATCTCCATACAGCAGTCTGTCTACATCGTTGCCGCCCAGATGATTGTCTCCCGCAACAGCTTCTATTTCGATCACATTGTCAAAGTATTCCACCAGGGAAATGTCCAGAGTTCCGCCGCCAAAATCAAAGACCAGAAGGCAGGCCTCTCCCTCCCCCTGCTGCATCTGATAGGCCAGTGCTGCTGCAGAAGGCTCGTTGATCAGCCTCTCTGTCTTCAGCCCTGCAAGCTGTGCTGCCAGCCTGGTATCCCTCCTCTGCCTGTCATTAAAATAGGCCGGTACACTGATGACCGCCTCCCGGATCTCCTCGCCCAAACAGGCCTCCGCATCCTGCTTCAGCTTTCTCAGCACCAGCGCTGACAATTCCACCGGTGTAAATTCCCTGCCATCCAGCTCATATTTTTTCCGGGTTCCCATAAAGCGTTTAAAGGCTGCTGCCGTTGCATCTTTGCAGGTCAGCAGCCTCTCCTTGGCGGCCTCTCCTACCAGTACCTCCTCTCCCATCACACTGACCACACTGGGTGTCAGCCAGCTTCCCAAGGAATTCGGTATCATGGCCGCTTCTCCATCCTTCCACCATGCCATGAGACTGTTGGTTGTTCCCAGATCAATTCCAATCACCGCCATCCTCTGTCCTCCCAAATCTCATACCTGCCCTATAACAGGTACGGCTTTTTCATACATATTTGAACCAAACGCCCGAGCACTCAGGCTCAGGCGCTTCCTTGCTTTTCCTTATTTTGTAAAATAGTTTACACCGGATTCAAAAATCCTCATATCCTGCTCGCCATAGATATTGACAGCTACCGACTCATCCCGGCGCTCCACATGAGCCATCTTCCCCAGGCACCTTCCGTCCTGGGAGGTAATGCCTTCGATGGAGGCATAGGATCCGTTCACATTCCATTCCTCATCCATGGATACATTCCCATTAAAATCTGCATACTGAGTAGCCACCTGGCCTCCTTCAAACAGCTTCTGGATCCATTCCTTGGGAGCTACGAAGCGCCCCTCCCCATGGGAGGCCGGTGTCACATAAGTCCTTCCTACCTCTGCCCCCTGCAGCCAGGGAGATTTATTGGATACCACCTTGGTGTATACCATCCTGGAAATATGGCGGTTGATGGTGTTGAAGGTGAGCGTTGGAGAATCCTCCTTCTGCCCCACGATCTCTCCAAAGGGCACCAGCCCCAGCTTGATCAGAGCCTGAAATCCGTTGCAGATGCCCAGTGCCAGGCCGTCTCTTTCCTTCAGCAGACGGGTCACTGCTTCCTTCAGCCTGGCATTCTGAAAGGCAGTGGCAAAGAACTTGGCACTTCCATCCGGCTCATCCCCGGCGGAAAACCCTCCGGGAAACATGATGATCTGAGCCTCATGGATGGCCCTTTCAAAAACCTCCACGGAATCCCTGATATCCTCTGCAGTGAGATTTTTAAAGATCCGGGTGACTACCCTGGCTCCTGCCCTTTCAAAGGCCTTTGCAGAATCATATTCACAGTTGGTACCCGGAAATACCGGGATAAATACGGTGGGCCTTGCCACCTTATGCTTACATACATAAATCTTCTCTGTCTGATACAGGGGAGACTCCACAGCCGTCTTCTCCCCGGAAGCTCTGGTGGGGAACACCTTTTCCAGCCTGGAGGTCCACGCCTCCAATGCCTCCTCCATGGGAATCACGGTATCTCTATATGTAAACTCTGCTTTTTCCGTCACCTCTCCAATCACACGGCAGTCCTGGATTTCTTCCAGCTTTTCCAGCCTGTCAGCTTCTATCTCTGCTACGATGTCGCCCAGCCCATTTTCAAACAGCTCCCTGGGAGACAGCTCCTCCGAAAGCTTTACCCCCAGCCTGCTGCCAAAGGCCATCTTGCTGACTGCTGCCACGATACCCTTAGAGTCCAGCGCATAAGCAGAGAGGATAACGCCGTCATCGATCAGGGAAGTAACCTGCTTATACTGTTCCATCACATCCTCATAGACCGGAATATCGTATTCATCCTTTTCAATCCAGAACTGTACCAGCCTGCTGCCCGCTTTCTTCAGCTCCGGCGTAACCACATTTCCTGTCTTGGCCACATTTACGGCAAAGGAAACAAGAGTGGGGGGCACATCCATATCCCGGAAGGTTCCCGACATGCTGTCCTTTCCTCCGATGGAGGGCAGTCCATAGCCGATCTGGGCATCATATGCACCCAGAAGGGCTGCAAAGGGCTGGCTCCAGCGCCCTGCCTCGGCGGTCATCCTCCGGAAATATTCCTGGAAGGTAAATCGTATATTTCTGCAGTCTCCTCCGGCTGCCACAATCTTGGCCATGGATTCTGTCACCGCATAAATGGCCCCATGGTAAGGGCTCCAGGAGGACAGATAGGGATCGAAGCCATAGCTCATCATCGTCACCGTATCTGTCTTTCCCTTTAATACAGGCAGCTTGGCCACCATGGTCTGGGTCTCCGTCAGCTGGTACCGGCCGCCATAGGGCATCAGTACGGAAGCGGCACCGATGGAGGAGTCGAACATCTCCACCAGACCCTTCTGGGAACATACATTCAGATCCTGCAGCTCAGCCAGCCATGCCCCTTTTATATCTCCGGCCTCCAGCTTCTGTGCCGCCTCCTCCGCTGCAATCTTATGGAAATAATTCTCCCGCTCAGAGGGGATATCCACCCTGACATTGGTTTCCTGATGGGCCCCATTGGTATTCAGGAAGGCTCTGCTGATATTTACAATATCCTTTCCTCGCCAACGCAGTACCAGCCTGGGTTCCTCCGTTACCACCGCTACCGGTACCGCCTCCAGATTCTCCTCTGCCGCATAGCCCAGGAACCGATCCGCATCTGCCGGTCCCACCACCACTGCCATCCTCTCCTGGGATTCAGAAATAGCCAGCTCTGTTCCGTCCAGCCCCGCATATTTTTTCGGCACCTTATCCAGATCTACCATCAGCCCGTCAGCCAGCTCGCCGATAGCCACAGACACACCGCCTGCGCCAAAATCGTTGCACTTTTTGATCAGCCTGCTGACCTCCTGCCTGCGGAAAAGCCTCTGTATTTTACGCTCAGTAGGCGCATTTCCTTTCTGCACCTCTGCACCGCAGGTCTCTATAGAGCTTTCTGTATGTACCTTGGAGGAACCGGTAGCGCCGCCGCAGCCATCTCGGCCCGTCCTGCCTCCCAGCAGGATGATCACATCTCCCGGATCGGAGGTTCCCCGCACCACACTGCTTCTCGGCGCCGCCCCCATGACCGCACCGATTTCCATTCTCTTGGCCATATAGCCGGGATGATAGATCTCCTTTACCAGGCCTGTGGCAAGGCCGATCTGGTTGCCGTAGGAAGAATAGCCGTCCGCGGCTCCCCTTACCAGCTTCTTCTGGGGAAGCTTGCCCTTCAGGGTATCTGCTACCGGTACCGTAGGATCAGCCGCCCCTGTTACACGCATGGCCTGATAAACATAGCCCCGTCCGGAGAGAGGATCTCTGATGGCTCCTCCCAGACAGGTGGCCGCACCGCCAAAGGGCTCGATTTCTGTGGGATGGTTGTGGGTTTCGTTTTTAAAGAACACCAGCCACTCCTCCGTCACCGGCCCCTCCCCGTAGTCCATTTCCACCGGTACGATAATGGAGCAGGCATTGATCTCATCAGACTCCTCCATATCCTGCAGCTTTCCATCCTTTTTCAGCTTGCGCATGGCCATCAGCGCCAGGTCCATAAGACAGACGAACCTGTCCTCCCTGCCCTGAAAGATCTCCTCCCTGGTGTCCAGATAGCTCTGGTAGGTGGTTTCCACAGGGGTTCTGTAATATCCCTCTCCAAACTCCACCTCTTTTAGTTCTGTAGAAAAGGTAGTATGCCGGCAATGATCGGACCAGTAGGTATCCAGTACCCGGATCTCCGTCATGCTGGGATCTCTTTGCTCCTCCCCTTTGAAATAAGTCTGGATATGCTGGAAATCCTTGAAGGTCATGGCCAGGCCCAGGGAATCATACAGTTCCCTCAGCCCCTCCTCCTTCCATTCGGTAAATCCCTCCAATACAGCCACGTCTGCCGGCTCTTCAAATTCTGCCGCCAGGGTAGCCGGCTTCTCCATCCCTGTTTCCCTGGAGTCCACCGGATTGATGCAGTATGATTTTATCTTTTTAAAATCATCATCGGAAATGTCCCCGGCCACCAGATAGGTAACAGCCGTCCGGATCAGAGGCTGCTCATCCTCTCTCAGAAACCTTACACACTGAACCGCGGAATCCGCCCTTTGGTCAAACTGTCCCGGAAGATATTCCACACTGAATACGCGCCCGTCTGCCGGTATCTCGAAGCTTTCCCTGTAGAGAATATCCACAGGCGGCTCAGAGAAGACGATCCGACAGGCTGCCTCAAAGGTATCCTCAGACAGATTCTCCACATCATAACGGATGAATACCCGCACCTCCCTGATACCGGCTATATTCAGATAGCCCCGGATCTCCTCCTTCAGCTCCCTTGCCTTTACCGCAAAGGGTTCTTTCTTTTCCACATAAATGCGCTTCACATTTCCCATGATGAATCCAATTTCCTCCATTATTTATCTTATATTATATTTTGTCCGGAGCCTAATCCTCTTCAATAATCAGCCCCTGCATCACATAAAGAAGCTCCCGATCCACGGTCTCCTCCGCGATCCCCCTGGTCTGGGCTGAGATCCTGAGCCCCTCCAGCACATAAAGAATATTTCTGGCAGTCCCTCTGGGATCCACACAGTAAAATTCCCCCGTCTCTATTCCGGCTTCAATCAGGCTTTCAATAATGTCCACCCCGGTTTCGAACTGCTGCTTCAGCGGATTGCTCCTCCCCGGCAGCCTGTTTTCAAAATAATACTCATACACTGCCATGGTCAGGTTATTTTTCTTCCGGAGCATCCCTCGCTTCTGCTCCTTTAAGAAAAAAGCCAGCAGATCCGCAGGCGATGCATTTTCCCGTTCCTGGCATGCAAAGATATCATCCATTTTTGCATGCTCCGTCCGCATCACTTCAAGAAAGATTTCCTCTGTACTGGAAAAATAAAGGTACAGTCCTCCCCTGCTGATATTGCATGCCTCTACAATATCCTTCATGGTAACACTCCTGTAGCCCTTTTCAGCAAAAATCCCCCTCGCCGCCTCCACGATCAGCTTCCTTTTCTCTTCCGCCTTCCCACTCATCCCTGTAACCTCTCGGCCTGCCGCCCGTTTCCCTATCCTGCCAGCCCCGGCACTCCGGCTATCTCACCGACCTGTCCCAATACTCCAGTACTTCTTTCATTTTCCGCACCACCTTCAGGATGGAGCCGTTGGAAACGCCTTCCGTCCACAGCCTTCCCTTGGTTCTGCCGCCCAGGACATATTTTGACAGTATGCCTCTGAGCATATCCATCTCCCTGATGGTTGCCCTCTCTATCAGCAGCTGCTCCGCCTCCACCGTCCGGATCCTGTTTCTGGAATATACATAGGCATAGTTTCTGTCCATCAGACCTGTCTGCCCTGCCTCCCTGACAAAGCTCATCAGAGTGGCATCATATACCGGGAAGGACACGGAATTTACCTCGATCCCCTCTCCCTTGTACATGCTGGAAGTGAGGATCCCTATCTTGGATTCCAGCCATGGAATATATTTTGCCAGTTTCTCCACATCCGGCCTGTATCGATCCGCAACCTCCTGCATATAGAGCTTATCCTTTTCCATTCCGCTAACCTCCTTTCCGGCTCTGCCAAAGTTTGCTCCCACGCTGTAAAGTATAACACAATTTAAAAAAATGTACAGCGGCACTTATCAAAAAGAAGAATCTTGTGTTGTATTTAAATGTCAGAATTAGTATAATGAACGTAGTCATAACATCATAGGTTCCCCTGCATGCAGGGGAATGATTAATTATTCAGGAGGCGTAAAATGGCTAAAGAGTTTCAGGGAGGAGCCGTCATCTGTCAGAGCGGCCAGCCTCTCACATCCTTGTACATGATTTTAAAGGGAACGGTCCGGGCAGTCTATTCGGGCGGTGAATTTTTTTTGGAAAAAGGAGATATTGTGGGACTTTGCGAACTCAGCAATGAGTCCTATATGTTTTCCTATATTGCATCCGATGATGTCACCGCTGCCCCCTTTTCCTTCAAACGGACAAACGGACTTTCGGCAATGTTCCGGAAACAACCGGATTTTGCACAGCTTGCCATCACATCCTGCTTCAAGCAGATGAAAAGTATACTGGAGGCCTATGAGTTCTCAAAATACGACTGCGACAACCTGTTCCATTATTTAATGGACAGCTACAAAGAGTATTCCAGCTTCTGTGAGCGCAACCGCATCTCACCCAGTTCACTGCCGGAGCTGGAGGACATCCATCCCCTTTCCCTGGAGGAGGACATCCCTCAGTGGATGGTAAGCTACTATGAGAATATGGCCGCCCTGCTGGCAAAGCTGCTGCCCTCCTCTCCCCTGCCTTATGGTGATTTCCTCAATGGTATCCTGATGAAAACCAGCCTGGACATCGGCGACATCATGTCTGTCTGCCAGATCCTGGCCGACTACAAGGCTGACATCGCACAGCTTCTGATGAACGAGAACAGGCTGGATCTGTTCGATCTGTATACCAGCCTCTCCTTCCGTGTAGGCCCTCAGGAAGAGGACTCCACCGCCATCAGTGCAGCTGTCAGCCGGATGATGCTCACCCTGGAGGGGGTCAGCTCCATTGACCATGACCTCTATGAAGCCAGAGTGAGAGAATACAGGGATACCCAGGTCCATCATGAAAAAAAGACCACTGATCCCCAGGATGACAGCCCTGAGCTGGACAGATATGCAGACGCTGTTGCCGGCTCCCTGAATACCATTCTAAGCTACGCAGGCTGCGATCCGGAGGTCACCACCCAGTTCCGCAGACAGATTGAAGAATATAAGAAGCAGATTGATAAAAACTCTACAGATGATGCCAGCCGAAGGCTCCGTCTCAGCATCACAAAACTGTTTTACAAGATATACACCGCTGCCTTCCAGGCCAGCCTGAAGGATGCCAACATCCCTACCGTTCTCAAGATGTTCTTTTTATTCGGATATGTGGATGAAGAGCTAGCAGGTATAGAAAATGCATCCTATCTGTATTCCATTGCAGACAACTATCCTTCCGATCCGGACAATCATATATATACCGCCTATGAATGGCTGAGAGCCATCTATGAAGGAAAAAAGGAGCCCAGCCGGAATGAATTTGACACAGATTATATCAGCTATATCCATGAGCTGAAGGTAACAGGAAAGATCTCCCCTGCCCAAGAGAGCGAAATGGCTTCCGACCAGGTGCGGAAATTTATGTTTGAGCTGGAGAACATGTTCCCTCTGGTCAACAAGATCACCTTCGGACGCCTGTCCACTTTCTGCCCTGTGTTCTCCGAACACAATGTATTGAAGGATCTGCGGAAGTCCCTGGTTACTGCAGAGGAGCTGACTGCCGGCATTAACGAAATCCGCCGCATAGACTTTGGCGCCTTCTACCGGGAGACCATTTATTCCGATCCCTCTGCAGGCGTACCCAAAGAATTTGTCAATGTGGAGGTGCTGCCCGATCTGATCCTGATGCCAAACATAGGTATCCGCGGCGTTATGTGGCAGGAGATTGAGGGCAAACGCCGTACCACCCCTGCCCGCATGATGGTGTCTGTCTTCCATCTGGAAGAGCTGATGACCATCATGGCCAGACTCACCGGAGAGTTCCGCTGGGAGATGTGCAAGCGTATACAGGGAGCAAGGTGGAACGATGTTTCCGACCGCTCCCTCACCAGCGAATATTTTGAATACATACAGTTTTACAAAAAGAACCACGACCTCACTCCGGAAGCCAAGGATAAGATCAAGTCTGCCATGCAGAAAGCGAAAAACAGCTATAAGGAGATGTTTGTACGGGACTATGTCATCTGGGTTCTGTTTGAGGGAAAGGGTTCCCCCCGTTTGAACAAGGTAGCCCGAAACATCCTCTTCAGCTATTGTCCGTTTTCCAAAGAGATCCGCGAGCAGCTGAAGCTGAACCCGCTCTATACAGACATTGTGAACCGCTATAACATCCGCATGGCACAAAAGCTTCATCATATGGACAACCTCTATCAGAAGCTCCGCAACAGCGGCCTGCCTGTCCCGGAGGAGGTGGCTGTGCAGCGTGCATTTCTGGAAAGCTGATCTCATAAAAGATTTCGCTTGAAAAGCGTTTATAATGTTGTATAATAGAAGCTACGGGTTTTTATACCATAAATACTTAAGGAGTGAGTAAAGCTATGAAAGGTTTACCAGAAAACAAATGGATAAGAGGCGCGATTCCGGCACTTTTGCTGCACTGCAGCATAGGCACCGTCTATTGCTGGTCTCTTCTCAAGGGCGATATTGCTGCGTATATTGGCCGTTCTAAAGGAGAGGTGGAATGGGCCTTCAGTATTGCCATCTTTTTCCTGGGCATGTCCGCTGCTTTTGCAGGACGCGCTGTAGAAAAGGACATTCATAAGTCCTCCCTGATTTCTGCCATCTGCTTTGCAGCCGGATTTGCAGGCACTGGAGTCTGTGTTTACTTCAAATCGCTGCCGGGCATTTATCTCTGCTACGGTGTGCTCATGGGAATCGGCCTGGGACTGGGTTATCTGTCCCCTGTCAAGACCCTGATGCTCTGGTTCAGTGAGCAGAAGGGCCTGGCTACCGGCCTTGCGGTTGCCGGCTTCGGCCTGGCTAAGGTAATTGCCAGCCCCATCATGACTGCCCTTTTGGAATCAGTAGGGGTAGTTAAGCTCTTCTATGTACTTGCCGTAGTATACTTTATTATGATGTTTCTCGGACATCTTTTACTGAAGAAGCCGGAGGGATGGGTAGAGGATCAGGGCAAATCCTCTGCAAAGGTTTCTGAAATACTGAAAAACCCCACCTTCATCGGCATCTGGCTGATGTTTTACATCAACATCACCTGCGGCCTTGCACTGATTGCCCAGGAGAAGGATATTCTCAGCACTGTGGGCGCATCCGCTGCGGCTGTAGGTCTGGTATCCTCCCTGTCCGCCATCTTCAATGCCGGAGGACGTCTGGGTTTTTCTGCAGCAGCCGATAAGCTGAAGGACAGAAATACGATTTACAAGGTGATCTTTATTATGTCCATCGCAATTTCATTGATCACCATATTTACTGACGGTGTGAACAACAAGATCGTTTTCCTGGCGATTGCCCTGCTGTGTGTGATCAATGCAGGATACGGCGGTGGTTTCAGCAACCTTCCCACCCTGCTCTCTGACCGCTTCGGCATGAAGAGCATCAGCCAGATCCATGGACTTGCGCTTTCCGCCTGGGCTTTTGCAGGGCTTACCGGCAACCAGCTCAGTTCCTTTATCGTAAGCAGAACCCAGTCCTTCACCAACGTACTGTATGTAACTACCATCCTCTATGCAGTGGCTCTGGTAATCTCTCTTGTTCTGGTGAAGCCTTCGGGAGAAAAAAACAAATAATTGTAAGGCTTCCGAACTGCCTGCAATTATGAAGAATACATTAAATCTTATGTATCGGGTTTTACATAAGACAGAAAAAAGCGTATACTCAATAGTAGGTTTACAGACAGTAAGCTTACTGTTGCATACGCTTTTTATTTTGGCCCTGCCTGCAGGCGGCCGGAAAGGAATTCAGACTGCTATGAAATATTTTTTTCTGTTTATAAAAAAGACGCTTCGTTTTATACTCAAACCGCTCTCTTTCGCACCTGCCATCCTGGTCATGTATATGATCTTCTACCTGTCCGGTCAGGACGGCGCTACCAGCAGCCAGCTCAGCTACAAGGTCAGCACCAAGGTAGTTGTTACGGCAGAGAAGCTGCTGAAAAAGGATTTTACAAAGGAGCAGATTGCCCACTATGCTGACCGTATCCATTTTTATATCCGCAAGCTGGGACATGTTACGGAATACTTCATACTGGCAGTGACCATAGCCTTCCCCCTCTACGTCTACAGGATCCGGGGCTGGTGGCTGATGCTGGTAGCCGGCCTCTTCTGCCTGGGCTTTGCCGCCATGGATGAATACCGTCAGTCCTTTGTATCAGGGCGGGTACCCTCCAGGCGGGATGTGGCCATAGACAGTATCGGGATCTTTACCGGGATTGTCCTGGTCAGGGTGATGGGATGGATCGGAAGGATGACGGTCTTTCGCCCTCTTTCCAATAAGTGAACTCATACGGCAAATCAGGTATACCGGTAAGCACTGTATTTCCCTCACTGTCCAACAGGGTAAGGGCTGTACCGGCGGCCTGGCTTCCTACCTGAACCGTAACAACTTCAGTCCCTCCTGCAGCATTCAGCCCATCATCACTTGCTACCAGCGTAATCTCCCCGCCTGCAATACGGACATGAAGTCCCTCCAGACCTTCATAGCTTTTTGTAATATGAATGGTTCCTGCATTGACCGTCAGGTTCTCATCCGCATGAAAGGCATCATCTCCCGAGGCCATCTCAAATACTCCCCCGTTGATTTCCAGAGATGTGTTTGAATGAATAGAATCATCCGCAGAATCTATGGTAAATTTTCCATTCTTTTTTTCTCGGGAAAAATTACCAGGCCGGTTATCGAAAGCTATGAGAAGCAGAAACGGTTTATCACGGATGCAGGACATGAAATCAAGACTCCCCTCGCCATCATTCGAGCGGATACAGAGGTTCTGGAAATGGATTTAGGCGAAAGTGAATGGTCGTCAGATATCAAAAAGCA
>JALESH010000032.1 GCA_022781985.1 Lachnospiraceae bacterium | reverse complement strand
ATCGGTGTGCCCACCTGCCCCATCATATCGTGTCCCAGATGAGGTCTGGAATAGCCATAGCTTCTGGAAGCCCCAAAGTCATCATAGTCACTGTACTCAAAGCCCTTGGCCACCGGAGAGAAGGCCTTCAGGCCATAGCACTTCTGCCACTTCTTGGTTCCATCCTCCATGGGCTTTTCTATTTCATACTCTCCTACAAAGCCGCCCAGCACTGCCTGATAAGCCTCCAGATAATAGGGATAATATTTCATACCCTTTGTCAGTTCTTTTATCGTAG
Source organism: Lachnospiraceae bacterium (assembly GCA_022781985.1). Taxonomy (GTDB): domain Bacteria; phylum Bacillota; class Clostridia; order Lachnospirales; family Lachnospiraceae; genus Kineothrix. The sequence continues at coordinate 46,008 of JALESH010000032.1, read as the reverse complement.
TCTCTTTTTTCTGCAGCTTCTCTGCAGTTTTTGCAATCTCCGTTACCGTACCCGAAGGAAACTCCCCGCCGTTCTTTGTGGCAGCATAAGCCAGCAGCTCTATCCAGTCCACATGGGCAGTCTCTGTTCCCTCCAAAGCCTCCTTATAGGTTTCCACATCCCACTTATAGGCCTCACACAGAGCCTCATAGGATACATTAAAATCCACCCATTTGATATATTCCTGCTCTGCAAAAACCTCCACATCCACTGCCTGCTTTTCTCCTGCAGCCTCCTCTCCCGTCAGCCATCTCTGCATATATACAATACACAGTGCCAGGAGCAGGAGTCCCTCCAAAAGCATGGCCCATCTAGGATTTTTCAAATACCGCATTTTACACCGTCCTACACACCTTACAGCAATATATGAAAATCCTCCCCTTTATTATTACAAAAGGTGTGCCGCCGCAGCAGCACACCCTCTCATTTGATCTACACCATCCCAAAGTCTCACAGCTCTGGCTCAATCAATCCATATGTATTACCTTTTCTCTTATATACAACATTTACCTGTTCTGTCTCTGCATTGCAGAAAACAAAGAAATTATGGCCCAAAAGCTCCATCTGAATACATGCATCCTCGGGATACATAGGCTTAATATCAAATTTTTTGCTGCGGATGATCTTTACTTCCTCCTCATCCATATAATCCCTTTCAATGAATTCCTGCTTGAAGAATCCTGCCGACTGCTTCTGATCCACCAGCTTCTTCTTATACTTCTTAAGCTGCCTTTCAATAATCTCCTCCACCAAGTCGATAGAAACATACATGTCATTGCTTACCTGCTCCGAACGAATGATACTTCCCTTCACCGGAATCGTAACTTCAATCTTCTGCCTGTCCTTTTCCACGCTTAGCGTTACATGCACCTCCGTATCCGGATTAAAATACTTTTCCAGCTTACCTATTTTATTCTCTACTGCTGTCTTTAATCCTGGTGTAACATCGATATTTTTACCCACTATTACAAACTTCATATCACTCATCCCTTCCATTGGAGTATTGTACAAGCATTATATCATATTTCCATAAGCTTGTGCAACAATTTAAGAATATAGTTTTATATTCAAGACATTTAAAAATACAATCTTTTTCCATAAAATCATGTGGATATTGTGGATAAGTCCGTGTATAAACATATAATTCCTGCTTTTACGGCCCCTGCAACTGTGGATAACCCTGCACAGCTCATCCCCAAAAAATCCTTATCCTGCATAATACAAGCGGATGCCCCACGGAAAGGGCATCCGGTCAATATACGGGTTCATGAAGACATTACATTGAATACAGAACTTAGAAAATCCTTCTTACGGAAAGAGGCGTTCTGTAGTTGGCATTGGATACAATGATACCGGTCTTTGCCGTAGAGGCATGAACAATCTGGCCATTTCCGATATACAGTGCCACATGGCCGGAATAGCAGACCAGGTCTCCCGGCTGGGCATTCTCAAGACCATTCACCGCCGAACCCACATTTCTGTCTGCAGCAGATGAATGGGGCAGGCTGACACCGAAATTAGCATATACACTCATAACGAATCCTGAGCAGTCCGCACCATTGGTAAGGCTGGTTCCGCCGTATACATAGGGATTTCCCACAAACTGAAGGGCATAGTCCGCAACCGCACGTCCCATCTCACTTCCGCCGCCGGAAGCATAGGTAACCTGCTGTGCCGGCTTGGACTTGGAGGATTTGCCTGCCGCCCTGGCTGCTGCTTCCTGAGCAGCTCTTCTTTCCGCTTCCTCTTTTGCCAGTCTGGCTGCCTCTTCCTCCTTGGACTCAGCCTGGATAAACTCTGTGGTCAGGGTTACATAGTCGGTGGAAACGTAGCCGTCACCCTCTTCAATATTTACCTTAACCCAGTCCTCCAGCTCCTCTGTCACGATGAGCTGATCCTCTATGGGCACCAGTCCCAGCACAGCAGCATCCAGCCCCGGCTGCTCCCTTACCTTCAGGGTAGTGGTTGTAACCGTAGCGATTCTTGTACCGACCTCTTTGGCAAGAGCAACTGCATCCTCTCCGGTTACACAGTATTCTGCTTTTACATATCCGGTCACCGAGCCGGAGCTGATCTCATACCATCCATCCTGCTCTGACAGGAAAGCCCCTACCGATTTATCATACAGCTTACCAAGGATCTCTCCCTCCTCGCTGGGTATGCTCCTTACATTAACGTAATCATTTACCTTCGCAATCACCAGGCTTTTAAAGTTTTCTTCCTCATCCTTTCTGTTGAGCCTCTTGGCCACATCCTTTATGACATCCTCGCTGAGCCGGGATGTATCCACCTCTTTCGTTTCTTCAATCACCTTTTCCCGGGGAATCTCTACTTCCTCCTTCATACCTTTTAATGAAGTGGCGTTGGTTGCCAGGGCGTACTCTACTCCCGCTGACGGCAGAACCGAAGAAACTCCTGCTGCGCCGGCATTTATATTCATACCTGAAAACGTAAAAACTGCTGCTGCCGCGCACATTACCATTTTCATGCTCTTTTGTCTCATTGATGTGACCTCCGCAAATTGTTACTGACTATGCTATATTTGTTACAAATTTGTTACATCTGTTAAATAATATAGCATTTAAACCTGTTTTTGTCAACCGCAGGATCATTCACCAACTCTCCAAAATACCCATACCCTTACTTTGTTCTGCCCATAAAAAAATTCTGTATACTCGTCACCGCATTGGCTCCGTCCGAAACTGCAGTAATGATCTGTCTGAGGGGCTTGGTCCTCACATCACCTGCCGCAAAGATTCCCGGCACGCTGGTCTGTCCGTCCTCTCCGGCTGCAATATATCCCTTTTCGTCACAATCCACCACTTCCCTGAATATCTCTGTATTGGGATGTATGCCCACTGCAATGAAGACACCGTCCGCCTCCAAAGACCGTCTCTCTCCCGACTTCAGATTTCGGAGCAGAAGCCCTTCTACATGCTCCTTTCCCTGAATCTCTTCTACCACACTGTCCCAGAGTATCTCCACGTTGGGAAGCTGCTTTACGCTCTCCTGCAGGATCCTGGCCGCCCGCAGCTCATCCCTCCTGTGGATCAGAAACACCTTTTTGCTGGTTCTGGCCAGGAAGACAGCATCCTCCACGGCTACATCTCCGCCTCCCACAACGGCCACTGTCCGATTTCGGAAAAATGCCCCGTCACAGGTGGCGCAATAGGAGACCCCCTTGCCCGACAGCTCCGTTTCTCCCGGAACTCCCAGTCTGGCATGATTGGCTCCGGTAGCGATCAGAACTGTTCTGGCCTCCACCTCTCCTTTATTGGTTATGATCCGATGCCCTGCTGCCCTTGTCTCGCTGCTCACCAGCTCTGCTGCTTTTATATGCCCCGGGGCTTCCACCCTTTCTACCTCCGCAACCATAAAAGGGATCTCCATATTGTCCGCATGCTCCCTGAACTTCATGCCCAGATCAAAGCCATTGACACCGGGCAGCCCCAGATAATTGTCCACCTCATAGGTGGTCAGCACCTGCCCCCCGCTCATATTGCTTTTTTCCAATACCAGGGTATCCAAACCGGCTCTTTTCGCATATACAGCTGCCGACAGGCCTGCCGGTCCCGAGCCTATGATCACCAAATCATACATTTTACATCCTCTCTTTCTGCCGGACAGCCCTTACCAGCCGCCGTCCAGCCCTATAATCTGCCCAGTCATATATTCCGGTGACTCTATGATCTGCCATACCATCTCAGCGGCCTCCTCCGGCCTTCCAAAACGGTCTGCAGGTATCTCTGCCCGAAGCAGCTCCCGTTCCTCCCGGCTGAAGCAGGCATTCATCTCCGTATCGATCACCCCGCAGGCCAGTGCATTGACACAGATATGGCTGGGTGCCAGCTCCTTTGCCAAAGCCCTGGTAAAGCTGTCCACTCCACCCTTTGCTGCAGAATAGGCCACCTCCATGGAAGCCCCCACCCTTCCCCATATGGAAGAAATGTTGACGATCCTGCCCGCCTGCTCTTTCAGCATCAGGGGAATGGCCTGGCTGCAGGTATAGAACATACTATTCAGATTGGTATTGATTATTTCCTCCCACTGCCTTACCTCCATATCTGACAGCAGGCCCACATAGGAGATTCCCGCATTGTTCACCAGTACATCCAGACGGTCTATTTTCTCAAAAAGCCGACATACCTCCTCATAGCTGCCCATATTACAGAGCATGGCTGTACAGCTGATCCCCTGCTCCTCCTCCAGCTTCCTTTTTAACTCCAGGAGCTGTCCCTCCCTGCTGCGGCAGGTGAGATACAGGTCATATCCCCTCCTGGCCAGCACCTCTGCCACTGCCCGCCCGATTCCCCGGGATGCCCCGCTGACCAAAGCTTTCTTTCCCATCTCATCACTTCCCTTTCCAGATCAGGTTTTTGATTCCCTGGCAGATCCTGCCTGCCACTATGGGATTGTTCATTGTAAATATGTGGATGCCGTCTACACCATGGGCGATCAGCTCCACGATCTGATTCACTGCGTAGGCCATTCCCGCATCAAAAAGAGCTTCCTTCCTGTCTCCGTATTTATCCAGTATCCTGCGGAATTTTTCCGGCAGGGCCGCTCCGCACAGGTTTACCATCCTCTCGATCTGCGCTTTGTTTGTCACCGGCATGATGCCTGCTTCCACCGGTACATCAATGCCTGCAATTTTCAGCTTTTCCTGAAAATCATAAAATATTTCATTGTCAAAAAACAACTGGGAAATCAGATGCCCCACACCCGCTTCCACCTTTTTTTTCAGGTTTCGGATATCCGCCACCCCATCCGCTGCCTCCAGATGGACCTCCGGATAGCAGGCTCCGCTTATATGGAAGTCTCCCTGTTCCCTGATAAAGGCCACCAGCTCACTGGCATATTGAAAGTCCTCCTTTACCGGCGCCTGAGGATTCTTATCCCCCCTCAGGGCCAGCACATTCTTCAGCCCTGCTTCCTCCATCCGCTCCAGGATGCCCCGGATCTCTTCCCTGCTGTAGCTGATGCAGGTAAGGTGCACCAGGGGTTCAATGCCGTACTCCCGCTTGATCCTGGATGCCAGCTCCAGGGTCTTATTGTCCGCGCCGCTTCCCCCGGCGCCAAAGGTCACACTGATAAAATCCGGCTGCAGCCCGGAAAGCAGCCTCAGGGTCTCATCAATGTTTTTTAATTCGGCTTCTTTTTTTGGCGGAAAGATCTCAAAAGAAAGCACCGGCTTCTTTTCTGCAAATAAATTTTCTATGATCATTTTACATCCCTTCTCCTTTTTGTCCGCTAAAAGCTCCTGAGCCTGTCGCTTCCATCATCCACCGTCTTTTCTATTTTCTTCACAATCACATAGTAGCTGAAGGTGTGATTGACCTGTACCAGTACCCGGTCGCCCACCTTATGGCCCAGCAGTGCCCTGCCGATGGGTGACTCCGTGCTGATCAGCCCCTCCAGGGAATTACCCCTTACGGTGGTGACGATTTTATAGGTCTCTACCGAACCATCCTCCTCAAACTGAACCTGAACGGTGTTGTTCACACCTATTTCATCCTCGCCGGATTCCTCAGAAATGATCTCTGCTGTCCTGATCATCCTCTCCAGAAAACGGATCCGGCTCTCATTTTTGTTTTTCTCACGCTTCGCCGCATAATACTCAAAGTTCTCGCTCAGATCCCCATGGGCCCTGGCCTCCTTCACTGCCTCCAGGGCCTCCCTGCGGACTACCAGCTTCCGATACTCGATCTCCTCCTCCATGCGCTTAATATCCTGTTTGGTCAACTGATTGTGCATACTTATTGACATTCTCCTTCTGATAAATCCTCTGAATCTGTTTCCTGTTCTCTGTCCTTTTTGATTATACCATTTTTTTCTCTCATGGGAAAGCCGGAGCAGACCCGGGATTTCCGAATCTTCTCCCCCACAGACCGGAAAAAGGATCAGGAGGGCTGATTAGGCCCTCCTGATTGCTTTCAGTATGGAAGTTATCCTGGGCGGTGTGCCATAGAGCAGGACACCTACCCGATAGATTTTTGCGGCTACCACTCCGATGCCGAAGACAGAGACCACCAGAACAGCAATGGACAGGGCCGTCTCATAAAAGGGCACTGTGCTCATGGCAATGCGGGCAAACATGGCGATGGGAGAGGTGAAGGGCAGGTAGGAGAAGACCAGCATTGCCGGATTGTCTACACTGCCTCCGGTCATGGAGAACATCACTACCATAAAAGCCGCCACCAGCAGCAGCGTCAGGGGCATGGAGGAGGTGTTGATATCCTCTACCTTGGATGCCGTGGAGCCGATGGCTCCGAACAGAAAGGCATAGATCAGGAAGCCCAGTATAAAAAATACCAGCATATACACCAGCAGGCTCAGAGGCATATCAAAGACAGAAGAAATGATGCTGCCGTCTTCAAAATAAGCCCGATTCAGATTAAAGCACAGGCAGGCCGAGCCGAAAATAACAGCCAGCTGGAGCAGACCTGCCAGGCAGGAAGCCATGACCTTGCCAAACATCATGCTGACAGGCTCCGCGCTGGTAATCAGCAGCTCCATGGCCCTGGAGCTTTTTTCCGCAGCCACATTGGTGGCAACCATCTGGCCGTACAGGATGATCACCATATACAGGGCAACGATCATCAGATAGGTATAGAAGAAATTCTCCCCCTGATCCTTTCCCAGGCTCTCCGTACGGTGCTCGATGCCAACAGCCAGAATCTGCCCCGCAGTCTCAGCAGAAATCCCGCTTTCCATCATGGCATCCATGCGGTAGAGCTTCTGCATTGCCTCATCCGCTCGTGACGTTTTGGAGTCCTGCATGGAAAGATTATTCACATAGTAGGTATAGGAGGTCAGGCTTTCCAGGACGAAGGCACATTCTGCCTGGCCGGAGGTGATCCGGGTCCTCATCCCATCGGCATCCTGCTCTCCAGTCTGTACCTGATAGCCTGGAAAGGCCTCAGCAAAAGCCGCCCTGACCGCATCAGCATCCATGCCCTCAGCCGGCATCACCAGCATGACGGGCTGATCTTTCCCCACAGGCTCCGCTCCCTTCCCAAAGCCTGCGCTCAGGCGTGGAAAAAACATAATACCGGCGATCAGCGCTACAAGAATCAGCGTGATTCCCAGAAATATTTTGTTTTTAAAATAGTTTTCCAGCTCAAATCGTAATATAGTTGTAAACTGCTTCATGATTCCGGCCCCCCTGCATATTCTACAAAAATGTCGTTCAAAGAGGGTTCAAAGACCCGTATTCCGTCCAGGTTATATTTTTCCGTCAGAAGTCTCATCATCCTCTGCTTATCCTCCGGTGAGTCCAGTCGGATCAGCAGCTCCCCCTTCTCGCCTGATGTACAGCAGTCACCAAGATCTGCCATGATTTTCTCCCGGCACTCCGCATGAACCACCAGACGATCCCGAACGTAGTTTCTCCTGATGTCATGGAGGCTTCCCTGCAGGGCAATGCGGCCCTGATTCAGGATGGCTATCCTGTCGCAGAATTCCTCGATATAATTCATTTGATGGCTGGAAAACAGCAGGATCTTGCCTCTGGCGATCTCCTCCTTCACCACATCCTTAAGAAGCATGGCGTTCACCGGATCCAGTCCGGAAAATGGCTCATCCAGGATGATGACCTGAGGGTCATGGGCCAGAGCTGTTATCAGCTGGATCTTCTGCTGATTACCTTTAGAAAGGGTATCCAGCCTCTTGCTGCGGTACTCTGTCATATCCAGCCGTTCCAGCCAGTTGTTTACGGCCCTGACAGCGTCCTGACGGCCCATGCCCTTGAGCCGGGCAAAGTAAACCAGCTGATCCAGGATCTTTTTCTTGGGATACAGCCCCCTCTCCTCAGGCAGATAGCCCATTCCTGAGGGAGCAGGGCCGATGGGACTGCCGTCAAATACCACCTCTCCCTCATCCGGGGGAAATACCCCCATAAGGATGCGGATGGTGGTGGTTTTCCCTGCTCCGTTTCTGCCCAGCAGTCCGAAGGCCCCTCCTCCCTCTGCGGAAAAGGAAATGTCCTGCAGAACCTTCTTCTCACCAAAGCTCTTTTGAATACCTTTTAATTCCAATTTCATTATGATATCCCTTCTCCCTTCTATTTGTCAGTTTTCTCCTTATCTCACTCCTACGGAATTTTCGACATATAAACTCGTCATTCTGACAAATATATTTTTCATTTCTAATATAACATCGACAAGTATATTTGTCAACCTCTTTACAACAAGGATTCTGCCGTACGAGGAAGGGCAGTCCCGGGGGGGACTGCCCTTCTTTCACTATAATGCTGTCAGGGCTGCTTCTTCACCGAAAGAACCTCGCCCACAAAAGGATCTATTTCCGATATCGTACCTGTGTAGGTAACAGTCACGCTGTCTCCTGCGCTTACCTCCTCCAGCCCCTCTGGCTTTTCCTCAAAGGAAAAAGCGTAGCTCACCTGGTTTTCATCTGTCAGGATAAACATAAAATCCTTTACCTCTTCCATAACGCCGGTGACTGTAGACACCTGACCATCTGTTTCAGAGGCATTTTCCTCCGTGCCGGCAGCAGGCTCTGACTGTGTTCCCCCTTCTTCTGTCTGCAGCGCCTCTTCACTGACTGTCTCCTGAGGGGCAGCAGCCGAGCATCCGGCCATCACACCTCCGTTTACAGCCATAATTGTCATTACCAGAAACATTTTTTTCTTCATATACCCTCTTTTCCGGAAGACCAGCTTCCTATATTATTTCATTATTTTCTGATATCACTCAGTACCTCCGGGGGAATCTCAAACTCTACGGCCCCCATATACATGGGCGCAACCTCGCCCTCATTAAACCCTATCACTACATTGTTCTTTTCATTCAGATAAAAGGAGGTTTCCTCTGTAATGCCCTTAAAATCCATATCTTCAAATTCGGAATCAAGCCAATAGGTCTTCCCCTCATCCTCCTCCATCTGCTGCAGCATCTGCTCCTTGATATTGTCGCTGATCCTGGCAATGTAATCAGAACCCTCCAGAAAAATATCCTTCAGGCGCAGACGTTCCCCACTCATCAGATCAATGGTATAATAATAATTCTCCTCATAGCCGCTTGCTTCTGCCTGATAGCAGCAGAGCTTCAGGGCAAAATAATGGGGGGTTGCAGCCAGCACCTCGCTCTTTACCATGACCTCCTTATATCCCATTTCATCCCGTACATAAACCATAAATTCTTCAAGTAATTCTGTGGTAATTTTCCGGATCTCCTCATTGATTTCCCCTGTTGTACTGTCCAGGCTGGCCTGCAGCTCTTTATCCTCCATAAGCTGCTCTACTCCTAATTCCGGAACCTCAATCTCGGCCTCATGCTTGGCATCCTCATATTCATAGCTGCGGAATGTTACTATTTTTACCAGCTGCCCTATGACCGGCAGCTGCTCCATGGCATATGCTGCCGCTGCAGAGATGTTGGGCAATACCACAAATACTATTGCCGCAGCAGCCGCGCATGCCGCCAGCCTGGTCAGCCCGGCCTTTTGACGCTCCTTTCTGTTTTCTTTCTTGGCTCTGTCTATGGTCTGCTTCAGCCTCTCCAATTGTGCCTGGGACATCCTCGGTTCTAAGTAGTCTGCTTTCAAATCCTTCATATCATCCCCTCCCCGCCTTTTGTATGAATCGGCTCATCTGTCAGCTTAATACGAAGCTTTTTCATGCTGCGGTATAATTTGCTTTTAACAGTGCTGATATTTTCATTGAGTATATCAGCAATTTCATCCAGCTTTTTATCTTCAAAATATTTCAATGTTACAATAACCTTATCCTGTGCCGGCAGTGAGTCCAATGCCCTTTGCAGATCTATCTTTGTATACTCCTCCCCTATATACCCCGCTTCATATCCCCGTTCCTCCCGCAGCCGTTCGTAAGATTCAAATTTGGGCTGTTTCAGATATCCGAATATCTCATTTAGCATAATCCGATATACCCATGTGGCCGCATACTCCTGCTTCCGTAAGGCATGACTGCTCCGCAGAGCCTTATATGCGCCATTCTGCACGATATCACAGGCATCCGGCTCGTTATGCACATAGCTGTAGGCTAACCGGTAATATTGATTGTACTGCTCCATGATGACCTGCTCTATGATTTTCTCATTGCTTTTCTTTCTTCTTCCAGCTAAAACCTGCACGCTCTTGTACCTCCTTATGGCTGTGCACGTTCCATACAGCCTCGTATTTTTCATCGCTATCCCACCTTATAGCCCACTCCCCTGACTACCTTCAGATAGCTGGGCTTTTTAGGATTATTTTCAATTTTTTCCCGAATATGGCGGATATGTACTGCTATCGTGTTATCTGCCCCTATTGCCCGCATCTGCCAGATAGATTCATAAATCTGTTCAATGGAAAATACCTTCCCCTGTCCCTGTATTAAAAGGCGCAGGATCTTGTACTCAATAGGCGTCATTTTCACATCCCTGCCTCCCACTGAAACCATATGCCTTCTGTCATCTACCTCAAGGCTGCCCACCCTGTATACCGGATCCGCGTTTGCCTTGCTGCCCGTCAGCTGCGCATATCTCCTTAACTGTGATTTGACCCGCGCCAACAATACCAGCGGGTTGTCATCGGCTGCCACATAATCATCTGCGCCTACATTCAGTGCCGTAATCTTGGCGGTCTCTGCTGTCTGCGGGGACACCACGATAATGGGCGCGAGAGTTCTTGCCCTGAGAGATCGGATCATCTGCACATCTCCGTCCCATCCGCTTTCCTTTAATTCCATGTCAATCAGCAGCAGATGGATATTTTCCCGGCTTATCATCTCTATGACCTCCTGCAATTTTTGGACTGTACACACCCGGTAGCCTTCTCCCCCAAAGAAGGGCCTCATAAGCTCTGCAACACCTGTTGCATTATAAAATACGATAATATTTTTAGTCATATTTTCTCCAGCCTTTCTATGCCCGGCACTCTGATTCGCCGACTTTCTGTATATTAGATGTTGGAACAGGGCAAAAAGTTTCATCCCATTTCAAAATTTTATAACTACAAAGGGCAGTGATAGCTTGTAAAAGCCTATCACTGCCCTGAAACTGTGTAAATACAATATAAAATCAGCCTCCGATCTGACAACGCAGCCCTGTGTGCCGCTCCACTGATGCCCTGAGCATCTGCATATGCTCAGGAGGGGGCGTCTGTACATCCCCCATAGGATAGGCTCTGCCCAGCCCCTCATACTTTCCCCTCCCATAGCTGTGGTAGGGCAGCAGATGAATCTCCTCTACCCCGGAAAGAGAGTCTGCAAATGAAGCGATTGCCAGAATCTCCTCCTCCGTCTCGTTAAATCCCGGCACCACAGGCACACGGATAATCAGCTCCGTCAGGCCGCTTTCTGCCACCCTTTTTGCATTTTCCAGCATCCGGGTATTTTCCTTTCCGGTAAATTCAGCATGCTTTTTGGGATTCATATGCTTAACGTCCATCAGATAGGTATCCAGATAGGGAAGAATCCCTTCCACTGTCCCGTCTCCGGCATATCCCATGCTCTCGATGGCCGTATTGATCCCTATATCCTTAGCGGCCATCAGAAGGGCCTTTGCAAATTCCGGCTGCAGCAGGCATTCCCCTCCGGACAGGGTCAAGCCTCCGTCAGAGCGGCTGTAATAAGGCATATCCCTTTTTACGGTCTGCATCACCTCCATCACCGTAACATCCCTTCCCATGGTTTTGCGCCTTCCGTTTACCGTCATGGACTCTATGTCAAAGGACTGGGACTCGGGATTGCAGCACCATCTGCATCGGAGGGCACAGCCCTTCAGGAAGATAATGGTTCGGATCCCTGCACCGTCATGAATGGAGTATCTTTGGATATCAAAGATCCTGCCCGAAACATTCATGTAATCTTTCATCCTGGTCTTCACCTTCCTTATCGATTCACTGCCTGCTCCGTTCTGCGGATGATATCATCCTGGAGAGACTTGGAAAGAGTTGTAAAAAGCGCGGAATAGCCTGCCACACGCACCACCAGCCCACTGTATTTTTCCGGATTTTTCTGGGCATCCAGCAGGGTCTGGCGATCCACCACATTGAACTGCATATGCATGCCCTTCTGGTCAAAATAGCCCCGGATCAGGGATACAAAGTTCTCCAGCCCCTTCTGCCCGGACATTGCCGTAGGGTGCATCTTCATATTGAACAGGGTGCCGTTGCTGGCTATGCTGTGATCCAGCCGCGCCACAGAGTTGCATGCTGCGGTAGGACCGTTCACATCCCTTCCCGAGGAAGGGGATACGCCGTCGGCTACCGGGGTATGGGCCAGCCTTCCGTCCGGTGTGGCTCCGGTCTGCGCGCCCAGGGGCACATTGGCCGATACCGGATACAGTCCCGCCTGGAATATCCCTCCCCTGGGATTCCTGTACTGCTGCAGCGGCCTGGTATACAGATAGGCCGCCTCCCTGGCCATACTGTCCACCTCATCCAGATCGTTGCCGAACTTGGGCAGCTCATCGATCAGATCCAGAATCTCCTGATAACGTTTCTTTTCTGCCTCCGGCAATTCCATGGCCAATACCTGCCTGATAGTGGCAGCGATCATTTCCTCTGTGACCTCCTGCCCCCGGGCAGCCAGCTCCCGTCCCACCTGCAGGGCGATTTCCCTGGCCGTGATTTCATCAAAGCCCTTTCCGAAATTCATGGACAGAGCACGTTTCAGCTCTCCCATGGTTACCTTCTTTTCCTCAAATACCAGCTTCTTTACGGTATATAAGGAGTCCGCCACATTGGCGATGCCAAAGCCCTGGGGCCCTGTAAAGTTGTATACGGCACCGCCTTCCTGTACGCTGATCCCCTTTCTGATACAGTCATCCACCAGGCAGGAAAGGAAGGGCAGAGGGCAGAGGGCCGCGTGAGCCAGGTCAATGGCATTGTCTGCATTTACCAGCAGGGAAATATTATAGTTCATCTGCTTTTCATATGCCTCATAAAACTCCTCAAAGGTTCGGAAGGACTCCACCTCTCCCGTCTGTATGCTGGCCTGCTCTCCCCCATCATATCCGTTGGAGAATACCATTTCCAGGGGACGGCACATATTGAAAAACGCCGCATCATGCCAGCCGTCCGTCTTTCCCGGAACCTGAGGCTCCACACAGCCTATGATATTGTACCCTCTGGCATCATCCATGGATATGCCCCGGTTGATCAGTGCCGGGATGATCACCTCATCATTATAGTAGGCCGGCAGGCCGATGCCCGTCCTGGTCAATTCCGCCGCCCTCAGCAGCAGCTCCTTGGAGGAGCCGTTCCACACTCGGATGGAAAGAGAGGGCTGAGGCAGAAATACATGATGAGAAGCATCAATGCACATAAAGGAGAGATCGTTGGTGGCATCCCTTCCGTCCGCCGTCTGCCCGCCTACAATGAGATTCTGGAACAGGGAATACCCTGCAAAGCCCTCCGCACTGGCTGCATCCCTGCATTTATTCAGATCGTTCAGCTTTACCCAGATACAGTCGATCAATTCCTGAGCGTACTCTCTGGTCAGGGTGCCGGCCTGCCGGTCCTTCTCATAATAGGGGTACATATACTGGTCGAAACGTCCCGGTGAAATGGAATGTCCGCTGGACTCAATCTGAAGCACCTGCTGAATAAACCAGAAGGATTGGCAGGCCTCCTGAAAGCTCTCTGCCGGGTGCTCCGGAACTCTCCTGCAGATTTCCGAGATCCTCATCAATTCTTTCTGCCGGCCGGCATCCTTCTCCCGGCCGGCCATCTCCTCTGCCAATACCGCGTAGCGGTTTGCATAGGCAATGACCGCATCACAGGAAATCACCACCGCTTCCAGAAAGCGCATCTTTGTGGCATAGTCCGGATCCCCGAACCGGCACTCCTCCATCTCCTTCTCCGCTTTGCCCCTGATGCCCTTCAGGCCCAGACGGAGCACCTGATCATACTGCACGGTAACATGCCCCACTCCATTGTAGAAGTAGTTGCCGGGGGTAAAGAAATTGTGCTTCATTGCCCGCAGAGTCTCGGGCGCCATATAGGAGGTTGCCAATTCGCTGGTTGTCTTTCCCTTCCAGTATGCATTGGCCTTCAATAATCTTTCCTTTGTGTCATCCGAAATATAGAAGGGGTCAGCACTTCGAGCCGCCACTGTATCAAACTCTGCCTCCAGCCATTCGTAAGAAAATTCCGGATAGGTCTGACAGCCTCTGGGGGCCAGTGTGGTACTCCCGACGATCAGCTCTTCCGGACGGATGATAATAGGAAGATTCTTCAAAATATGCTCCAGTGCCCTGGCCTTGCGAATAATTGTCGGCAGCCCCTCCGTCTGCTGATAGGCTTCCGTAATCAGTTCTGCCCGGGAGGCTTCGATTTCGGGCATTTTCGCAAACAAATGTTCCACCAGCCTGCCGATCCGGTGGGATTTTGCAACGGGTGTGCTGTTATATGTAACCATCTCCTGTTCCCATTCCTTTCCTTGGTCTAATCTGTTTTTTGAGGTTTCTGCCTGGGATAAATGCATTGTATCCCATATTCCTCCAAAGCCTGCATCCATCTTTCCTCCGGTCTTTGATCCGTCACGATGGCATCCAGACGGGAGAGAGGACAGATCCTGGAAAAAGCCACCTTATCAAACTTTGAGGAATCTGCCGCCAGATACACCCTGGCTGCAGAATGGATCATGCTCTGTTTGATACCGGCCATCTCATCATTGCCTTCCAGGACCCCCTTCTCCAAATCCAGTCCCTTGCAGGAGAAAAAAAGCTTATCTGCATTGTAGCACTCGATGCCGTCCGCCGCTTTTTTCCCTATCAAAGCCATGGAGCCTGCCTTCAGAAGCCCTCCTGTACTGATAATATCCCAGCCCGACACATCGGACAGCTCCAGCAGGTTTTCAATAGAATTGGTGATAATTGTCATATGCTTTTTACATTTTATATTTTTCGCTATAAAAACTGCTGTAGTGGAAGCATCCAGGAAAATATGCTCTCCGTCCTGAATCTCCTCACGGATCAGCTCCGCAATTTTCTGTTTTCCCAAAGTACTGGATTTCCATCTCACATTAAAGGGCAGGTCAATATTTCCCCTTTCATTGATGACGGCTCCTCCATAGCTTTTAATAATATGCCCTTCCTCCGCCAGCTTTTCCAGATCTCTGCGGATGGTTTCCTCCGATACATTAAATTCCCTGCTCAGCCCGCTGACAATAACCTTCTTTTCCTCATAGACTTTTTCCAGTATTCTCTTCCGTCGTTCCACTGCAAGCATGGTTCTTCCTCCAAAATCCTGTTCAGGCTTTAGAAAATATATTTCATGATTTTGTCACTGGGACGGGCGATCACGGAACTGTCCAGGAGCATGCCCCGCTCTCCCGCCTCTGCCTTGGCCTTTTCAATGGCAGCCTCCACGGCGGATACACTGCCCGTCAGCAGCATATAGCTTTTTCCGCACATTCCCTTGGCCAGACGCAGTTCAATCAGCTCTACAATGGCCGTTTTGGCCGCTAGGTCAGCCGCCACAATGAGGGCAGCCACATCATAGGTTTCCAAAATGCCCAGCGCTTCTATTTTTTCCGGCTGGGCTGTTCCGTAGATGGCAGGAAAAATTGCCTCATGAGGATTTCCCAGAACAAAGGTATCCATGATTTTTTCCCCATAGGCTCCGGCTGCATAATCCACCGCCGCGCGAACCGCGCTCAGATCCCCGCTCACCAGAATGACAAATTTACCGGGACAGGTCACCTCTGCCTCCAGCACCTCAACCTCTGCCGCCTTTGCCATTCCATCCACTGCTTTAAATCCGGTGGCCACCGTAGTACATTCCACCATACCAATTGCTTTGGCCATACTCTCTCCCTTTCTTCCCACGCTGCCATGCTCCCGCGCATCAATCCTTTGCTCTTACCACGATCTCCCTTGCGCCGGCCTTTTCTACCACACCGTCCACGGAACAGTGGATGGCCACGCTCAGTCCCTCTCCGGCTTCTCCTATTTTCTGTCCCTTCCTCACCCTATCCCCGGGGCTCACAGAAGGCTTTGCCGGTGCTCCGATGTGCTGGCTGAGAGGGATTTTCACATATTCTACAGTCTGTACCCCATCCTCAAAGGGCGCTGCCACATCATACCGTTCCAGACCCAGCCTGACCGCAAGACGGTGAACAGGAAGCTTTCTGAACTCCCGTTCCGGCTCCACCGGTGCCGGCTCCAGCCTCTCCGCCCGGATACCCGCCGCCCGCAGGCCCGCCTTAAACTCCTGTATGATGGACTTTGGAGCCAGTCCCTGGGGACAGGCATAATTCTCACAGATTCCGCAGCCGCTGCAATAAGCCGAATTGATATATACACTCAGATCACTGATGTCCTGATTTGCCACGGCTCTCATGATCCTGTGGGGCTCAATGGGATGCCCCAGGGCATGGCGGGAGCACAGATCCGTACATGCCCTGCACTGGCAGCAGCTGGAGGATGCCCGCCGTCTTTCCATGTCCAGGTTTTTTGTCATCCTCACCGCCAGACTGTGATCTGCGGGCAGAACAATGATGGCATTGGTGGTTTTTGTGATCACAGTGCTTTCGCTTCCCAGCCGTCCCATCATAGGCCCGCCCATGACATAGGCGGGATTCTCTGTGGTTATCCCTCCTGCCATAGCCGCCGCCTGCTTTACCGTGGTTCCTAACGGAAGCCGGAGCGTGGCAGGACGGGCCACCTCTCCCACCACAGAAACCAGCTTATCTGTCACAGGAGCCTTCTCATAGACTGCCCGGTACAGGTTATACATGGTTTCTACATTATACACCACTACTTTTTCATCTATAGGAAGCCCTCCCGGCCGGATCACCCGTCCGGTGGCTTCATAAATCAAGACTACCTCATCCCCCATAGGATAGGCCGATCTCAATTCACAGATCCTGACCCCGGGGTAATCTCCCAAAACCTCTTTTACTGCCCGGATGGTAGTCATATATTCCCTTTTGATTCCCACTACTGCTTCTTTGGCGCCGAAGGCCTCTCTCACCGCATCCAGCATCCCAATGATTTCTTCCGTATACGCTGCCAAAAGCTGCCTGTGCAGCTTCAGCAGCGGCTCGCATTCCACACAATTCAGGATGATGGTATCCGCCTGATCCGTCATTTTGGCATAGGCCGGAAAACCGGCTCCTCCGGCTCCCACTACACCGCTTTCTCTTGCAATTTCCCTGAGTTCATTGATCAGCATACTTATCTGCTCCAATCCTGTCCTTCATCAATGATTCCTACTATGGCTGCGTCAATGGGAGCGTCCTTCATGTCGCAGCCGATCCTTGCAGCCGATCCCTGTGCCACCATCACATATTCTCCGATTCCGGCTCCGATAATATCTATGGCAACCAGACGGCTCCCGGCTGATCCCATGGTTTCTGCAGGTTCTACAATCATAAATTTGTTGCCCACTAATTTTTCACTTTTTCTCGTGGAAAATAAGCTTCCCACAACCTTCCCGATAATCATATCCCCGTGCCCTTTCCCAAATCCAAGCTGTCGCTAAATGATCGTTGCCATGTCGCCCTGCCTTACCTGACAGGCGTTTGCCTCATCCGTGTCTATATGCATCTCCAGGGTGAAGGATTCATCCACCCGGATCTTCACCTGATCCAGCACTGCGCCTCTCTCATTCCCCATACGCACAGAGACCAGGTCTCCATCCCGATAGCCGGACGTCCTTGCATCCTCTGCTGACATATGGATGTGTCTGGCCGCTACGATACATCCCTCCTGCAGATAGACGGCCCCCTTGGGACCCACCAGGGCAATGGGGGCTGAGCCCCGGATATCTCCCGACTGCCGGATGGGTGCCTTTACGCCCAGGGTTCTGGCATCCGTGGCCGATATCTCCACCTGTGATCTGCTTCTTACCGGCCCTAAGATGCGGACATTTTCTATGGCCCGCAATTTCAGTCCCACCAGGGTGCATTGTTCATTGGAGGCAAACTGCCCTCCCATCAGCTCGCTCTTTTTGGTAAGCTGATAGCCCTCTCCAAACAGCTTCTCCACATCCTCCTGGGTCAGATGGATGTGCCTTGCAGACACTCCGATAGGAACTCTCACACCGCCTTTCCCGCTGCCGGAGCTTTCCATCGCCTGCAGTACCATCCTGGTAATTTCTTCAATATTCTGATATGTATTCAAGTTTCACACCATCCTAATCCCTGCGAAAGGTATTCGCATGCAACATTTTCTCCGGCTCCGGCGCTTTCTGCCGCTGCAGAAAGCGGTGCCGTCCGCCGGCCTTTCCTATGCCTTGGGCAGTATCATTTCCACATCGCCGTGGGGCCTGGGGATCACATGGGTTGCCACCAGCTCTCCCAAGGAGCCGGCACTGTTTGCCCCTGCTTCTACAGCTGACTTTACTGCTCCTACGTCCCCCCGTACCATGACGGTCACCAGGCCGGAGCCGATCTTCTCTGTGCCCACCAGGGTTACATTCGCCGCTTTGCACATCGCATCTGCGGCTTCAACCGCTGCTACCAATCCTCTGGTCTCTACCATTCCTAACGCCTCTAATGCCATAACTATTCCTCCTTATTGATCGTCTGTTTTTCCTCTTTGGGAACGAAATCCGGGGGATCCTCTCCAAGCAGCCTGGACTTGGAGGAGGGCTCCGGTTTTCCCTTAAAACGGCTTGCCGACAGCTCTACCATCCTTATGATTTCCGGATGTGGATTGGGCAGGATCCCTGTTGATACCGGCCGTTTCAAAGCATTGGCTGCGGCAGCCTCCACTGACTGCCGGACTGCCTCCACCTCTCCTTCCACCACCAGTGTAACCAGCCTGCCGCCCAGCTTTCTCTCCCAGGTGGCCAGCGTAACATCTGCCGCCTTGCACATAATATCCAGAGCATCCATTGCCGCCACAACACCTGTGATTTCTATGAATCCATATGCGTTACCCATGCCGCCTCTCCTTTAAATCCCTGCCTTAGCCCTTGAATTTGGGAAGAATCTTTTCCACATCATTGTGGGGCCTGGGAATCACATGGGTTGCCACCAGCTCTCCCAGCCTGCTGGCTGCGCTGGTGCCAGCCTCTACTGCCGCCTTCACGGCACCCACATCCCCGCGAACCATAACCGTTACCAGTCCGGAACCGATTTTTTCCGTTCCCACCAGTGCAACCTCCGCTGCCTTGGTCATTGCATCCGCTGCCTCAATGGCTGCTGTGAGTCCTCTTGTTTCTACCATTCCTAATGCTTCCTGTGCCATCCTCTCATCCTCCATAATATAATTCGTTTTAATTTTTATCCAATGCGCTGATTTTCAGCATCTTTTCTGTATCCTGTGTAGGTCTTGGAATGATATGCCTGGATACGATTCCGGTATGGGCTGCCGCAACCGCCTCTGCCGCCCGCATCGCCTCCTCCACATCCGCAATACCTCCCCTGAACTTGACGGTAACCAGCAGGGGAACAGGCAGCGCGTCGGCATTGGCCGGCTTATTCTTATCAAAGACCTCCAGCCTTACATTGCCTGCCTTGCAGCCTGCATCTGCGGCCAGAAAAGCACACACCAGCCCAAACACCTCCAGCAATCCCACTGCCTCCTGCTGTCCACAGGTCTTGCCCGCTTCCTGTAATGCAAGGTTTTCCATACTAATAACCATTATCCCTTTCTGTCTGACCTGTCTATCCGTTCACCACTGCAATCTTTAAGCCGGTCATTTCCAGGTTCTTACACAGTGCCTCATTGATTTCCTCCAGCGGATATTTATGGGTGATCAGCTCTGCCATGGGAAGCCCGATGGCCTTTGCCCTCTTCAGGAAATCAAAGGTGGTTGCATAATCCCTCAGTGTGTATACCCAGGAGCCTACCAGGGTGATCTCCTTGGCGCACAGATCGAAATGGGGATTGATGGAAGCATCCCCGCCGTTGACAAAGAAGCCCAATTCACAAAGTCCTCCGCCATTCCTGATAAATTTATAGATATTGGCATGGGCCATAGGATTGCCCGTACACTGGAAAGCAAAATCCGCCAGATGCCCGCCGAAGGAGTCCTCCACTGCCTTTGTCAAAGCCTCAATGCCGCTGTGCTCCTGAAAGCTTACCGTATGGGTCGCTCCCAGCCTCTCTGCAAATTCCAGCCTTGCCCTGTTTCCGTCTACAGCGGTAATATTCTCAATTCCCATGGTGCGGAGCACGGCAATGCAGATCAGGCCGATGGGACCGCAGCCCTGTACCACCACTCTGCTGTTAAAGCGGAGGATATTGGTGGTCTTCGCCCTTTCCACCGCATGGATCAGTACGGCGCAGGGCTCAATCAGAATCCTGGAATCCAGATCCAGATCACTTACATTAAAGATGGTGGAGCCCTTTCTCACCAGAAGGTAGTCCGCAAACCATCCGTTCAGATGAATATCATCATCCGGAAGCAGTCCGTACACATCCGCATCTCCCACATTCTGTTTATTCATATCAAACATGGTGATATCCGGATTGTCCTTAAAGATCATGCAGGTGACCACCTTGTCTCCTACCTTCAGATCCTTGCCGGCACTGTCCTTCTTTACATTCTTACCCATTTTTACGATCTCTCCGGTCCCCTCATGTCCCAGGGCAACGGGAATCAGACCAAAGGGATCTCTTTTATATTCATGCGCATCGGTTCCGCATACACCGCAGCCCTCTACCCTGACCAGAATATCGTCATCCCCTACCTGAGGCATGGGGTATTCCCTGATCTCAAACCTTTCCAAGCCGGTCAGGACAGCCACCCTGGCCGTAGAGGGGATCCCTGCAGCCGTCTCCCGGGGACTGCAGCCGCCGGACTGACTAGTGGGGCTGCCGGACATCTGCTGAAGAACCTGTCTTACGATTGCTGCAACATCCTGTTCTTTCACTGCCATTTTTCATTCTCCTTTTCTACCTGATGCACAGGCTGTCAGACATTGTGCACCGCCTTCTCTTTGTAAAGGTCTGTGCGCTGGTGAGGCCCTCTCCCGTCCGGGAGGCTATGGTGAAAGTGCAATATCCCTCTCCCCCAAATCCCAGCGCCGCATAGCTGGGGCCGTTCTTTACCAGAATAGCCGTATCCAGCGCCTTTGCGTAAGCGGTAATATGGTCTACGTTTTTGGAATGGATATGGGCGGAGTGACGGTTGCCGTGCTCCAGCCAAAGCGCGGTTTCCACTCCCTCCTCAAAGCTCTTTACCCGAACCAGTCCCAGAATGGGCATCATCAGCTCTTCGGAAATCAGGGGATGCTCCTTCTCCCCCTCAAATACAATGCAGCGGATCTCCGGCCCTGCTTCTACACCCACCATGGACAGCAATGTCCTGGCACTTCTTCCCACGCACTTCCGATTCAGCCCTCCCTTGGGCGTCAATACGGTCTGTACCAGCTTCTCCTGGATCTCCCTGTCTGCCAGATAGCAGCCGTTTTCCGAAATCATGTAGTGCATCAGCTCATCGGCAATGCTGTCTGCTGCTACGATCTCCTTCTCTGCGATGCAGGGAAGATTATTGTCAAAGGTGCAGCCGTTGATGATATCCCGTGCAGCCTTCCTTATGTCTGCCGTTTCATCCACCAGCACCGGAGGATTGCCCGCGCCTGCACCAATAGCTCTTTTTCCTGAGGACAGTACCGCTGTCACTACTCCCGGTCCTCCTGTGGCCACCAGCAGGTGGATGGCCGGGTGCTTCATCATGATCCCGCTGCTCTCCATGGTAGGCTCTTCTACAGTCACTGCGATATTGTCCGGTCCGCCTGCCTCCAGAGAAGCCTCATTGATCAGGTTGATGGTGAAAATGGTGGTTTTTTTTGCATTGGGATGGGGGTTGAATACCACCGTATTCCCTCCTGCCAGCATCCCGATACAGTTACAGATTACTGTTTCCGAGGGATTGGTCGCCGGGGTGATGGCCCCGATAACCCCAAAGGGCCCCATCTCCACCAGAGTCAGTCCCCGATCCCCGGACCAGGCGGTGGTGGTGATATCTTCTGTACCCGGTGTTTTCTCCGCCGTCAGGTGATGCTTCAGGATCTTATCCCCTACATTTCCCATCCCTGTTTCACTGACTCCCATATTGGCCAGCATTTCCGCATTTTCATGGACCTTTTTCCGGATTACGGAAATAATTTTTTCTCTTTGATCCAGGGGCATGACACGAACCTTTTTCTGTGCCTCAATAGAGGCATCCACTGCCGCATTCATATCCTTAAATACGCCGTGCATCCCGGACACCTCCCCTGTGATCTGCATATTGGCCATGACCTTCTGCACAATGTCATGTACCATGCGTTCATCTACAGACACTTTATTACCTCCTTTAATACGGCTTTGCCATAGGCTGCCAGTTCACTGTCCTGAGCCGCCGTCCCTCCGGACACTCCCAGGGCGCCTATCATGGTATCTCCTGCCATCAGAGGCTCGCCGCCTCCCAATATCATGACCCTGCCCTGGTTGGAAAACTGCAGTCCGTACAGCTCCCCTCCCGGCTGGCACAGCCCGGATAACTTCTGTGTGGACATCTGAAAGGCCGTAGAGGTATAGGTCTTCTGCAAGGCAACATCGAAGCTTCCATGATAGGCTCCGTCCATACAGTGTACGGCTACGGGCCTGCCGGAAGCATCGGAGACTGCAGTCACTACCGCAACCCCCATCTCCCCGGCCTTTTCCTCTACCGCTGTGATGAGAGCCACTGCCAGCTTCAGGGACATTACCTCTTTTACAATGGCCTCCTCCACAACCCTCTTTATGATTTTTTCCAGTCTGCAATCCTCCATAGCTTATTTGCCCAACTGCTCCAGCACCTTTTTGGTAATTGCCGCTACCAGCTCCTGACTGTCATCCTTCTGGGGAGAGGTGCTGCATCCGCCGCCGCAGTTGTGGCAGTTTTCCTTACCCTTGTTCTGGCAGAGATTTGCCGGATGGCGTCCCGGGAGTCCCATCTGCCTCCTGATCTCATACAGTTTCTGGATCTGCTCCTTGTCAAATTCCTTAGGCCCGCCCAGCTGCTTTGCCTTGTACAGCAGTTCTGCATAAAACTCTACGGATTCCATCTTCATATATGCGGCCATCAGATCCGTAGACCAGGTCAGTGCCCCATGGCTCTCCAATAATACGGCATCAAAATGCTCCAGATAAGGCTCTACTGCATCGGGAATCTCATTGGTAGAGGGAGTACCGTAGGGTGCGATGGGTACGCAGCCCAGAGCAATGACTGCCTCCGGCATGATCGGCTGAGTCAGCGGAATCCCCGCAATGGCAAAGCTGGTGGCAAAGGTAGGATGGGCATGTACTACCGCTCCTACATCCGGTCTTTTCGCATATACCCGCATATGCATTTTGATCTCGGAGGAGGGCTTAAAGCCCTTATTGGCCTGTATCACATTGCCCCTGGCGTCCACCTTGCAGATAAACTCAGGTGTCATAAAGCCCTTGGACACACCGGTGGGGGTGCATAAGAACTCATTATCGTTTAATTTTACGGAAATATTTCCGTCATTTGCCGCCACCATGTTGCGGTCGTATATCCTTTTGCCCACATCGCAGATCATTTTTTTGATTTCGTATTCATTCAGTGCCATCTCTCATTCTCCTTTTCTTGTCTTTTTTCCGGTACTGGTACCTTCCTTATTTTATATGTAATATAAAATAGTCCGCTCCGCCTCTCATACCGGAGCCCCTTCCTCTCCCGGCTCTCTTAAATATCTGAGAAGCTCTGTTATGCCTTCGCCGCTTTTGGCATTCACATGAAAAATTGTTTTACAGCCTGCCAGCCTCAGCCAATTCTCCGCCTGCTCTGCATTGCCCTCCGGCCTGTCGATCTGAGTGACGATACCTATCACATCCCGGTTTACCATACAGGTAATATTGGGCGGATACAGGGAATAGGGCTCCGTCGCCGCAGCCAGCAGCCCTGCCACATCAGCCTCATAGGAATACAGGGCAAGCGCCGCTCCCAGACCGGCGGTCTGGAGATATTCTCCCGGGGTGTCGATGATCACATCAGAATAGCTCACATACTGTGTTTTTTTGTAACAGACAGCTTCCCCCCTCAGCGCCTGCGCCAGTGTGGTTTTACCGACCCCACTGCGGCCGATCAAGATCAGCCTCTTCATACTAAGTCCTTGTAATGGGGCATGTGCTGTACCCCAGGGTATGGGCCACATAATCCAGGATGGCCTGGAGGGAGGCCTCCACCTCAGATATAGTCCCAGTCAGTATCACTGACCCGGAAAACCGGTCTACAAAGCCCAGGGCTGCGCCTGAGGCTTTGATTCCGATGTCGGCCATAATGATGGCGGTTTCCGCCGGACTGACAGTCAGAACCCCGATGGCTGACCTTACAGCCTCCACGGAAGGGTTCAGTCCCAGCTTTTCATATAATACACTATCCGGATTGGCTATGATATGTGCCAGGGTGATCTGCCTTCCCGGTACCAGCTCCTGAATGATTCGTTGCTTGTTTTCCATACTGCTGCCCTCTCCTGCCTTTCCCCACCATAAGCTCACTATTCTGATAAACTGATTATAGTATGTTTCTGCATACAAGTCAACAAGAAACAAACATTCACCATCTTTATTTATCAGTTTTTTTGGTGTTTCTTTTGTTTTTCTTTGTTTTATATTTTATTCGATGTTGGTTTTGTGTTGTTTTAATGATTCGTTTCAGTCACTCGGGGAACTATTATTTCCTATATAATTCCAATAGCATATTCTACAGCGATGGCTGCCACCACTACCAGGGCAGAGATGATAAATCCGTGAAGCATGGGGGCAACGCCTGATTTTTTGAAATCTCTCAGGCTTGTGTTCAGTCCGATGGCTGCCAGGGCGCAGACCATCAGCAGCTTGCTCAAATCCTTTGCTGCCAGGGAAAGGGCGTAGGGAACAAGGCCCAGGCTGTTGGCAGCCGCCAGTCCCAGAAAACCCAGGATAAACCAGGGAAAAATGGACAGGATATGGATCCGGGCCGTTTCTCCTGCTGCATTTCCCCTGGCTGCGGCTTCCTTCTTTTGTATATTCAGTCCGATAAAAGCAAATATAATAACTGTGGGAATGATCGCCAGGGTACGGGTCAGCTTCACCATGGTGGCAAAGTCTCCGGCAGCCTCAGAAAAGGCATACCCGGCAGCCACAACGCTGGAGGTGTCATTGACAGCAGTTCCTGACCACAGGCCATAGGCCATATCGCTCAGTCCCAGGGCATGCCCCATGATCGGGAAAAGGACGATCATGGCAATGTCAAACAGGAAGGTGGCAGACATTGCATAGGCGATATCGCTGTCTTCCGCATCAATCACCGGAGCAATGGCGGCAATGGCAGAGCCTCCGCAGATCCCGGTGCCGGCAGAGATCAGATTAGAGAGCTTCCAGTTCAGCCCCAGGCTCCTGCCGATAAAATAGCCGCCTCCAAAGCAGGTCAAAAGGGTAACGACCATCACGGCAAGGGAGAACTTCCCTACCTCCAGAACCGTACCCATGCTGAGTGAGGCACCTAATAAAATGATGGCGAACTTTAGGATTCTTTTCGAAGTAAATTTCAATCCCACCATCATTGCGTCTCCCGGCTTACGGAAATAATTGATCAGCATCCCTATAAACAGGGCAAGGACCGAAGCCCCTATGAAGTGGACAGGAAGAAGGGCTTCTGCCCATCTGGCAGCCAAAGCAATAGCGAGGGAAACGGCAAATCCCGGAATAATTTTTACATACTTTTTCATATTCACATCAGCCTTTCTATAAGAAGATAGGTTGATTATATCAAGGAAGAATGATAAAGTATAATTATGAATACTGATTAAATGATAACAAAATATGATGGATATATTATGCTTGATTACAGAATGGAAACCTTTGTCACCCTATGCAGGACCATGAATTACCGGCGGACGGCAGAAGCCCTGAATATCACACAGCCGGCAGTCACCCAGCATATAAAATATCTGGAGGAGCATTATGGCTGCCGGCTGTTTTCCTATGAGAAGCGGAAGCTGTCCATGACCTGCCATGCCAGGCTGCTGCTGCGTTATGCCTACAGCCAGCACTACCAGGAGCAGAAGCTCATAGAAAATATGGGAGCCCCGTCAGGCTGCCATTTTTCGATAGGAACTACAAAAACAATCGGTGAGTATGTGATCGCCGGCCAGGTGGAACGTTTTTTGGCAGAACCGGCCAACCGCTTATCTATTGAAACAGACAACACCCTGCGTATTCTTGAATTATTGGATGAGGGCAGGATAGACTTTGCTTTGATTGAAGGTTTTTTCGACCGGAAGCTGTACGACCACAGGCTCTACAGGACAGAGCCTTATATCGGCTTTTGCAGCAGACAGCATCCCTTTGCAGGCCGGACAGTTGCCCTGGCAGATCTGTGGAAAGAAACCATTGTTGTGAGGGAAAAGGGCTCCGGATCCAGAAGCATATTGGAACGGATGCTGCTGGCGGAAAATCATTCCCTGTATGACTTTCACCGGATCATCAGCATCGGCAATCTGGCATTATTGGAGCAATTAGTGGCCAGAAGCTGCGGTATAACCTTTGCTTACCAGATTGCAGGAGGACAAAATCCCCTGCTGGCAGAATTTCGGGTAGAAGGATGGCAAATAGAAAGAGCGTTTCACTATGTCTTTCTGCCCCATACAGATGCAGGAAAATCGGTAGAGATTTTTGAACGGTTCCGCTGATCCGGAGTACCATAAAATCGGGAAGAAGCTTGCCAGACGGGCGGCAGGATGTTATGATTTTGAACAGAAGCAGCAGACTCTCAAAAACACAGGCTGCAGGAAAGGAAGGGGAAGTATGATGACTCAATATCCTGTTTTGGCAGACCTTCACACCCATAGTATCAGCAGCGGCCACGGCTCTTCCGATACCATCACGCAAATGGCAGGGAGAGCCTCTCTGGCAGGACTTCGGCTTATGGGGATTTCCGATCATGGACCTGCTACCCGGGGCTCGGCCTCCCCCTCTTACTTTTCCGGTCTCAGACTGGCTCCCAGGAAACGGTTCGGTGTAGATTTTCTCTATGGTGCAGAATTGAATATTTTAAATCTGAAGGGAGACGTAGATCTCCCTCCCCGGATATTGTCCCGGCTGGATTATGCTATCATCAGCATTCATCCTCCCTTTTTTACTCCCAGAGAAATCCCCGATGTGACCGGTGCCTATCTGTCTGCCTTCCGCCACCCCCGGGTACGGATTTTAGGCCACATCGACGATGCACGCTTTCCGGTAGATTTTGAACGGCTGCTGCGGGAGGCCCAGACAGCCGGTATCTATCCTGAAATCAACAATGGTTCCCTGTCCCCTCAGGCCTACCGTGAGGGCGGACCGGAAAACTGCCGCAAGATTCTGAAAATCTGCAGAGACATACACCTCCCCATCCTGCTTTCCAGCGACAGTCACGGAAAAGGGCATGTAGGCGACATGGGCTATGCCCTCTCCCTTTTGGAGGAATGCCGTTTTCCTCCCTCCCTTGTCCTGAATTCAGACCCTGCCCTTCTCCGGCAGATGCTCTGTCAGCCCTGATAGCTAATAATAATAGATGGGCATGGCCTCTCCCACCTGGACGCTTTCATTCCCCGCCGGGCCTGCTGTCTCTGATTTTGGTACAGGCTTTGCTGCTGCCCTTTTCCGGGGGGCAGTTTTTTTTACGGCTTCCTTCTTTTCTTCTGCCCTATCTGCCTCTGCCCTTTCCGTCCCGGCATCCGCTGCCCTGCCGGCCCTTGCCATACTGCCTTCACCTACTGCCATTGCTCATTACCTCCTTTGCCAATTCCCGAAACTCCTTTGCACTTCTGGTTCCCTTCCTGTAAACCGCTACGGGAACCGACCCATCCTGGGCCCATTCCACAGAACTGTCCACATGAATGCAGACATCAAATACATGAATATTGGCATATTCCTTCAAAATCTCCCTGGTCTGCCGATAATAATTTTTCCGTTCATCCACCTTGCTGATCAAGACACCCATAACCCTGGCTTCCGTTAATTCCCTCATCTCCTGCAGAAAATCAAACATATTCGCCAGTCCGAACAGCCCCCAGGGAGATGCCTCCACCGGAACGATCACGTAGTCAGAGGCGCAAAGAATATTGATCACCCAGGCTCCCAGGGTGGGAGGCGCATCAATCAGTACATAATCATACCGCCCGGACTCATACACCTGTCTCAGGCAGCCCTTAAGCACATACTCCCTCCGAAGCATGGGAAACAGCTCATACTCTATCTGGCTCATCAGGGTGGAGGAAGGAACCAGCTCCAGGTTTTCATAGGGGGTAGGAACGATATAAGCCGCCAGGTCCCGCTTCTCCCTCACAGCATAGTACAGATTCTGCTTCCGGGCCGCCATATCCAGCACCCTTACCTCATCAAAAAAGGAAAGAGAAAGATTGAGCTGCATATCGCCATCGATCAGCAGAACCCTTTTTCCTGCAGCTGCCAGCTCAAAGCCCAGATTGGCACAGGCAGTTGTTTTCCCGCTCCCGCCCTTATTATTGGCAAAGCAGATAGTTTGTGTGATCCTCTGGTTGTTTTCCTGTACTTTCATTTTACCCATAAATCATGATTTCAAAGGAATCTGCCACACAGCGTCTGGCCTCCCTCAGATCCCCGAACTCACCCTCCTCCAGCATCTGGGCCAGAATATTGCCGATGGCAGTGGCCTCACCGGGACCCGCATGTACGGAGATCCCCGTGTATTTCGCCGTCAGCTCATTCAGATACACCGCATTGGAGCCGCCCCCGATAATATGGATCTTATCATATTGGGTTCCGGTGATTTTCCGAATCTCCTGCAGCTTTTCTCCATAGCATTTTGCCAGGGAATTGTAGATGACACAGGCCAGCTGGGAGAGGGTAAGAGGTACCTCCTGGCCTGTTTTTTCACAGTATGACTGCACCGCCTTTACCATATCCCTGGGGGAAAGGAAGCTTTCATCCTGACAGTCCACCAGGGAAGCGATCTTTTCCCGGGATGCCTGACGGCAAAGCTCTCCATAGGACATGTCCGGCGCCAGCTGATTCCTCACGGACTGAATCATCCACAGGCCCATGATATTGGCCAGATAGGTGATCCTGCCTCCATAGCCTCCCTCATTGGTAAAGTTGGCCGCCCTGCTTTTGGGGGAGCAGTCCGGCTCTCCTCTCTCCACTCCTATCAGAGACCAGGTACCGGAGCTGATATAACAGGTATCCTCTTCATTGGAAGGTACAGCCATCACTGCAGAAGCTGTGTCATGGGAGGGCGGCAGCACCACCTTACAGTTATATCCCACCACCTCCTGCACCTTTTCCGTCAGACAGCCCACGGTAGTTCCCGGCATCCGGATGCTCTGGAAAATGCCTGTGGGAAAGCCCAGCATCTCTATCAGTTCATAGTCCCAGTCCTTTGTCTCAGGATTCAGCAGCTGGCTGGTGCTTGCCTCCGAGTACTCCTGTACCTTCTTTCCGCTGAGCCTGTAATGGAAATAGTCCGGTATCATCAGCAGGGAAGCCGCCCTCTCCAAATCCGCCGGTCTCCTTTTCTTCAAAGCCATGAGCTGATAGATGGTATTATAAATAGCCTTCTGGATCCCGGTTCTGGCATAAAGCTCCTCCTCCGATATGATTTGATATACCTCCTCATCCATGCCCTCTGTCCTGTGATCACGATAGCCCACAGCCTTTCCTACGATCTGATCCTCCTCATCCAGAAGCACAAAATCCACGCCCCAGGTATCTACTCCTACGCTGACCGGAATCTTACCCATCTCTTTGCACTTTTTCATCCCTGCCAGAATCTCACCAAAGAGCCTGTCTGTATCCCAGTACAGGGTGCCATCCTCCTCATCCATGCCGTTCCAGAAGCGATACACCTCTTCCAACACAATTTTCCCGTCTTCCACACTTCCAAGAATATGCCTTCCGCTGGAAGCCCCTATATCTATTGCCAAAAAATAGCTGCTCATCCTCATCTTCCTTTCTAGAATATGCCGAATATCTTTTCCCTGAAGGATTTGTACAGAGTCCCGTAATCTGTATATCCGATTTTACTGTTTTTAAAGCCTGCCCCCCAGCTCTCACAGAGGGCATCGGCCACTGTCCCGGCATCCTCATGTTCTGTCAGCAGGATGGCAGGAAATACATAGTAGATCATAAAGAAATTTAGATCTGTCTGGGTTGTCCCTTTGATTTTCCCCTTCCTCTCGAAGGCATCCTTTATCCTTTCTACGAAAACCTCTGCAATCTCTCCGGCAGCTGTCTCCTTGTCTTCTCTTCCTTCCACATAATCCGTCATTTCCTTCAGGAATTCCTGGTTTTTTTTTCGAAATTCCTTCATATTCGTCTCATAAGATGCCTTCTTCAGCCTTTTCATCATCCGCTGCATCCCATCAAACATCGTCGCTGCCTGTTCTAACATGAATCTCCTCCGGTCATCCCACTTCTGCCCGCTGTTCTCAATCAGTAACTACGCCCTTCTGGAGCATCACATTGGCATACAGCGCCGACTCTCCTGTTGCTATAATACAATATGCGGTTCTGGCCTCCTCATAAAAGCGAAAGCGCTCCAGATTGCCTACGGCCTCCGCACCTCTGCCGTCATACTTTGCAATTATCTCCTTATATGTATCCCAGATGGGTGTTTCCACATTGTCCCCCTTCATCACCTCCATCAGCCTGACCGGCTTCTCCACATAGGTGTCCAGTGGAAACAGCTGCAAAACAGCGTCCAGGATCTCAGGAACCCCATGGCCGTCCATTCTGATCACAACAGCATTTTTCCCCATGGATGCAGCCGGAAAATTTCCGTCAGATATAACCAGCCTGTCGCTGTGCCCCATTTCCGCCAATACCTTCAACAGCTCCGGGGACAAGATCTTAGGAATACCTTTTAACATAATATGTTCCTCCTTTATCATTTTTAGATTTATTTTAATTTACAAGAAGTGCCCCTGTAAAGGGGCACTTCTTGTCAGGAATGTTCTGTAAAGGACACCCAATATGACCTTCCATTAGTCGTATAAGTTCTGAGCGATTTCAGGATCATTCATGTTCTCAGCTGTGTACCACTGGCAGCCGGTATCCACATCAGATACTGTCTGGCCGCTTGCGGCTGCATGAAGCAGCTCCACTACCTTTGCACCCATAGCTACCGGAGCCTGGGTGATGGCACCTGCGAATGTACCGTCTGCAACTGCTGCCTTGATAACTGTACCGGAATCAAAGCCTACACCCACAACATCCTTGCCGAATTTGCCGATATTCTCATCAGCCGTAACCATAGCCTCTGCAGAGTGCTGATTGGAGCCATAGATGCAGATTGTATCTGCTTTATTTAACAGGGTCTGGCAGTCGATGGTAGAAAGCTCAGATGTTACCTGAGAGGGAACCAGCACCTCGATCACAACGTCAGCTCCTGCTGTCTTCTCAGCCTTGGAGTCAGCCACAAATTTGTCATTGCCTTCTACGTTCACCGTAAGTCCCTTGGCAACCACCAGCTCAGCCATCTTGTCTACAAAACCTAAACCACGGTTAACGATAGACTCAGAAGTAGCGTCCTGGCTCAGCACACCGATACGAACGCCTGCTGCCACTTTTTCTTCAATTAATTTGAAGGTTTCCTCTGCTGCCAGAGCACCGGCTGCATAGTTGTCTGTTGCCGCATTAGCAACGATAGCTCCTTCGGGAGCACCCGGAACACCGGAGTCAAAACCAACAATGGGAATACCCGCATTCTGTGCTGCTGTAATTGCATCCAGACAAGCACTTGTATCAAGAGCTGCCAGACCGATCGCAGCCGGATTTGCAGCAATCGCCGCATCCAGCATCTGTACCTGGGGCGCAATGTCTGATTCAGAGTTGGGGCCGACAAAGTTCATGCTATCTCCTAATTCAGCCGCCTTCTCCTCAGCCCCCTTCAATACTGCCTGCCAGTACTGATGCTGGAAGCCTTTGGAAACAATTTCAAAATGGAAACCACCCGCTGCAGGAGCCTCTGCTGCAGGAGCCTCTGTCTCTGCTGGAGCGTCTGCCGCAGGAGCCTCTGTCTCTGCTGGAGCCTCTGTTGCTGCAGGCTTAGCACCGCAGCCTGCCAAAAGGGTTGCGGCCATTGCTACACTTAAAAGTGTACCTAAAACTTTCTTTTTCATTTTCATATCCTCCTTTGCTTTCTATATGAAGTCATTGATTGACTTACATATCCCTCAGGCTATGTACTACTTTCTCTTCTTGCTGCGCATTACATCGATCAGCACCGCTACAATCAAAACGATACCTGTGATAATCTGCTGCCAGTTGGCCTGCAGCCCGATATAGGGAAGTCCTGTCTTGAGCATGGACATGACAAATACGCCAAGCAGGGTACCAACGATGCTGCCGGAGCCTCCCTTCATGGAGGTTCCGCCTATGATCGCTCCGCAGATCGCATCCAGCTCCAATCCGGCTCCGGTTCCCGGTGCTACTGCCTGGAAGGTAGCCGCATAAGCGATGCCCGCAAACCCGGTAAACAGTCCGCAGATGATATAGGCCAGCATATGCCATTTTACCACATTGACACCGGAAAGTCTAGTGGCTTCCTTATTGCTGCCGATAGCTATTATGTACCGTCCCGGCCTGGTCTTGTTCAGCACCACAGTCATTATGATGATCAAAAGTATAACCCATAAAAATCCCAGAGGATATTTTGTATCCCCGATGGTGATCTTAAAAATGCTTCTGAACCAGCCCTGGTCTGACGCCGCTGGAGGCCAGGTGATACTCATGCTGCCTGTCACAATAGAGCCCAGCCCCCTGGCGATCATCATTGTACAAAGCGTCGCGATAAAGGGCGGAATTTCCAGAATCGCTACCAGAGTACCGTTCAAAACTCCCATGATCACTCCGCAGAGGAGGGTCACCAGGAGTCCCACCCCTATGGGCATTCCCATTTTGGTAACCAAAAATCCGCCGATCAGCCCATAGCACACCATGCCCGTTCCGATGGATAAGTCATTGCCCCCGGTAATCAGGGCAAAGGTAACACCGATCGCCATAAAGGTAATATAATATGAATAATCCAGAATACTCAGCACTGTGGAATACTGTCTGAACGCCCCGCTTTTAATGCAAAAGAAGGAAAACAGGGTAATGATTACCAGCAGCACCACCAGACGCTGGCCGCCAATTTTTGCCACTAATGTATTGACCGCCCCAGCGCTCTTATTATTATCCTTTCCTGTCATTTCTTCCTCTCCTCCTACTTTCTCTGGGTAGCCATATGCATGATGTTTTCCTGGGTCGCTTCAGAGATATCCAGCTCTCCCGTCTTTTTGCCCTCACACATCACCACAATACGGTCACTCATTCTTAAGATTTCCGTCATTTCCGAAGAAATCATGATAATCGACTTGCCCTGAGCCACCAATTCGTTCATCAGGGTGTAGATCTCGCTCTTGGCACCCACGTCAATACCTCTGGTAGGTTCGTCGAAGATTAGGATGTCACAGTCACGGGTCAGCCATTTCGCAATAACCACCTTCTGCTGATTGCCGCCGGAAAGATTCACCACCTCCGTATCTACGGCAGGAGTCTTCGTCTTCAGGGATCTTACATGCTCCCAAGCTGTCTG
Source organism: Lachnospiraceae bacterium (assembly GCA_022781985.1). GTDB lineage: Bacteria > Bacillota > Clostridia > Lachnospirales > Lachnospiraceae > Kineothrix. Next base: position 12,483 of record JALESH010000032.1, on the reverse strand, counting down.
GTCTTCCTTTTTCTTATCAATGAACAGTCCCTTCACAAAATTCTGCAGGGATGCCATGGTTGTATTTTCCGCCACGGATTTGCCCACTACGATACCGTATCTCTTCCTGTCCTCTGACAGATATCCGATCCCGTTTTTCACCGCATCCATGGGATTTCTGATCTCTACCTTTTTCCCGTTTATATAAATGTCCCCGCTCTCCTTCGGATCTGCTCCGAAGAGGGCACGGGCCGTCTCTGTCCTTCCTGCTCCCATCAGACCGGAAAAGCCCAGAATCTCTCCCTTCCGCAGCTCAAAGCTGACATCCCTTACCATCTTGCCTGCCTTCAGATGCTCTACCTTCAGGACAACCGGAGCATTTTGGGGAACTGCGCTCTCCGCCTTGGGATCCTCATAAATCACACGGCCCACCATCATGTTGATAATGTCATCCTTGGTACAGTCCTTGGTGATCAGCGTCCCTACATAGGTGCCGTCCCTCATAACTGTCACACGATCCGTAATCACCTTGATTTCGTCCATACGGTGAGAAATATAAACGATGCCCATTCCCTTCTTTTTCAAATCACGGATGATTTTGAACAGCTCCTCTATCTCAGCCTCCGTCAGTGCCGCAGAGGGCTCGTCAAAGATGATAACCTTGGCCTCATGTGAAATAGCCTTTGCAATCTCACACATCTGCTGCTTTCCTACAGTCAGATTGCCCATGGTCTCCGTGGGGTCTATGTCGATGTTCAGCTTTTCAAACAGCTTTTTTGACTCCTCATTCATCCTTGTGTCATCAATGAGCTTGCCGTTCATAAGCTCCCGGCCGATAAAGATGTTCTGTGCTACCGTTAAGTGGCTCAGCATGTTCAGCTCCTGATGCACAATAACCACACCGGCCGCCTGAGCTGCCCTGGGATTTTCAAATTCTACTTCTTTTCCTTCATAAGTAATGGTTCCGGCATCCTTTGTATAAATTCCTGTCAAAACCTTCATCAATGTGGACTTACCGGCTCCGTTTTCCCCCATAAGAGCCAGAACCTCGCCCTTTCTCACTTCCAGATCCACATGATCCAGCGCATGTACACCCGGGAAGGATTTATCAATACCCTTCATGGTCAAAATAATCTCACCCATGTTTTCACCTCTGATCCTTTCCTGCTTCTCACTCAATTTCTTCTCTTTCTGCTCCGAATATCAGCATATACGGCTACCAGAACGATAATGCCGGTAATGATATACTGAAGATCGATCTGAAATCCTGCTGCCAGAATACCCACCTGCAATATGGAAATAATCAGAACACCGATAAAAGTACCTCCGATGGAGGCAATGCCTCCCGCCATGGACGTACCTCCCATAACGCAGCTCGCAATGGCCTCGTTATTAAAGGTATCTCCCAGCCCCGGCTGAACGGTGGTGTATGCACCTACATAGAAGATCGCCGCAATGCCCGCCAGCATGCCGCAGAGGATATAGGCAAGGGCCTCCCATTTTTTCACATCCACACCGGAGAGCCGGACTGCCTCCTTATTGCTGCCCAGACATAATATGTAACGTCCGGCCTTGGTTTTATTCAGTACAATGGCGCAAATGACAGAAGCTGCGATAAAAATGACCAGACCTGTAGGAATGATAGATGTGCCGGACATGATCTTTACCAGATTTCTGTACCATCCGTTTTCCTGAGCCGCCTGGGGCCAGTTCACGGACTGGGTTTTTGTAAATACGGAGCCGATCCCCTTTGCCAGCATCATACTGGCCATGGACGTAATAAAGGAGGGCATATCCAGATAGGCAACCAGGCATCCGTTTAATACACCAAACAGGGTGCCCACTGCAACAGAAACCAGCAGACATACAATCAAGGGCACTTCCATCTGCATGAGCATATACCCCGAAATCAAGGCCGAGCAGAACATCACCGGCCCGATGGAAAAGTCGATGCCGCCCGTTGCGATCACAAATGTAACGCCCAGTGCCAGAAATCCGAGAAAATAGGTATAGTTCAGGGCACTGTAGATATGGGATATATTAAAAAAGGAAGCTCTTCCTTTAATTGCGCATAAGGCTCCGAACATCAGATACATTAAAATTAATACGCCAACCAGAACGATACGGTTGAATCCGATCTTCTTGATGATTGGGTTTTGTTTGATTTTTTCCACCTTTCTTCCTCCCAACTTGATAGCTTTGTAATCCATAGACACCTCAAAATCCCACATTTATGCCTTTTTCCGACAGCAATCGGCAGATTTACCAAATATGCACGAAAAAAAAGTGAAATTATTGGTTATTTAAGCATATTATGACACATGTCTCCTTTTTCGTCAATACAGCTTAGGCAGTATATGGCTTTAAACGAGGTTTTCTCTGGTTTTTATTTCAGCTGCATTCCGCACAGCTCTGCGGCAGATAAAGGGACTGCCGCCCGGGCTGTCCTGTCTCTTCATCTTTAAATTCAAAGCTTAAATCAACAGTCCCCTAGCCCGATGCAGCAGCCCCTTTTATGCAGCCGGAAGCAGGCTTCCGGCCGGTAACAGATACCTTCCCTGTAAAGGTCCACTCAAACCCTTTTATCGGATCGTCTTGTACAGAGGTCCATAGGCCTGACAGGCTCTGTAATCCTGTCCCTCCTTATCCATGCCAAAGGCGTTCCATGCGCTGGGTCTGAAGATCTTGTCTTCCGGTACATTGTGCATGCACACAGGAATCCTCAGCATAGAGCAGAGTGTGATCAGGTCCGCGCCGATATGGCCGTAGGAAATCGCTCCGTGGTTAGCCCCCCAGTTGTTCATCACGTCATAGGCTGTCTTAAAGGCACCCTCACCGGTTGTCCTGGGCGCAAACCAAGTGCAGGGCCAGGTATAATCGGTTCTCTTCCATAATTTATCGGACACCTCCGCAGGCAGATCCACCGTCCAGCCTTCTGCGATCTGAAGCGTGGGGCCCAAGTTCTTTACCAGATTCAGGCGGATCATGGTAGCAGGCATCTGAACCCTGGTCTCAAATCTGGAGGAATATCCTCCGCCGCGGAAATATCCCAGGTCAGCATAGTTCCAGGTGCTGTTGGCCAGAATCGCATCCTGATCCTCCCGGGTCACCTCATACCAGGGCTTTATAACCCCATTGCCGTTTTCATCCTTCGCCTCTCCGTTGGCATCCAGACAGCAGGCACCGGAGTTGATCAGATGAATGAATCCGCCGGACTCCTTTGCAACGCCCTCCAGATCATAGCCTGCAGCCTTCTTCACCGCCTCCGGGCTCCAGTAGGTACGCACATCGGCAAACATCTGCGGGCGGTTGGTCAGCAGCTTCATAAACAGCATCCCCAGCCCGTTCAGAACATCATTCTCTGTTGCCAGGATATAAGGCTCCCTGGCTCCGTTCCAGTCGAAGGAGGTATTCAGCATGGCCTCGGGGAAATCACAGTTGGGATAGAAATCGGTCCACTGCCTCTGTCCCTGGAAGCCGGCTGCGATGGCATTGTGTCCCACCCTTTCCTCCTCACAGCCCTCGGGAAGGTTGGGATTGCCGTTCATCAGATCCTTGATGATGACCATCATCTTCACCACAAACTCCCAGTCCGCATCCTTCTGCTCCCTGGTTCTCTGCAGCTCTTCTGGATTCTTGTCAAAGCCTTCGATACACTTTTCCCTGGTCCATGCCAGAGCCTTCTCATACTCATCCTTATCGTAGACGCCCTCTGTCATACGGCGGATGATCTCTACCTCATCCACGGATTCCACACGCATGCCCAGATATTCCTCGATAAATTCAGGACTGATAATAGAGCCTCCGATGCCCATGCAGATGGAGCCGATCTGCAAATAGGACTTTCCTCTCATGGTAGCAGCCGCCACCGCCGCACGTCCGAATCTTAAGAGCTTTTCCTCAACATCTGCCGGAATGGAGGTGTCATCCGCCTCCTGGACATCATGTCCGTAAATACCGAAGGCAGGAAGCCCTTTCTGGGAATGAGTTGCCAAAACGGAAGCCAGATATACCGCGCCGGGCCTTTCTGTGCCGTTGAAGCCCCATACACCCTTGATGGTCATAGGATCCATATCCATGGTCTCCGCTCCGTAACACCAGCAGGGCGTTACGGTTAACGTAATGTCCACACCCTCTTTTTTGAACTTTTCCGCACAGGCTGCCGCTTCTGCCACACGGCCTATGGTGGTGTCTGCAATCACCACCTTTACAGGCTCTCCATTAGAATATTTTATGTTTTTCTGAAATAATTCTGCAGCGGATTTTGCCATATTCATGGTCTGTACTTCCAGGGATTCCCGCACCTTCAGAACCCCCCTGCGCCCGTCAATGGTGGGTCTGATTCCAATTACCGGATATCCGCCAATCAATCTGCTCTCTGCCATCTGAAACTCCTCCTTTATGTCTGTTGCATTTTAATTCTATTATAGTCATTGGTATTTTAAAACAAAAGTGATATAATATAAAAAAACTGTAGAATATTCACTTTTTTGATTTGGAAAGCCTATGAAATATATTGACTATAAAGAACGCAAGATCCAGGGAACCTTCAATTTTCCCATTGCCTTTTACCACCAGACCCCCCGCAGCCCCCGCTATCATATGCCGTACCACTGGCATCCTCATTACGAGCTGATCCGTATCGTTTCCGGCTCCTTCCACCTGAATCTGGAAAAGGATACCCGGGTATACCATCCCGGTGATGTGATATTCATCAGCAGCGGCATGTTCCACGGAGGCATCCCCTGTGACTGCATCTATGAGTGTGTTGTGTTTGACCTTCAGATCCTCCTGAAGGACAACCATGCCTGCACAAGGGTCATCCGAGATGTGATGGATCAGAAGATCACTGTCCACACCCATCTGTCTGCCAGGAGTGAGAAGGTTCTGCCCATAGTAACACAGCTGTGTGAATCCCTCAGCAGCAGGCAGACCGGATATGAATTTATGGTACAGGGATACCTGTATCATCTGCTGGGCATCATCCTGAATGAGCACCTCTATGAGGAAGCCAGGCAGGACAGTGTTTCCTCCCAGCGGCTGGCCTCCCTCAAAAATGTATTGGCCTATATCGCCGACAATTATTACAGCAATATCACCCTGGACAGCCTGTCCCGGGTGGCCGGCATGAATCCCAAATACTTCTGCCGCTATTTCCGCAGCATGACAGAGCGCACGCCCATCGATTACCTGAACTACTACCGCATCGAGTGTGCCTGCGAAATGCTCTCCACCAAGGATATTTCCATCCGGGATGCGGCCATTTCCTGCGGCTTTAACGATGAAAGCTATTTTATCAAAACCTTCCGCAAATATAAGGGAATCACCCCAAAGCAATTTATGAAGGCCAATTTCTGCAAATAGCTGCCCCCGGCAATAACAATCTGATCTGAGAAAGGAAAAAAAGATGTCCCTCAAAAATAAACTTCATTTTCTTTGTGTCTGTGCCCTGATTTTCTTTATATCTGCCTGCGGTGCCTCCGAACCATCCTCCGCCCCTCCGGCTCCCTTCAGCCGGGCCCTCTGGAGCAGCACCCTGCAGGATCTGTGGGAGCTGGAACAGACAGAGTACGAAACCACGGCTTCCGTTTATGGCGGCAGCTCTTATATTTTTCCCGCTTCCTATCTGGATTACAGCGGAAAGGTAAAGTACATGTATGATGACAGGGATCAGCTGGTGGCCATCGCCTTTTTCTACGAAGGCTCGGATGCCTCCCAGGTAAAGGAGCTGTATGACAAAATTTACCCTCTGGCTGCCCGGGCGTTTGGCGAAAGCATCCACTCTGAAACCGCCGGACACAACAGCGGGGAAAAATGGACACGAAAAGAGGGCAACGTGCTGCTGTCCGTTTTGTCCACACAGGAAGCGCATGCCCTCCAATATTCCTTTCTGCATCCCTCTGTTTCCCACAGCGAATAGGCATCCGCCGCCTAACGGATCATCAGATTACTATACCCCATCAGGCTCTCATCCACTGCCCGGGCCGCTTCCCGGCCCTCTCTGATGGCCCATACCACCAGAGACTGGCCCCTTCGCATATCGCCTGCCACGAATACATCCTTTGCACTGGTTTCATAGCTGTTCCGCCGGGTCTTCACATTGGTGCGTCCGTCCAGCTCCACTTTGAAGGCATCGGTGACATACTTCTGGCTGCCCAGGAAGCCTGCGGCAATCAGGACGATTTCTGCCGGGAGAGTCTTTTCGCTGCCCGGCACCTCCTTTGGGGAAAGTCTGCCCGTTTTCTCCTCCTTCTCCCAGGCCAGCTTCACGATCCTGACCCCCTTCAGACTGCCGTTCTTATCCTTGATAAACTCCTTTACTGTGGATTCATAGATACGGGGATCCCGGCCGAATACGGCAATGGCCTCCTCCTGTCCGTAATCGGTCTTGCATACCTTAGGCCATTCCGGCCAGGGATTGCTCTCCGCCCTGGTATCGGGAGCCTTGGGCATCATCTCAATCTGGGTGACAGACCTGCAGCCCTGACGGATCACCGTGCCCACACAGTCGTTGCCGGTGTCGCCGCCTCCGATGATCACAACATTCTTATCCTTTGCCTGGATGAGCCCGCCATCCTCCGGATGGGAATCCAGCAGACTCCTGGTAACGGCCTTTAAATAGTCCACCGCAAAGCTGATGCCCCTGGCATCCCTGCCGGGCACATGGATATCCCTTGGATTGGAAGCCCCGCAGGCCAGCACTACTCTGTGGTATTCCTTCAGTAGCGCCTCTGCCTTCACATCCTTTCCCACATCGGTTCCGGTGACAAAGGCGACTCCCTCCTCCTCCATGATCCTCACCTTCCGCTCTATGATATTCTTTTCCAGCTTCATATTGGGGATGCCATACATCAGCAGCCCCCCTACCCGGTCGGAGCGCTCATAGACAGTTACCGAATGGCCTCTCTTGTTGAGCTGGTCTGCCGCTGCCAGGCCCGCCGGGCCGCTGCCGATGACAGCTATCTTCTTGCCGGTGCGTACCTTGGGCGGGCAGGCTGCCGCATAGCCCTGCTGGTAGGCATATTCTATAATCGCATATTCATTTTCCTTGGTAGCCACCGGCTCCCCATGAAGGCCGCAGGTACATGCCGCCTCACACAGTGCCGGACATACCCTTGCCGTAAATTCCGGAAAGCTGTTGGTCTTCTTGAGCCTGTTATAGGCCTGCTTCCAGTTGCCTGTATACACAAGATCGTTCCACTCCGGCACCAGGTTATGCAGCGGGCACCCCGATGTCATCCCGCAGATATCCATGCCATACTGGCAGAAGGGAACTCCGCAGTCCATACATCTTGCTCCCTGCAGCCTCTGCTTCTCCCAGGACAGATGCTGACGAAACTCCTTGTAGTTTTTAATCCTCTCCTTCGGCTCTGCAGCCGTGGAAACCTCTCTTTTATAATCCATAAACCCTGTTGGCTTTCCCATCCTGATCCTCTGCTCCTTTCTCACTGCGCCCTGTTGGCATAGAATGCTTCAATCTGCGCCTGCTCAGCACTCAGCCCCTTTTCCTCCATCTGGACGATGGCCCGCAGCATTCTTTCATAGTCATGGGGTATGATCTTCTTGAACTTTGGAAGATAATCCTTGAAGCTGCTGAGGATTTCCTTTCCCTTCGGAGAATTGGTCAGGGCCACATGCTCCTTGATCAGCTCCTTCAGCTCCAGCACATCATACTTGTTGTCCAGCTCGCCGGAAGAAACCATTTCCTTATTCAGCCGGACATACAGATCCCGGTTTTCATCCAATACATAAGCGATGCCGCCGCTCATGCCGGCTGCAAAGTTCTTTCCGGTAGGGCCCAGAACCACCACCCTTCCTCCGGTCATATATTCGCAGCCATGGTCACCCACTCCCTCTACTACCGCACAGGCGCCGGAGTTGCGTACGCAGAAACGTTCGCCTGCCACACCGTTGATAAAGGCCTTGCCGCCGGTGGCTCCGTAGAGGGCCACATTGCCGATGATGATGTTGTCCTCTGCCCTGAATCTGCTGCCTGCCGGAGGATAGACGATCAGCTTGCCGCCGGACAGTCCTTTCCCAAAATAATCGTTGCTCTCTCCTGCCAGCTCCAGGGTGAGGCCCCTGGGGATGAAGGCACCGAAGCTCTGTCCTCCCGCCCCTCTGCAGAGTACCCTGTAGGTATCCTCCTCCACCCGGTCGCCCAGCCTTTTTGTGATTTCTGAACCAAGGATCGTGCCAAAGGCACGGTCGGTATTCTTCACATCCACCTCTATGCTTCTCTTCGCCCCTTTTGCAATGGCGGGGGAAAGCTGCTTTAACAGCACTTTTTCATCCAGTGTTTTCTCCAGCCCAAAGTCATAGGCCTGCTTCGGGTCGAAGATGACCCTTTCCTTCGTCCCCTGATAAGGGTTGGAAAGGATATTGGCCAAATCCACCTTCTGCAGCCTTTCACTTAAGCTGTCCTTCCGTTTGAGCAGGTCGGTCCGTCCCACCAGCTCATCCAGGGCGCGGACTCCCAGCCTGGCCATGTATTCCCTCAGCTCCTCTGCGATAAACCTCATGAAGTTCACCACGTATTCCGGTTTTCCCCGGAAGTTTTTACGCAGCTCCGGATTCTGGGTAGCCACACCCACAGGGCAGGTGTCCAGATGACAGACTCTCATCATCACACACCCCATGGTCACCAGGGGAGCTGTAGCGAAGCCGAATTCCTCTGCCCCCAGGATGGCTGCAATAGCCACATCCCGGCCGCTCATCAGCTTTCCGTCGGTCTCGATCCTCACCTTGCTGCGCAGCCCGTTCATGATCAGGGTCTGATGAGTCTCTGCCAGTCCCAGTTCCCAGGGAAGGCCCGCATTGTGGATGGAGTTACCCGGCGCCGCTCCGGTGCCACCGTCATAGCCGGACACCAGGATGACCTGAGCCCCTGCCTTGGCTACGCCGGCAGCTACTGTCCCCACTCCTGCCTCGGATACCAGCTTTACAGAGATCCGGGCATCCTTATTGGCATTTTTCAGGTCATAGATCAGCTCCGCCAGATCCTCAATGGAGTAGATATCATGATGGGGCGGAGGAGAGATCAGGCCTACTCCCGGGGTTGAATGCCTTGTCCTGGCGATCCACGGGTATACCTTTCCTCCGGGCAGATGACCGCCCTCTCCGGGCTTTGCTCCCTGGGCCATCTTGATCTGCAGCTCCTGGGCGCTGACCAGATAACGGCTGGTCACACCGAACCGTCCGCTGGCCACCTGTTTGATGGCCGAGCAGCGGTTGAGCCCGTCTGCGCCTATGCTCAATCGCTCCAGTTCCTCTCCCCCCTCCCCGGAGTTGGATTTTCCTTTCAGGATATTCATGGCTATGGCCATGGTCTCATGGGCCTCCTTGGAGATAGAGCCGTAGGACATGGCACCGGTCTTGAATCTGGTCACAATGGAATCCACGCTTTCCACCTCCTCCAGAGGCACGCCTTTGGCCGGATAGACAAAGTCCATCAGCCCTCTCAGATTCTTGGCGGATTCCTCATCATTGACCAGGGCGGTATACTGCTTGAACATCTCATAGTCGCCCCGCTTGGTGGATTCCTGTAGCAGATGGATGACAGCAGGATTGTACAGATGCTCATCGGAGCCGCTCCTCATCTTGTGATGTCCCAGGCTGTCCAGGGTCAGATCCGTCTCCAGCCCCAGGGGATCAAACGCCTGGGAATGCAGCTCGTCCGCCTCTTTTTCAATATCCCTCAGCGTAATGCCTCCCACACGGCATACCGTATTGGTAAAATATTTATGGATCACATCGTAGTCGATGCCTATCGCTTCAAAAATCTGGGAGCTCTGGTAGGACTGAATGGTGGAGATACCCATCTTGGAGGCGATCTTGACGATGCCGTGGAGCACTGCAGCATTGTAGTCCTCTACCGCTGCATAATAATCCTTATCCAGCATTTTGTTTTCTATCAGCTCCCGGATGGAATCCTGGGCCAGATAAGGGTTGACAGCGCAGGCTCCATAGCCCAGCAGGGTGGCAAAATGATGCACCTCCCTGGGTTCTCCGGATTCCAGGATCAGCGCCACGCTGGTTCTCTTCTTGGTCTTCACCAGATGCTGGTTCAGGGCGGACACTGCCAGCAGCGAGGGAATGGCCACATGATTTTCATCCACGCCCCGGTCGGAGAGAATCAGGATATTCACCCCCTCCCTGAATGCCCTGTCCACCTCCACGAACAGACGCTCAATGGCCCTTTCCAGGCTGGTATTTTTATAATAGGTGATGGGCACCACCTCCACCCGGAAGCCCTCGGCCTTCATGCTCTTGATCTTCATAATATCCGTATTGGTGAGAATGGGATTTTTTATCTTCAGGACGTTGCAGTTCTTCGGCGTCTCCTCCAGCACATTCCCCTCTGTACCGATGTAAACCGTGGCAGAGGTCACTACCTCCTCCCTGATGGCATCAATGGGAGGATTGGTAACCTGGGCAAAAAGCTGTTTAAAATAGTGGAACAGGGGATGATGGCTTTTACTGAGTACCGGCAGGGGCGTATCCACGCCCATGGCCGCGATGGCCTCCCCGCCGTCCCTGGCCATAGGCAGGATGGTGTTTTTCAGTTCCTCATAGGTATAGCCGAAAACCTTCTGCATCCTCTGTCTTTCCTCATAGGTGAACTCCGGCACCCTCTCATTTGGAATCCTCAGATCCTTCAGGGCCACCAGGTTTCTGTCCAGCCATTCACCGTAGGGCTGGGCACAGGCATATTTCTCCTTTAGCTCATCATCATCGATGACCTCCCCCCTGACCGTGTCCACCAGCAGCATCTTGCCCGGACGCAGCCTCTCTTTTACTACGATTTTCCCGGGGGCAATATCCAGTACCCCCACCTCGGAGGATAGAATAAGCTGGTCATCCTCGGTAATCATATATCTGGAGGGACGCAGGCCGTTTCGATCCAGTACCGCCCCCATGATGTCCCCGTCGGAAAATAAAATGGAAGCAGGGCCGTCCCAGGGCTCCATCATGGTGGCATAATACTGGTAAAAATCCTTTTTATGCTGGCTCATGGCACTGTTGTTCTCCCAGGGCTCCGGAATGGTGATCATCACTGCAAGGGGCAGGTCCATCCCGCTCATCACCAAAAACTCCAGCGTATTATCCAGCATGGCCGAATCAGAGCCCGCAGTGTTTACCACCGGAAGGATCTTGTGAAGCTGTCCATGCAGGTGCTCGGATTCCATATTTTCCTCTCTGGCCAGCATCTTATCCGCATTGCCGCGGATGGTGTTGATCTCACCGTTGTGGACAATGAAGCGGTTGGGATGGGCCCTCTCCCAGCTTGGGTTGGTATTGGTGGAAAAACGGGAGTGTACGATAGCAATAGCAGACTCATAATCCCCGTCCTGCAGATCCGCAAAGAAGGTGCGGAGCTGCCCTACCAGAAACATGCCCTTGTATACGATGGTTCTGCTGGATAAGGATACCACATAGGTATTGTCGCCGGACTGTTCGAATACCCGGCGCACGATGAAAAGCGCTCTGTCAAAATCCAGCCCCTTTTCTGTATCCCGGGGCTTTTTCACAAATCCCTGCATGATAAAGGGCATGCACTCCAAAGCCCTGTGGCCCAGCACAGAGGGGACGATATCCACCTTCCTCCAGCCCAGGAAGGCCAGTCCTTCCTTTTCCACGATGATTTCAAACATCTTCATAGCCTGGCTTCTTTTCATTTCATCCTGGGGAAAGAAAAACATACCTACACCATACTCTCTCTCTTCTCCCAGCTCGATGCCCAGGGGCTTCGTCACCTTCACCATAAACTTGTGAGGAATCTGAGTCAGGATGCCTACACCGTCACCGGTCTTCCCCTCTGCATCCTTTCCTGCTCTGTGCTCCAGAGTCTCCACGATCTTCAAAGCATTTTCCACTGTGCTGTGGCTCTTCTTTCCCTTAATATTTACACAGGCACCGATCCCGCAGTTGTCGTGCTCAAACTCTGACCTGTAAAGCGGTGCTTTGGGTACTGTCATTTCTACATCAAACATAGTCTTACTCCTTTCCCTGGAAACGAATAATCGAGTAGGAGACTAACCATTAGTTGATTAGCCGTCCTCTCACACCACCTGGCATACCGTTCGGTACCAAGGCGGTTCCTTAGTTTTCATAGACTATCCGATAATAGTCAAGCATGGATGTATATCCCAACTTGGTTATTATTTTCTTTGTAAGTATTGTGTTTAACATTTCTGCCATTCTCCAATACCCACATCTACTATTCGCAAGTTTTATTGCTTGCCAATGTTCTAGTTTTAGTTTTCTAAGTATACGATATCGTGTCCTTACCCTTTTCCATTGTTTCCAATAGACCGCTCTGATTCTGCGCCTTGCCCATTCATCCACTCTTGTCAGAAGTCCTTTCATGTCTGCAAGTTTGAAATAATTTACCCATCCTCGCACAAACTGTTGGTATTTCTCTTCTCTTTTCGCATTGCTCATGCCATTATTTCTGTCTGTCAGTTCTCTGATTTTATTCTTCATCTTTGTGATTGACTTCGG
>JALESH010000007.1 GCA_022781985.1 Lachnospiraceae bacterium | reverse complement strand
AATCATGAAAAGACTATTCAAGTGGCTCAGTTACACCAGATGAATAGTCTTTTTACCATACTACTTGTAATTTACGATTTTTCCGAAGTCAGGCTTCAGCGATGCACCGCCTACCAGGCCGCCGTCAATATCAGGCTGTGCAAACAGCTCTGCTGCTGTGTCTGCATTGACAGAACCGCCGTACTGGATACGGATTGCTGCCGCTGTAGCATCATCATAGATCTCAGCGATGCACTCACGGATTGCCTTACATACCTCCTGTGCCTGCTCTGTGGTAGCAGTCTTACCTGTACCGATCGCCCAGATAGGCTCGTAAGCAACCACTGCGGAAGCAGCCTGCTCCGCCGTTACATTCAGGAAAGCAATCTTAATCTGCTGACGGATCCAGTCGATAGTAATGCCCTGCTCTCTCTGAGTCAGGGACTCACCACAGCAGATAATAGGCGTGATACCGTGCTCAAAAGCCTTTAATACCTTTTTATTCACAGTTTCATCCGTCTCAGCGAAGTATTCCCTTCTCTCGGAATGACCGATGATCACATATTTTACTCCGACATCTGTCAGCATATTGGGAGAAATCTCTCCTGTAAAAGCACCCTTCTCCTCATAGTACATATTCTCGGCTCCAATCTGGATATTGGAGCCCTTTGCAGCCTCTATTGCAGGAATAATATCAATAGCCGGTACACAGAATACCACATCTGCATCTTCTGTTGTTACCAGGGGCTTTAAGGTATTGACCAATTCTACCGCTTCACTGGGAGTCATATTCATCTTCCAGTTGCCGGCTATAATTTTCTTTCTTGCCATTGTTATATTCTCCTTCCTTAATGTATAAACCGAATGGGATATTGTCTATCGCATTATTTGTCGTCTGCTGCCGCTACACCGGGCAGGGTCTTTCCCTCCAGAAATTCCAGGGATGCACCGCCGCCTGTAGAAATGTGGGACATCTTGTCTGCGAAGCCAAGCTGGTTTACAGCAGCAGCACTGTCACCGCCGCCGATGATGGTGGTTGCATCCGTCTCAGCCAGAGCCTTTGCTACTGCAATGGTGCCCTTTGCAAGCACAGGATTTTCAAATACGCCCATGGGGCCGTTCCATACTACAGTCTTTGCGCTCTTTACAGCATCCGCGTACAGCTCTGCTGTCTTTTCTCCGATATCCAGTCCCATCATATCAGCAGGAATCTTGTCCGCTTCTGCCACAGTCACTGCAATCTCAGCATCAATGGGATTGGGAAACTCTGCTGCACAGGCAGCATCCACAGGAAGCAGCAGCTTCTTGCCCAGCTTGTCAGCCTTCTCCATCATTTCTCTGCAATAGCCGATCTTCTCCTCATCCACCAGAGACTTGCCGATTTCATAGCCCTTTGCCTTCAGGAAGGTAAAGGCCATACCGCCGCCGATGATGAGGGTATCGCATTTTTCCAGAAGATTGTTGATAACATTCAGCTTATCAGCAACCTTTGCGCCGCCCAGGATAGCTACGAAGGGCCTTACCGGATCCTCCACCGCATTTCCAAGGAAGTCAATCTCTTTCTGCATCAGATATCCTACTGCACACTCTCCGCCCTTTGCACGGACTACATCGGTCACGCCGGCAACAGAGGCATGTGCCCTATGGGAGGAACCGAAAGCATCGCATACATATGCATCTGCCAGCTCAGCCAGCTCTCTGCTGAATTCCTCACCGTTCTTTGTCTCCTCTGCACCACGGAAACGGGTATTCTGAAGCAGGACAACATCGCCCTCCTGCATCGCTGCAACCGCTGCTGTGGCAGCCTCTCCTGTTACATTGTAATCAGCAACAAAGTTTACCTCCCTGCCCAGCTTCTCAGAGAGCCTCTTTGCCACCGGTGCCAGAGATTCGCCTTCGTTGGGGCCATTTTTTACCTTGCCAAGGTGAGAGCAAAGAATGACCTTAGCCCCCTCCCCCAACAGCTTCTGTATGGTAGGAAGAGCTGCTGTAATACGTGTCTCGTCTGTAATCTCACCATTTTTCAAAGGCACGTTAAAGTCACATCTTACCAAAACGCGTTTTCCTTTTACATTGATATCGTCAACCGATTTCTTATTTAATCCCATGATTACTGCCTCCATATAATATGATAAAAAGGGTCCGGTCCATAAGACCGGACCCTTATAGGTCTTGAATAATGCTATAATTTATGCCAATTCAGCAAAGTACTTGATTGTCCTTACCATCTGGGATACATAGCTGTTCTCGTTGTCATACCAAGAAACAACCTGTACAAGATTGTCAGGGCCAACCATGGTCTGTGTTGCATCAAACAGGGAACCGTATGTCATACCGATCACATCGCTGGACACGATCTCATCTGTGTTATAGCCATAGGACTCTGTAGCTGCCGCCTTCATAGCCTCGTTGATTTCTTCCTTCGTTACAGACTTTTCTACTGTAGCAACCAGAATAGTAGTAGAACCTGTAGGAGTAGGAACACGCTGTGCAGAACCGATCAGCTTGCCGTTCAGCTCAGGGATAACCAGCCCGATTGCCTTTGCAGCACCTGTGGAGTTGGGAACGATATTCTGTGCGCCTGCACGGCTTCTTCTCTTATCGCCCTTTCTCTGAGGTCCGTCCAGGATCATCTGATCTCCTGTATAAGCATGAACCGTAGTCATGATACCGGATTTGATAGTAGCCAGGTCATTTAAAGCCTTTGCCATAGGAGCCAGGCAGTTTGTCGTACAGGAAGCTGCAGAAATGATGGTGTCATCCTTTGTCAATGTGGTGTGGTTTACATTGTAAACGATGGTAGGAAGATCATTTCCTGCCGGAGCGGAGATAACAACCTTCTTAGCGCCTGCTGTGATGTGAGCAGAAGCCTTTTCTTTGGATGTGTAGAATCCGGTACACTCCAGAACAACGTCTACATCCAGCTCTCCCCAAGGAAGCTCTGCCGCATTGGCTTTCGCGTAGATGGTGATCTTCTTTCCGTTTACGGAGATGGAATCCTCACCATACTCTACACTGTCTGCATACTGGTATTTGCCCTGTGCTGTGTCATATTTCAACAAATGTGCAAGCATTTCAGGACTTGTCAAATCGTTGATCGCTACTACCTCGTATCCCTCTGCATCGAACATCTGTCTGAATGCAAGACGACCAATACGGCCAAAACCATTGATTGCTACTTTTACTGCCATTTTAGATTCCTCCTAAAAATGAATTTACTTATATCATTTTGCAGCCATCCGCTAATCCCACCTGCGGATGTTTGTCAAAATTTTATCAACAGGCTTATTTTACCTAATTTGTCCCAAAAATTCAAGGTGTAAATAAAAAATATTTGCTTTTTGGCTATTTTTAATAGTTTCTTTCCAAATCCGGGAGATTATTGGCAAGCTTACATAATTCTTCTTTTTTCACAGCCGGATAAATTCCGGCCTCCTGTTTTTAAATACGGTATAATATCGGAAGCCGCAGTCCCGCAGAATCTCTGCCGCACGGTGGAAGCCTTCGGCAATCCGCTCCGGCCCATGGGCATCGGAGCCTGCGGTGATGACCTCCCCTCCCAGCTCGTGATAGCGTTTCAGGATATCGGTGCAGGGATTCAGTTCCCTCAGCCCATGGGGAATGGCACCGGTATTGACCTCGATTCCCTTGCCGTTCTCGATCAGGCTATGCAAAATCGGATCCAGAATATCCCTGTATTTACCATAGGAATACCTATCATCCTTATAAGGACCATACCGCACTACATAGTCAAGATGTCCGTATACGTCAAAGTCCTGAAAGGCTCTGAGATTTTCCAGAATCGAGGAAAAATATTCCCGGTAGGCCTCTTCCTCCGTCCTGCCCTCATAAAAGGAGGCATAATAGGGATCCTTTCTCCCGCAGAGATGAGAGGAGCCGATGACAAAATCAAAGTCATAGGATCCCACATACCGCCTCAGTTCCTCTGTGATATGGGGCTGCAGACCCAGCTCCACGCCAAAACGGATGCCAATCCGTTCCCCGTATTTCTCCCGGCACCTCTGCAATTCCAAAAGATAAGCCTCCGTATCCAATTCAAACATGCCCTGCTCTGCTTCCCCGGCATATAGATAGTCCATGTCCATGTGCTCTGTAAAGCAGATCTCTCCAAGCCCCAGGGCAATGCTCTTTTCTATCATAGCCGCCATGGGTGCCTTTGCATCCCCCGAAAAAAAAGAATGGATGTGATAATCCGCCAAAATCCTCATAAGCCCTGCCTCCTTCAGAGAATCGTGCCTCCGCCCAGCACATAATCTTCTTCGTAAAATACAACCGCCTGTCCCGGCGTCACCGCCCGCACCGGCTCCTCAAAGCTGCATTTTATCCTGTCCTCTCCTGCCATTTCTATGGTACAAAAAGAACCCTGATGGGCATAACGAATCTTTGCCTTTACCCTCCTGGGCTCCGCCAGGGCCTCCATCCCCATATAGTTGATTTGATTGCAGTAAAGCTCTGTGGCATAGACCTCCGGCGCCTCTCCCACCACCACCTCATTGGTCTCCGGCCGGATACCTGTCACGAAGACAGGATGTCCCAGAGCCAGATTGAGCCCCTTCCTCTGACCTACCGTATAGTGTGTAATGCCCCTATGGGTGCCCAGAACCTCTCCGGATGCCCTCACAAAGCTTCCCGGGGGCGGAACCCTCTCCCCTGCTTCCCTGTCTATAAACCCTGCATAGTCATTATCCGGGATAAAACAGATCTCCTGACTGTCCGGCTTACGGGCCACCGGCAGCCCGATCTCCTCTGCCAGTCTTCTGATCTCCTCCTTCCTGTAGGCCCCTACCGGCATCAGGGTATGGGCTAACTGATGCTGGGTCAGGTTATACAGTGCATAGGTCTGATCCTTGGCTGCCGTTGCGGAATGGCAGACCGCATATCTCCCGTTGGCCAGCCTTTCCACTCTGGCATAATGTCCCGTTGCGATATAATCAGCCCCGATGGACAGGCTCCTCTCCAGCAAGGATTCCCATTTTACATACCGGTTGCAGGCAATACAGGGATTGGGGGTTCTCCCCCGGAGATATTCCTCCACAAAATAATCCATTACCCTTTCCCGGAACTCCTGCTTAAAATTCATGACATAATAAGGAATCCCCAGATGCCTGGCCACCTGCCTGGCATCATCCACCGCAGAAAGGCCGCAGCAGCCTGCATTTTCTTCCCGAAACTCCTGTTCCTCATCCTGCCAGATGCGCATGGTGACACCGATCACATCATAGCCCTGCTCCTTTAACAGCCAGGCGGCTACGGAGGAATCCACCCCTCCTGACATGCCCACCACCACTTTTTTCTTTCTTTTTGTGTCCATGCTTCTTCATCTCTCTTCCAAAATCCTGCGCCAGCATTCCACCAGCCGCTCCAGCGTAAAGGCCGCGTTGGCCGGACTGGTGGAGGGCAGCCTGGTGATGGGCAGCCCCGTCTGTCCCTGACAGTATCTCTCATACAGCCGGCAGGCCTTATCGCCATTGCCGTATATCCTCACGATGGGACTGGCCGCCAGAACCCTGTCCATATCATTGGGTACCACATCCCTGATGGAGCTGTCACTGGAGCCGTTGATACGGCAGGAGCGGATCACATCCCATAAAGCAATCCCATGACTCAGCAGCAGGGCGGTCTTTTCTTCTATGGTATCCGGCACCGCCTCCCCTGTCACTCCGGCCATCACCTTCCAGAAGCGATTTTGGGGATGGCCGTAGTAAAAGGCGTTGTCCCGGGATGTCACGGAGGGAAAGGTGCCCAGTATCAATATGCGGGAAGCCCTGTCACAGACAGGAGCAAAGGTGTGCTCCACCGGCGCACAATAGGTTTCCATCTGATCATTACCCTTTTCCTAGTATTCCTCTTCCTGTTCCTCATCC
>JALESH010000068.1 GCA_022781985.1 Lachnospiraceae bacterium | reverse complement strand
GCTGTCAGGAGTTCTTTCCCTGCTGATGTCAGCGGCCGGCCTGCCGGAATTAAAAGCAGGGGAGGGAGGCAGGTGAAAATAGGGATAAATTGCGGTCATACCTTAGAGGGAGCGGGTTATGGGGCAGTAGGCATTCTCAGGGAATCAGAACACACCAGGCTTGTGGGGCAGGCTCTTACAAAGCTGCTGGAGGATGACGGCATCTGGGTTACGGACTGTACCGTGGATGCAGCTGCGAATCAGCAGAGGTATCTGGAAGCGGCAGCGGAAAGGGCTAACAGGCAGGCACTGGACTGGTTTATCAGCCTCCATTTCAACGCGTCGGCGGACCATAAAGGCAGGGGAGTGGAAATCTACACCTGGCAGGGCAGGAAATATCCGGAGGCTCTGCGGATCTGTGCCAACATGGAAGGCCTTGGCTTCAGAAGCCGGGGCATAAAGGATGGAAGCGGACTGTATATGATACGCCGGACCAGGGCAAAAGCCATGCTGATAGAGGTTTGCTTCTGTGACAATCAGGCAGACGCGGACACCTATTACAGGGCAGGAGGAGCGGCAGCTGTAGCTCGGGCTATCTTTCAGGGATTTCGGACTTTTGTCGGAGGTACACTGTCAGGCGCTATTGAGGGCCTGGCAGAGCCCTTTGATGAGTTTGTGGGAAGAGTGGCAAAGCAGGACTGGGACAGGAGACGGATCATGCTCCCATCTGTAGTAGTGGCTCAGGCCATCAAAGAATCGTCCTGGGGAACCTCTGAACTGGCGCAGAAAGCCAAGGCCCTGTTTGGCATAAAAAAGAACGGCTGGCCGGGACGGGTCTATGTGAAAGAGGCAGTAGAGCAGCAGGAGGACGGAAGCTTTGTTTTTGTGAAAAATACGGAGTGGCGAGCCTATGAAAGCTGGGAGCAGTCCATCCTGGATCACAACGACTATATAGCTACCAGGCGTACCGGCAGCGGAGACAGACTGCGGTATGGGCCGGTGATTGGCTGTGACAGCTATGTGCTGGCCTGCCGGTATCTGCAGGAATGCGGTTATGCAACAGCATTGGATTATGGAGAATCCCTGATCCGAGATTATATTAAAAAATACGAATTACAACGTTTTGACACATAACATGACAAAAATAACAGAAAGGGAAAAAATGGAACACTTAAATTTATCACTTACACTGAATGAAAACGGTTCTGTAACTGCAGTCTGGACACCCGTCAGCGGGGCAGACAGATATCATGTAGCTCTGAGGGGATTATATGATGATTTTTTGCTTGAACGGGAGGATAATCTGACGGCCACGTCCTTTACCAGCAGGGAGGGGCTGGAGGCAAACCGCCAGTACGTGGTGAGGGTACAGGCATACAGTGGGTCTGCCCATCTGGTAACGGAGTCAAAGCAGATATTGGTAGATTCCGACTTTTACAATAAAACCCCCCTTAGTGTGCCTGGGAATGTGACGGCGGAAGCCACCTCCACCACAGTCACAGTACGCTTTGATGCAGTGGACAGGGCGACCCGCTATGATATCCTGCTTGGTGACAGGGAGGAGGAGGTGACAGGTACAAGCAAAAGTTTTTATAATCTGGAACCCAAGACCACCTATCTGTATAGGGTGCGAGCCAAAAATAACAGCAAGACAGGGGCATACAGTCCGGTACAGTATATCACAACCAGGCCGGAGCCTCCCGCCCAGCCCAGAAATATAAAGGGATCTGCAACGGAAAACACCGTTACGGTGAGCTGGGAGGCAGTAGGTAGGGCAGCTGGCTATGAGCTGCTGTTCAATGGCGCTTCCTATAAAACCAAAAATACTGTATATACAGTGTCCGGCCTGGAAAAGGGGACAGGCTATTCCTATAAGGTCAGGGCTTATACTGCGGAAGCAGAGGGGGCATGGAGCCGCGAAAGCACAATTACTACCATTCCGGGCATCCCTTCCAATATCACAGCGGAGGCTACAGCCAATTCTGTCTTAGTCAGATGGGATGAGGTGAAGGGAGCCACCTTTTATAAGAGAAGATTCGGAGACCTGGATGGAAACGAGGTCATTGTACCGGGCAGGGATTCCAAAATCACCGGATTAACCCCCGGAACAACCTATCATTACCAGATCTGTGCCTTCAATAACTCCGGAGAGGGCCGGTACAGCCCGGTAAAGAGTATCACTACACTGAGGCAGACTCTGGGGACACCTGTGATTCGGCTGAAAAAAACTACAGATAACTCTGCTACGGTGGGCTGGGCAGCGGTTATGGGGGCAACAGAATATGAAGTAAGCTGCAATGGATCGGTCAGATCCACAACAGACACCGCCATGACCATACCTGATTTAAAGGCTGCCACAGATTACAGTATCCGGGTACGGGCAAAAAGCACAGCAGGAGGCAGCTTTTATTCAGAGCCTGTCACAGTCACCACGGCTCCCAAGCCTCCAGTAGGCATCCGTGCGGAAAGTACGGATACGAAGGTCACCATTTCCTGGGAGGCGGCAGAAGGAGCCACAGGCTATCTTGTCCGGTTTAACCAGACTGACATTCCTGCTGCGGGGACAACGGCCACCTTCTCTAACCTGACGGCTGACACCGCCTACTCCTACCAGGTCTGCGCAAAAGGGATCCATGGGAACGGTTCCTTCAGCAGGGAGCAGACAGTCAGAACCCTGGCCGCCGCGCCTGAGGTACCGGAAGGTCCTGCAGCACCCACCAATATCAGGAAATCCGTCTCCGGCAATACAGCAGCTTTTAGCTGGAATCCGGTCAGCGGAGCCACAGGCTATACCATAAAATTTAATAATGCTCAGTATCAGCAGGCTTCAGTCAGCAGAGAATTTACTGGCTTGGAAGCAGGAACTGACTACAGCTTTCAGGTGCGTGCAGAGAATGCAGCAGGCTCCGGCGCCTGGTCGGCTTCGGTGACAGCAGCAGTCCCCCCTGCTCCGCCCGTAAATATCAGGGCTGTGAGCACAAAGGATTCCGTCACCATAAGCTGGGATGCAGTTCCCAAGGCTGCAGGCTATCAGGTACGCTGGGGCACCGGGACGGTGGATACCATCGCCTCCAGCTATACCTTCCAGGGACTGCAGGCTGATGAGGAATACACTTATCAGGTCTGCTGCAAAAGCAGGGACGGCATCGGGAGCTATAGCGGAGAGCAGAGGATCCGCACAAAGGAAGTTCAGCTGTCAGTGCCTGTCATCCTGACGAAAACAGCCACGGATACCTCTGTGCAGGTGAGCTGGGGAGCCGTAGCAGGAGCCGCCTGCTATGACGTAAGGCTGATGACGAGTACCGGGATCGTGGATTCCGGCAGGGTAACGGCAAATACCATCACATTTACAGGGCTGAGAGCAGACCTGCCTTACTCTGTGCAGGTCTGTGCCCGAAATGGAAACAGTACCAGCGCAGACAGCAGTGCAGTAACGGTCAGGACGGCGCCGACTCCCCCATCAGACATCAGGACATCAGCCGGAGTGGACTGCATTTACATAAGCTGGACTGCTGTAAGAGGGGCGAAGGGATATATCCTGCAGTGCGGACAAAAGGAGGAAATGACAGATGCCGATACCACCAGGTTTACCTTCACGGATCTGACTCCTGATACAGAGTATTCATGCAAAATATGCTGCAGAGGAGCAGACGGCGTTGGCTCCTACAGCCTGCCACAGCTTGTCAGTACCTCGAAAAATCCCCAAGGCGCACCTGATGTGCCTGCCGGTGTGAGGGCAGCTGCCTTCGGAAATTCCGTGACAGTGAGCTGGAATGCTGTGGCCGGGGCAGACAGCTATTTTCTGATATTCAATGGGGAAATCATACGAGTCAGCGGAACCAGCTATACAGTGTCTTCCCTGTCCCCCGGGACAACCTATCCATACCAGGTCTGCTCTGTAAAGGGGGAGAAGCAAAGTGCCTATACGGTGAAGAAAGTGACCACCGCCCCTGCAGCCCCCGGGAATATCACGGCGGAGTACTCCGCAGCGCAGGCAGTGATCCGCTGGGAGGCAGTGCCGGATGCGGCAGCCTACAGGGTATGCTGCGGCACAGAGGAAAGGCTGGTACAGGGAGGAACCCTGTCCTGTATTTTTTCCGGCCTGCGGCCCGGAACCCAGTATATGTACAAGGTATGCAGCATCAATAAGCATGGTACTGGTTCCTACAGCAGGGAGCGGTCCTTCAGCACTCCCGAGACTGCGCCTGATATACCGGTTATCCTGAGGAAAACAGTAAGTGGCAGAAAAGCGGAGATTGTGTGGGAAACAGTAGAAAAGGCCAGCTATTATAACATAAGGCTGGTAAGTGATACCGGCAAAGAGTATATTGATATGAGAGCAGGGCGCACATGGTCTGCGGAGCTGGCAGAAGGACATAGCTACAGTGCCCAGGTGCGTGCCTGCGGCAGAACCGGCTGCAGTGCATATTCAGCGGCTGTAAGCATGGTTATGCCTCCGGCTCCTCCTTCAGGGATTGCAGCAGAGGGAACAGAGCACAGCATTACGGTAAGCTGGAGCCCGGCAGAGGACGCGGCAGGCTATGTGGTACGCTGCGGCTCCCAGGAGAAGACAGCAGGAGCGGACATGACAGCTGTCAGCTTTACAGGACTTGTCTCAGGCACCGAATATAGTTATCAGATCTGTGCAGTCAGCGCCGATGGAAGGGGCGTCTTCAGCGGGAAACAGACCTTCAGTACCCCAAGGTCACAGGAAGGGGTGCTGCCGGCACCGACAAATGTAGGCTTCCAGGTTTCTCAGGAATTTCTTTCCATTTCCTGGGATTGGGTAAAGGGTGCCACCGGCTATCAGGTACTTCTGAATAGCTCCACCTATACGATACCTGCAGATGAAAATGAGATTGTTTTGATAATAAAGCCAAATAAGGAGTATTCCATCCGGGTACGGGCAGTAAACAGGCTGATAGGAGGCGATTACAGTACGAAGCTGGATATCACATCGCCGCCGGCCTCACCCAGGGGGCTCACCCTGGAGACATCAGAGACGGATGTAACCGTCAGCTGGGAGGCGGTAGAAAATGCCACCGGCTATACAGTACTCATGAATAATGTGAGATATCCGGTGGATTCCGGAGAGACCACCTCTATTACCATACCATTGGAGCCGGGTACGCAATTTGACTGCAAGGTAATGTCCAGGAACCTGTTTGGGGAAAGCGTATATCCTGCCAACGGATCAGGATGGACTACCCTGCGCCCGCCTGTGGGAATCCGGGCCGTGGCTGACGATGCCTCTGTCACCATCAGCTGGGAGGAGGTGGCAGGAGCCACCGGGTACGAGGTATCCCTGGGAGATCAGATCCATATGGTGGAGGGCGGCAGAACCTCCTTTACTGCAGCAGATCTTGCGCCGGGAGCCTACACCTATACAGTGCGTACCCGAAACAGGGGAGGCCTGGGCTCTCCCAGTGAAGCAGGAAGGATCGGCTTTCGCATGCCGCCTCCGGGAGTGCCGGAGCATGTATATGCGATGGTTCTTTCCGATACGGTAAAGATCGAATGGAGCAGCGTGGAGGGAGCCCTAGGCTACCATGTACTGTTTGACGGGGATAATTATGAGACGCCTCTTCCCTGCAAGGTTTTTACCGGGCTGGCTCCCAATACATATTACAGCTATGCAGTGCGTGCCTATAACGAGGGAGGGCCGGGGGAATACAGTCCTGCCCAGGAGGCTCTCACTCTGCCGGCTCTGCCGGAGGCGCCCGGTGATGTCAGGGCTTTTCCCGCCTCTGCTCACAGCATTGAAATCAGCTGGAGCCCGGTGACCGCTGCAGACAGCTACCAGGTGAGGGTAGGAGACAAGGTCTATGAGGCTTCCGACAGTCCCTTTGTGGCAGAGAACCTGGAACAGAATACGGTCTATACCTATGCAGTCCGTTCCGGAAATTCCATGGGCTTCAGCAATTATTCAAAGGAGGGGAGTGTCAGAACCATGCTGGCAGCCCCGGGGAACATCCGGGCCTCTGCCGGGGAGACATCCGTTACCCTCAGATGGGATCCGGTACCGGGAGCGGAGGCCTATGAGGTGAAGCTGGGGAAGAGGAACCATGAGACGACAGAAACGGAGCTGGAAATTCCGGGATTGTCAGAAAATACCCTCTACACCTATACCCTGAGGGTAAAGAATGGGATGGAATATGGGGAATACAGCCCGAAGGGGCAAATCAAAACCCTGTTTTCCCTGGCGCATCGCTCCCTGAATGTGACTGCGGAAGCCGCCAGCGGCAGTGTGCTGGTGAGCTGGGACGATGTCAATGAGGCAGAACACTATGAGCTGGAGTTTGATGGGATAGTAATTCAGCGGAAAGGGGCAAATTCTCCCTATGCCGCTGGGGCTGCATCAGAAGCGGCAGCGCCCATGGTCAGAAGCCTGGCAGCAGAGGCCGGGAAAACAGGACAGGCCCGGATCTATCATACCATAGCAGGCCTGAAGCCAAATACCACTCATAAATACCGGGTGAGGGCAGGCAATGCGGGGGGCTATGGGCCCTACAGCGCCCTTCAGTCCATCACAACCTGCATCAGCCAGAGAAGGGGACTTCCTGATATGGCACAGGACAGGGTCTATCCTGACGGCAGGCCGGCCCATTTGGGGCTGGATCCGGTAAATCCCCTGACAGGATCCTTTCTCTGGAGCCATACCTGTCTGGAGGATAGTGGGAAGGACAGGCTGCATTTTACCCTGCTGTATGATTCCCAAAGAGGGGATGACGGGAAATTACTGGGAAGAGGATGGAGCCATGCCCTGCACTACCAGCTGTCCATGGATGAGGCATATGCTTATTTCCATACCCCCAGGGGTGAGGTAATCCCTTTTGGCAGGGATGGAGAAGGGGGAGGCTTCCATCCCGTGGAGGAGACTGCCTTTGGCTATACCATGGCAGCCGGAGGGGAGGGAGCCTTTGAGGTCACCGATCCGGACGGCATGGTGTATGTTTTCGGCAGCAGCCTGATCCTGTGTGAGATGAGGCAGTGGGGGGAGACGATATTCCGCTTCCGGGCTGATGAAGGAGGCCGGATCAAGGAGATCAGGGGCCGTTATGGGGCTGCCTTGCTCCTGGCCTATGAGGGGGACTGCATCGCTGCTGTGTCCAATACAGCAGGGGAAAGGCTCAGTCTCCTTTATCAGGAAGGCAGCCTGACCATGCTCCGCCTCCCCGGCGACTCCTCCGTTTCCTTTGGCTATGATGGGGCAGGCAGGCTGGCGCAGCTGAAGGATGCCTTGGGGAAGGTCTGGCTGACCAATGAATATGACGGCCCCGGCAGGGTGATCCGTCAGCATGCAGCAGGCAGGGGCGCCAGTACAGCCTCCTATGACACAGAAAACAGAACCACAGCCTTTACCGACCCATCGGGGAACACCACCCTCTACCGCTATGATGAAAAAGGCTGCATCACGGAGGTGTGGCTGGAGGGCAGCAGCATCCGTCGCAGCTACAACGAAAGGGGGCAGGTCACGGAAGAAACAGATGCCCTTGGCAGCGTGACACAGATGGGGTATGATGGAAAAGGAAGAATGAACCGACTGACTCACCCTGACGGCAGCACGGAGACAGTTACCTATAATGAAAGAAATCAGCCTGCAGAAGTGGTGGGCAGGGACGGCACCCGAACCCTTTATGGCTATGATGAGAAGGGCAGGCTTGCCTCCATCCGGGATGGGAGGGGGAATGTTTGC
>JALESH010000040.1 GCA_022781985.1 Lachnospiraceae bacterium | reverse complement strand
GGTTGTAGGTTCGAGCCCTACTCGGGGAGCTAGCCGGGAGGCAGGCGGTGGCCAGGCTACCAGTGATAAGGCTCCATGGTCAAGCGGTTAAGACATCGCCCTTTCACGGCGGTAACACGGGTTCGATTCCCGTTGGAGTCATTTATTATGCGGACCTTTAGCTCAGTTGGTTAGAGCAACCGGCTCATAACCGGTCGGTCCTGGGTTCGAGTCCCCGAAGGTCCATTTTAGTTTTTATCAATATAGCAATATCTGGCCCGGTGGCTCAGTTGGTTAGAGCGCCGCCCTGTCACGGCGGAGGTCGTGGGTTCGAGTCCCATCCGGGTCGTTTATGGGATCTTAGCTCAGCTGGGAGAGCATCTGCCTTACAAGCAGAGGGTCATAGGTTCGAGCCCTATAGGTCCCATTTTTAAAATATTACAGGTTGATGCCAAAACACCCTGCTGGTGTGGCGGAATAGGCAGACGCAAAGGACTTAAAATCCTTCGGGAGCAATCCCGTGCCGGTTCAAGTCCGGCCACCAGCACTATGTAGCACACAAAAGGACATTTTTCAGAAAAGAAAAAATGTCCTTTTTTTCTTTTCTACCCAATGCCATATCGACAGCAGGAATCGAACGGTGGATACGACCATGCCAAAAAAGTGCGGCAGAAAGTCCGTGTCTCGTATTTTTCTTGAAAAATCCCATATATTGTGTTATTATCCTATCTGTATACTATAAATAGTATTTTGTTATATAATGTATTATATGGAGAATCTATCTATGCAGATCAGAATAAAAAAGCGTAATGCCTCAGAGCAGGATTACTGTCCTGAGAAGATAAAAAATGCTGTTGCCAGGGCTTTCGAGAGTGTGGGGGAGACAGCCGGAGAGGAGAGGCTGGAGCGAATACTGAAAAAGGTGGAAGAAAAATTCCGGACAGAGCAGGGGAGTGAGATGCATATCTCGGTAGAGGAGATCCAGGATATGGTGGAGCAGGCGCTGATGGAGGAGAACTGCTACAGGGTAATGAAAAGCTATATTCTCTACCGCCAGGAGCGTTCCCGTATGAGAAGGGCCAGGCAGGAGCTGTCAGGCTGTTTTGAGGATCCGGAAGGGCTGGAGGCGGTACTTGGACAGATTCAGAAGGAGTTTCCCGGAGAGGAGTATGGGCTGGAGCATCTTGTGGCAAAGTTCCTGGGAATGGCCAGGGAGGGACTCACGGACAGGGAAAAGCTGCCTCTGTTAATCAGGGCTGCAGTAGAGCTGACGGCCCAGGAGGCTCCTCAGTGGGAAATGATTGCTGCCAGGCTGCTGTACATGGATTTTGAAAAAAGGCTGGCAGAGGAGATGGAGAGCCTGAATATCCATTGCTTTTATGAGAAGCTGGTGTATTTGACAGGAGAGGGGCTGTATGGAGACTATATCCTGCAGAGCTATTCCAGAGAGGAGATAGGACTGTTTGAATCCTGGCTCTGCCAGGAGAGGAATCATCTCCTGAATTATTCCGGCCTGGATCTGCTGCTGAACCGCTATGTGATCCGTACCGGAAAAGGAACCCTTCTGGAGACACCTCAGGAGATGTTCATGGGGATTGCCATGCATTTGGCCATGAAGGAGAGAAGGGATCGTTCCGAATGGGTAAAACGTTTTTATGATATACTCAGCAGTCTGCAGGTGACCATGGCCACGCCCACCATGTCTAATGCAAGAAAGCCCTATCATCAGCTTTCCTCCTGCTTTATAGACACTGTTCCCGACAGCCTGGAGGGCATCTATCGCAGTATTGACAACTTTGCTAGGGTCAGCAAGTTCGGAGGCGGCATGGGCATGTATTTCGGAAAGGTGAGAGCCAGCGGAAGTTCGATCCGGGGCTTTGAGGGAGCGGCAGGAGGTGTGATCCGCTGGATCCGTCTGGCCAATGATACTGCTGTGGCGGTGGATCAGCTTGGGATGCGCCAGGGGGCAGTAGCAGTCTATCTGGATGTATGGCACAGGGATCTGCCTGAATTTCTGAACCTGCGGACTAATAACGGAGATGACAGGCTGAAGGCCCATGATGTATTTCCCGGGGTCTGCTATCCCGATTATTTCTGGAAGCAGGCCAGGGAGAATCTGGAGGGAGACTGGTATCTTATGTGCCCTCATGAGATCCGCAGGGCAAAGGGCTATGGCCTGGAGGACTGCTACGGTGCGGAATGGGAGGAGAAGTATCTGGACTGCGTACAGGATATGCGCATTGAAAAAAGGGTAGTTCCCATCAAGGAGATCGTCCGTCTGATCATAAAAAGCGCGGTGGAGACCGGGACCCCGTTCACCTTTAACAGAGACCATGTGAACAGGGCAAATCCCAACCCCCATAAGGGGATGATTTACTGCAGCAACCTCTGTACGGAGATTGCCCAGAACATGTCCGAGATAGAACAGGCAGAGCAGAGGGTGGAAACAGTGAATGGGGAGCCTGTGGTGGTGACAGTGACCAGGCCGGGTGAATTTGTGGTCTGCAATCTGGCCAGCCTGTCATTGGGCAGAATCCGGGTGGAGGACGGGAGAGAGGTCAGTGAGATAACGAAAACCGCGGTCCGTGCTCTTGACAACGTCATTGACCTGAACTTTTTTCCGGTGCCCTATGCCAGGATCAATAATGAGAACTACCGCCCCATTGGTCTGGGCGTGAGCGGCTATCACCACATGCTGGCAAGGCACGGAATCAAATGGGAGAGCCAGGAGCATCTTGATTTTGCCGAGCAGGTTTTCGGGCGGATTCATTACGCAGCAGTGGAGGCAAGCTGTGAGATCGCCGGGGAGAAGGGAAGCTATTCTTATTTTCAAGGCAGTGACTGGCAGACCGGAGCCTATTTTGAAAAGCGAGGCCTGACGGATGAAAGGTGGCAGAGGCTGCGCCGCAGGGTGGCAGAGCAGGGCATGAGAAACGGATACCTCCTGGCGGCAGCTCCTACCAGCAGCACCAGTATCATTGCAGGGACTACAGCCGGGCTGGATCCGGTGATGAACCGGTATTTCCTGGAGGAGAAAAAGAACGGACTGATGCCCAGGGTGGCGCCGGAGCTTTCCATGGATACCTTCTGGTATTATAAGAATGCCCATTATATCGACCAGACCTGGTCCGTGCGGGCCTGCGGGATCCGGCAGCGGCATATTGACCAGGCCATGAGCATGAATCTGTATATTACCAATGAATACACCTTTCGCAGGGTACTCAACCTGTATCTGCTGGCCTGGGAGGAGGGCGTCAAGACTATTTACTATATCCGTTCCAAAAGCCTGGAGGTGGAGGAATGTGAGGTCTGCTCCTCCTAGAGGGTGTTTCAAAATCCAAACACCCTCGGGACAGGGTGGGAACAGAAAGGAAGGCTGGAAAAATGTCAGAATTATTCAAAAAGCCTCTGTTTAATCCGGAGGGAGATACAGAGGTCAGGAAACGCAGACTGGTGGGAGGAAATACCACCAACCTGAATGATTTCAACAATATGAAATATACCTGGGTCAGTGACTGGTACCGTCAGGCCATGAACAATTTCTGGGTACCGGAGGAGATCAATCTGGGAGTGGATGTGAAGGACTACAGGAAGCTGCCGGAGGCAGAGAGAAGGGCCTATGACAAGATCCTTTCCTTTCTGATCTTCCTGGACAGTATACAGACAGCCAATCTGCCCAATATCAGCGAGTATATTACGGCAAATGAAGTGAATCTCTGCCTGTCCATCCAGGCATTTCAGGAAGCGGTCCACAGTCAGAGCTACAGCTATATGCTGGATACCATCTGTGAGCCCCAGGAGCGCAGCAGCGTGCTTTACCAGTGGAAGGAGGACAGGCATCTGCTGGCCAGAAATGAATTTATAGGAAATCTGTACAATGGCTTCCAGAAGGAAAAGAGCATGGAGATGCTGATCAAAACCATGGTGGCCAATTATATTCTGGAGGGAATTTATTTCTACAGCGGCTTCATGTTTTTCTATAATCTGGGGAGAAACAACAGGATGCCCGGCTCTGTCCAGGAGATTCGCTATATCAACAGGGATGAGAACACTCACCTGTGGCTGTTTGGCAGGATTCTTACGGAATTAAAAAAGGAAAATGGGAAATGGTTTACAAAGGATCGGCTGGATGAATACCGGGAAATGATAAAGGAGGGCTGTGAGCAGGAGATCAGGTGGGGACATTATGTGATCGGCGATAAGGTACAGGGGCTGAAGCAGGAAATGGTCACGGATTATATCAGGTACCTTGGCAATCTAAGATGCCGTAATATCGGTCTGGAACCCATCTATGAGGGGTATGGGAGGGAGCCGGAGAGTATGAAATGGGTATCCCTGTATGCCAATGCCAATCAGATCAAAACGGATTTTTTTGAAGCCAAAAGCACAGCCTATGCCAAAAGCAGCGCGCTGGTGGATGATTTATAAAAGGTTGGACTTAAAAGGGGATTTTACGGTATAATATATGCAGTTGTAAAAACAAAGAGAAAGGTCAAAAGCTCCGGACGCGGACGGAAGCAGGGGAATGGATATGTATACAGTTGTAGTGGCGGACGATGAGGAGGAACTGCGCCGGGCCATCATACGGAAGGTAGACTGGGAAAGCATCGGTTTTCAGGTGGTGGGGGAGGCGGAAAACGGAGTGGAGGCTTTGGAGCTGGTAGAAAAGAGGAAGCCGGACCTGCTCCTGACGGATATCAAGATGCCCTTTGTGTCAGGCATAGAGCTGGCCCGACAGGTGAGGGAAGTTCGGCCTACCACACAGATTGTTTTTTTAAGCGGCTTCGATGAATTTAAATATGCCCAGCAGGCCATCCAGTATAATATTATCAGCTATATGCTGAAGCCCATATCCATGGCAGATCTGACCAGGGAGCTGATGACAGTCAAGGAAAAGATAGACAGACTGTTTTTGGAATTCAGCAATAAACAGCAGAAGCAGATGGAAAGGTCTGAATTTCTGATGCCCCTGTTATTGGACGGATTCTGGAGCGGGGAGATGGGGAACCGGGAGGAGAGCCTCATAAAGCAGGCCATAGAAAGCGGTATATTAAAGAGCAGCCACAATGATTTCCGGTATGTGGTGCTGGTGACCAGCATCAGCAGCAGTGAGGGTGAGAACTGCACCTCCGCAGACATGGTGCATTCTGTGGACAGCATACTGAAGAAATATGTCAGGTATGAGAGCTTTTACTGGAATGGGAGGATCATCTCCCTGCTGATCGCCACGCCTGCGGCCTTTGATAAGTATCTGCATATTCTGGTGGGGGATATGGTTCAGAGCATAGAAAGGATCATGAAGCTCCATTGTGCGCTGGGGGTCAGCCGG
Source organism: Lachnospiraceae bacterium (assembly GCA_022781985.1). Classification (GTDB taxonomy): domain Bacteria; phylum Bacillota; class Clostridia; order Lachnospirales; family Lachnospiraceae; genus Kineothrix. Next base: position 24,320 of record JALESH010000040.1, on the reverse strand, counting down.
ATGACGGAAAAGCTTTCCGGCTGCCATGATGCCTATATAGAGGCCATGAATGCCATCAGCTATTCGGAGGGAACAGACAGCAGTGTCCACTATATTGCTGACGAGGAGCATGCGGAAGGGATAGATGCACAGGAGAGCCTCAATATCGTCATGGAGGTGGAATCCCTGATCAGAGGCGGTTCGGAGGCAGAGGTGGAGTCCTATATGGAGGGGCTGTTTCACAGGATTCATGATATGAGGCTGTCCAGGGCAAGGGCAAATTATCTCCTGGTTCAGCTCATTGCAGCGGTATGCAGGATCATCTATGCGGTGGCAGACGGAGAGGAGATAGAGCAGATGCAGAAAAATGTGATGCTGCAGAACCTCTTTTTCCAGGAAGGAGGCTTCCGGGAGATGCAGAGCCGCTTTACGGATTTCTGCCTGCAGGCCAGAGAGATGATCGGAAGCCAGAGAAAGAAGAGCAGCAGGGTATTGTGCGAGAAGACTCTGGAGATCATAGAGTCGGAGTATGGGAACGGAGAACTGTCACTGGTGATGGTCAGCAGTCAGATCAATGTCAGCCCCAGTTATCTCAGCGGGTTAATAAAAAAAGAAACAGGAAAGACGTTTATCGACCTGCTGACGGCCAGAAGGATGGAGGCGGCCAGGCATATGCTGATGTGTACATCCATGAAGATCCGGGAAATTTCGGAGAAATGCGGTTATAACGACCAGCATTATTTCAGCTACTGCTTTAAGAAATACAGCGGGCTGTCGCCCAACGCTCTGCGGCAGCAGCTGAAAGCGGAGGAACACACAGGATAAAGGCAGTCCGGAGGTATGGAGTGGAGGATATGGATAAGAAGCAATACGGGCTGTCCCTGTCAGCCATCTTGAATCTGTTTGTCGTGGGGATCGTGCTGGCAGCCCTGCTCGGAGGGCTGTGGGTGTTCGTGTCGGTATTCCGTCATTCGGTGGAGCAGAGTGCGCTGACCAGCAGCGAGCAGGCTGTGGTACAGGCTTCCAATGCGGTGCGCAACTATACAGTGGACATGGAAGGCGTCATGGGAACCATTGAAGAATTCTATGGCCAGGAGACTCCGGAAAGGGATCGGTCTCTGGCCACCCTTCTCAGGGTAAGGCGGGATGTGGTGGCGATTACCAGCTATGATGAGGAAGGCAGGATGCAGGATGCCTGGACAGGGACTTATCGGCTGAAAAAGAAAATACTGAAAAACCTCTCCTTTCCGGAGACAGACAGGCCGGGGCCGGGAACCATCGGAATCTCGGAGCCCCATGCGGAGACCCTGCTGGAAAACTACTATCCCTGGGTAGTTTCTATTACAAAGGAGCTGGAGGCCCCGGACGGAGGGAAGCACATGGTAGTCATGGACATACGTTTTTCCCAGATTGCCGGGTATGTGGATGGAGTGGGCATAGGACAGCACGGCTACTGCTTTATCATGGATGGGGAGGGCAATGTCATCTATCATCCCCAGCAGCAGCTCATCTATTCCGGCCTCAAGCCGGAGCAGACGGATATCCTGGCAGGCATGGGGGATGGGTCGGTGATAAGGTCTGACGTAATCTATACCATCAGAACACTGGATAACTGCGGATGGAGGATCGTAGGCATCAGCCATATTGATGAGCTGGTGACGGGCAGGGTGCGGGCTACCATGCAGATTCTGCTGGTGCTTATCTGCTTTGTGCTGGCTACGGTATTTATGGGAAGCTATATCCTGAGCAGAACCATATCCAGGCCCATTCAGGGGCTGGTGAAGGCCATGCAGGACTTTGAGGCCAATGCCAAGGGCTTCAACTATCAGCCCGTACACGGCAGCAGTGAAATCAGAGCCCTGTCCGACTCCTTCGGCCATATGGTAGTGAGGCTCCAGGATCTGATGGAAAAGGTGCGCAGCGAAGAGATCACCCTGAGGAAGACGGAGCTGAAAGCCTTGCAGGCACAGATCAATCCTCATTTTCTATACAATACACTGGATGCTATCAGCTGGCTGTGTGAGGAGGAGCGCAGCAGGGATGCGGTGGAAATGGTCAATGCCCTGGCCCGCCTCTTCCGCATCAGTATCAGCAAGGGACATGAGCTGATTCCTATTGAAAAGGAGGTACAGCATGCAAAAAGCTATCTGATGATACAGAACTTCAGGTACAAAAACCAGTTTACCTATTCCTTTGATATAGAGGAGGCTGTTCTGCCCTGCCTGTGCAACAAGATTACCCTGCAGCCCATTATTGAAAATGCGATTTACCATGGAATCAACAGGATGGTGGATGAGGGAAGGATTGATATCCGTATTTTTCAGGAAGGGGAGGACATTATTTTTACAGTTACCGACAATGGAGTAGGGATGAGCCGGGAGCAGTGCAGCAGCATACTGAACAGCGAGCCCGACAGCCAGAACGGCATAGGCATTAAAAACGTAAATGAGAGGATCAAAATTTATTTCGGGGACAGATACGGCCTGACGATAGAGAGTGAGCCGGATGAGGGAACCAGTGTGGAAATCAGGATGCCCAGGATAGAGGAGGATGGAAATGAAGTCAGGTAAAAAGGCGGTGTTTCTGTTTTTTTTCATTGCATTGCTGGCATCGGGGCTTTGTCTCGGAACCTGCAGCAGGGGGACAGAGGCTCCGGGTAAATCCTATGTTGCATTGATTACAAAGTCCATGGACTCGGCCTTCTGGCAGTCTGTCTATGCCGGAGCCGGTGCAGCAGCAACAGAGTACAATCTGGAGATCACTCTGGAGGGGCCGGCCAGTGAGGAGGACTACGAAACGCAGAATATGCTGATAGACAGAGCCGTGGAGGATGGGGCAAAGGTGATCATCTTCTCGGCTGTGGACTATAATGCCAACAGTGAGGCCATTAACCGGGCCGCCAAAAGCGGAGTGAAAATCGTAGTCATAGACAGTGATGTGAACAGCAGCCAGGTGAGCTGCCGCATCGGGACTGACAACCATGCGGCAGGAAGGATGGCCGGCCGGGCGGTGCTTGATACGGAGGAGGAAGAGCTGTATATCGGCATTGTCAACCATGATGTGAACTCGGCCAATGGCCAGCAGAGAGAGGAGGGCTTCCGGGAAGCCGCCCTGGAGGATGAGAGGGTGAAGGCTATGTACACCATTAATGTCCCCTCCACCACGGAGGATGCCAGGGAGGGAGCTGCGAACCTGCTGAAGGAGCACCCGGAGATCAATGCAGTAGTTACTTTTAACGAATGGACCAGCCTGGGGGTGGGATGGGCCATCAGGGACATGGAGCTGGCAGACAGCACCCGAGTAGTGGCCTTTGACAGCAATGTGGTGTCGGTAGGGATGCTGGAGACCGGTGAGGTGGATGCCCTCATCGTACAGAACCCCTATGCTATGGGTTATCTGGGGGTGGAGCGGGCAAACAGCCTGATCACCGGAAGCGGTCAGGAGGAAAGCCGGATTGATACGGCAACCACCTGCGTCACCAGGGAAAACATGTTTGAACCGGAATGCCAGAGGATATTGTTTGCTTTTTGAGCAGCGGAGGGCAGTTACAATAATTTTTTATACCTATAGAGTAAAATATTGTAAATATTTTTTCCTCTGCCAGTTGCTATAATAGAGACAATAGGGTAAAGCCCTAAAAAATTTTTAGGAGGACAAAAGAAATGAAAAAGTTATTGGCATTACTTTTGACAGGCGCAATGGTATTCAGCCTGACAGCCTGCGGCAGCAAAGAGCCTGCGGCAGCGGAGCCTGCAGCGACAGAGACGCCTGCAGCAGAAACAGACACACCGGCAGAGGAGCCTGCGGCAGAGACACCTGCGGCAGAGACACCTGCAGCAGAGGCCGCAGTGGATTTGAACGTAGGTGTGTTCTACTATACTTATAGTGACACCTATATCTCCAGCGTACGTACCGCCCTGGATGCAGCCCTGACAGATGCGGGCATCACCTTCCAGAACTATGACGGAAACAGCAACCAGACAACACAGAATGAACAGATTGACACAGCCATCAGCCAGGGAGCAAACCTTCTGATTGTAAACATCGTTACATCCGGTTCCGTAGATGCTTCCCAGGCAATCGTTGACAAGGCCAGTGCAGCAGGCATCCCTGTGATCTTCTTCAACCGTGCGGTAGAGGGAGATGAGGATGAGGGCAAGGTACTCGGAAGCTATGACAAATGTGCTTTCGTAGGAACCGATGCTCCTGAAGCAGGTCACATGCAGGGCAAGATGATCGGTGATTACCTGCTTGCTAACTATGATGCAGTGGATCTCAACGGTGACGGCTCCATCAGCTATGCAATGTTCATGGGACAGCTGGGCAACGTAGAGGCTATTGCGCGTACACAGTATGGTGTAGAGGATGCCAATGCAGTGCTGACAGCAGCAGGCAAGCCTGAACTGGTATACTTCGATGCTTCCAACACAGATAAGTACCAGGTTGACCAGGAGGGTAACTGGAGCGCAACAGCAGCCAACAACTACATGGTTACCAATCTTTCCCAGTACAGTGAAGCAACTGACAACATGATCGAGCTGGTTATCTGCAACAATGACGGTATGGCGGAAGGCGCTATCACAGCCCTGAATGAAAAAGGCTATAACCTGGGAACAGCAGACAGCGTAACCATTCCCGTATTCGGTGTAGACGCTACGGATGCTGCAAAGCAGCTGATCGCAGACGGCAAGATGACAGGAACCATCAAGCAGGATGCAGAGGGTATGGCAAACGGTATTGCTTACCTGGCTAAGAACGTACAGGCCGGCAAAGAGCTGATGGCTGATACTTCAGACTTCAACATCTCTGCTAATGTAAGCAACAAGATCTTCATCCCTTATGCTTCTTATACAGGAGAATAATACACTGGATAACTACTGAAAAGTGGCTGCCGCGGCAGGGCGGCAGCCCTTTTTTACTTTTTATTAAAGGAGAAAGGAAGGGTAAATGCATGGGACAGGACATTCTGTTGCAAATGACGGATATATGCAAAGAGTTTCCGGGTGTAAAAGCACTGGATCATGTTTCTCTGACAGTTCGAAGAGGAACGGTACATGCGCTTATGGGAGAAAATGGTGCGGGAAAGTCTACCCTGATGAAGTGTCTGTTCGGAATCTATGGTAAGGATAGCGGACAGATTTTTTTGGATGGGAAGGAAATCAATTTTAAGAATTCAAAGGAAGCATTGGAAAACGGTGTTGCCATGGTGCATCAGGAGCTGAACCAGGCTCTGAAAAGGAATGTCATGGACAATATCTGGCTGGGAAGATATCCCAAAATGGGCGGCCTGATGGTTAATGAAAAGAAGATGTATGACGATACCATAGCCGTATTTAAGCAGCTGGGGATCGATATAGATCCCAGGAGAGTAATGAGTACCATGCCTGTTTCCCAGAGACAGATGGCAGAGATTGCAAAGGCGGTTTCCTATAATTCAAAGGTGATCGTATTCGACGAGCCTACTTCCTCACTGACAGAGCAGGAGGTGGAACATTTATTTAAGATTATTAATATGCTGCGTGACAAGGGCTGCGGCATAATTTATATATCCCATAAGATGGCAGAGATTCTTCGTATTGCAGATGATGTGACAGTCATGCGTGACGGGACCTGGGTGGCCACCAACCCGGCCAAGGATCTGACCATGGATCAGATCATCAAGCAGATGGTAGGACGTGAGCTGAACAACCAGTTCCCGCCTAAGACCAACAAGCCGGGAGAGGTAGTGCTGGAGGTAGAGAACCTGACGGCCCAGTACTCGCTGCTGAAGGATGTTTCCTTTCAAGTAAGAAAGGGAGAGATCATAGGACTGGCAGGGCTGGACGGAAGCGGACGGACAGAAACACTGGAAAATATCTTCGGAGTGGCCACCAGAAAGAGCGGCACCATCAGGCTGCACGGAAAGGTAGTGGGCAACCGGAATGCCAGGGAGTCTATCAAAAACGGCTTTGCCCTGCTGACAGAGGAACGTCGCGCAACAGGCATCTTCGGTATCCTGTCGATCAGGGAAAATACTGTGATCTCCAGCCTGAAAAAGCATCTGAGGCTGGGCTTTGTGCTGGATGACAGGTCTATGAAAAAAGATACCCAGTGGTCCATAGATGCCATGCGTACCAAGACCCCTACTCAGGAAACGAAGATCCGTACCCTTTCCGGAGGAAATCAGCAGAAGGTGATTCTGGGACGGTGGCTGCTCACTGAACCGGAGGTGCTTTTGCTGGATGAGCCCACCAGAGGGATTGACGTAGGGGCAAAATATGAAATTTATCAGCTGATTTTGGATCTTGCCAACAGGGGCAAGGTGGTAATCGTGGTTTCTTCAGAGATGCCGGAGCTGCTGGGAATCTGTGACAGGATCCTGGTTATGTCGGGGGGACGCCTGGCCGGAGAGGTAGACGCGCGTGAAACTACGCAGGAAGCAATTATGACTCTTGCAGCAAAATATGTATAAGGAGGCTTTTTCTTATGAGAGCAATCACAAATGTACAGCAGTCCATTGCCCGCTTTAAAGGAATGGACAGTAAGGATAAAAAGACGTTTATAAAAGAATTGCTGATCAACAACGCACTTTACATCCTGCTCGTTATAGCAGTAATCTATACCACGGTGCAGAACCCTGCTTTCTTAAAGGCACCGGCAATTATCAATATTATCAACCTTTCGGCTGCCAATCTGCCCATTGCCTGCGGTATTGCAGGATGTATCGTTTTGACGGGAACAGACCTTTCGGCAGGACGTGTAGTGGGACTGACCGCGTGTATCTCTGCCTCCCTGCTGCAGTCCGTGGACTATGCTACAAAGATGTTTCCCGATCTTCCGGTGCTGCCCATTCCGCTGGTCATTCTGGCTGTTATCCTGGTGGGCGGTATTGTAGGGTGGGTCAACGGATTCTTCGTTGCCAAGTTCCAGCTGCATCCCTTTATCGTTACCCTGGCAACCCAGCTCATCGTGTATGGTGTACTGCTGATGTACATCATGATCAATGGCAACAATGGCCAGCCGCTGTCCGGTCTTGACAGTTCCTTTAAAAATTTTGTAACAGGCAGCGTCGTTTCAGCAGGGAAGGTTGCCATTCCCAATTATGTATGGTATGCACTTCTGATTGTGATCCTTATGTGGTTTATCTGGAATAAGACCACCTTCGGCAAAAACATGTTTGCGGTGGGATCCAACCCTGATGCTGCTAATGTATCCGGTGTCAATGTAATGAAGACTACCATTATGGTACATACGCTTGCAGGTATGATGTATGGTATTACAGGCTTTATTGAGTCTGCAAGAATCGGTTCCAACCAGGCCAATACAGGTCTGAACTACGAGTGTGATGCCATTGCAGCCTGTGTCATCGGCGGGGTATCCTTTGTAGGCGGTACCGGTAAGATTAGTGGTGTGGTCATGGGAGTATTCCTGCTGCGCATTATTTTCGTGGCACTGAACTTCCTGTCCATCAATGCAAACATGCAGTATATTATCAAGGGTCTGATCATTCTCGTGGCCTGTGCAATCGATATGAGAAAGTATCTGGTTCGTAAGTAACAGTAAAAAAAGAAAGGCGGAGGCTATGGACGGTCGCAATGAGTTGGAAACGGAATGCAGGAAGCAGGATGGAGGCGATCGGACAGACGCCTCCGTTTCCGGTAATACAGAGAATGTGGTTCAGCGTCCCAGGAGATTTGGTAGAGGGATCTACGGCAGCAAGGATGTGCCTGTCCGTCTGCTGGACGGTTTTATTGCTGGCTGCATTGTGATAATTGGAGTTATGATTGTTTACTTTGCAGTCAATGGAGGATATACGGTTTCCTTTGACACCCGGGGCGGCAGCCCGGTGGCTTCCCAGAAGCTGCGGTACGGCAGGCTGGTAGAGGAACCGGAGGTACCGGTACGGCAGGGGTATGAATTTGCAGGCTGGTATTATGAAAATGACGGCGAAAAACTGTGGAATTTTGCAGCCAATCAGGTGGGCGGAGATAAGACACTGCTGGCCAGATGGGAGCCTGCCAGAGTGACTGTAAAATTCAATCCGGATGGGGGCGTGCTGGCAGAAGAGGAGGCCTCCATGGAGGTGGTTTACCAGGGGGTATATGGGGAGCTGCCTGTTCCGGTAAAGGAGGGAGCTGAGTTTGTCGGCTGGATCTACAGCGGAGAGATGATTACCTCAGACAGCATTGTTATGATGCCGGGAGAGCATGTGCTCACTGCTGTGTGGGAGGATTCCCATACAAGATTACAATGAAAGGAAAAAGGCCTATGAATGAAATGTCCGATAAAGATGAAAAAAAGCAGACTAATCTGCCAAGGAAGCCATTGATCTATTATTATATCGCGGCCATGCTGGTGCTGCTGCTTCTGAATGCCCTGATTTTTCCTTCTCTGCTTCAGAGCAGGGTGAGAGAGGTGGGATATAGCCAGTTCCTGCAGATGGTGGATGAGGGGATAGTGACTGAGGTGGCCAGGGAGACAGAGAGCAGCCAGATTGTTTTTGTGGCAGAAAGGGATGGCAGGGAGGAGCTGTATAAAACCGGTATTTTCCCGGATGACAGCCTGGTAGAGCGGCTGGAGAGGGCTGGTGTAGAGTTTGCGGAAACCATACCTGTCCAGAACTCTCCGCTTCTGAATTTTATCCTTACATGGATTTTCCCGATCCTGTTCTTTGTTATCATCGGGCAGCTCTTTTCCCGTATATTGATGAAGAAGATGGGCGGCGGCATGAATGCAATGACCTTTGGCAAAGCAGATGCTAAAATATATGCGGAAAAGGAGACGGGAAAAAGCTTTGCCGATGTGGCTGGAGAGGAGGAGGCTAAGGAGGCGCTGAAGGAAATTGTGGATTTTCTGCACAACCCCGAGAAATATGGGGAAATCGGAGCCAGGCTTCCAAAGGGAGCCCTGCTGGTAGGGCCTCCCGGCACAGGTAAGACACTTTTGGCAAAGGCTGTGGCGGGTGAGGCCAATGTTCCGTTTTTTTCTATTTCAGGCTCCGAGTTTGTAGAGATGTTCGTGGGTATGGGAGCGGCCAAGGTCAGGGATCTGTTCAAGCAGGCCAATGAAAAGGCTCCCTGTATAGTGTTCATAGATGAGATAGACACCATCGGCAAAAAAAGGGATCATGGGGGTATGGGCGGCAATGACGAAAGGGAGCAGACTTTAAACCAGCTGCTCACAGAGATGGATGGATTTGATGCAGCCAGGGGGGTTGTCATCCTGGCTGCCACCAATCGTCCGGAATCTCTGGATCCGGCATTGCTTAGGCCGGGAAGGTTCGACAGAAGAGTGCCTGTAGAACTGCCTGACCTCCAGGGAAGGGAGGCTATCCTCAAGGTACATGCCCGAAACGTCCATGTGGAGGATTCGGCAGATTTTACAGCCATAGCAAGGGCCACTTCTGGAGCCTCCGGTGCTGAGCTGGCAAACATCGTGAATGAAGCTGCCCTCAGGGCCGTCCGCATGGGGCGCAGCAGGGTGAGCCAGAGTGACCTGGAGGAAAGCGTGGAAACGGTCATTGCAGGATATCAGCGAAAAAATGCGGTAATTTCGCCAAAGGAAAAGAAGATCGTGGCCTATCATGAAATAGGACATGCCCTGGTGGCAGCCAAGCAGAGCCATTCGGCACCTGTAACCAAAATAACCATTATTCCCCGTACCTCCGGCGCCCTGGGCTACACCATGCAGGTGGAGGAAGGGGAGCACAGGCTGATGAGCAAGGAAGAGGTAGAAAACAAAATCGCTACCCTGACAGGAGGAAGGGCTGCAGAAGAGCTGGTATTTCATTCGGTTACCACAGGTGCTTCCAACGATATTGAGCAGGCCACCAAGCTGGCCAGAGCCATGGTGACCAGGTACGGCATGAGTGAGGAATTTGACATGGTGGCGATGGAGACGGTAAATAACCAGTATCTCGGCGGAGATGCCTCCCTGACATGTTCTGCCCAGACTGCGGCCAGAATCGATGATAAGGTAGTGGAGATCGTAAAAAAATCTCATGAAAAAGCCTTTAATATTCTGAAGGATAATCAGGAGGCTCTGCATGGGCTGGCAGAATATCTGCTGGAGCATGAGACGATAACAGGGGCTGAATTCATGGATATTCTTAAAAAGTATTGACATTTTGTGGAATATTACATAGAATTTTGACAGATATGAAACTGCAGCTATTATTTGATTTTGGAGGAAGAACAGTATGGCAGAGAAGACGATACCGTATAAGATTTATCTGGAAGAGAGCGAGATGCCTGTAAAATGGTACAATGTACGGGCGGATATGAACAACAAGCCTGCACCTTTGCTCAATCCGGCAACCATGCAGCCTATGACCTTTGAGGAGCTGCAGGGAGTGTTTTGTGACGAGCTGGTGAGGCAGGAATTGAACGATACCGATGCCTATATCGACATACCCAAGGAGATTCAGGAGTTTTACAGGATGTACCGTCCGGCACCTTTGGTTCGTGCATATTTCCTGGAAAAGAAGCTGGGTACACCGGCTAAGATTTATTATAAATTTGAGGGCAACAACACCAGCGGAAGCCATAAGCTGAATTCTGCCATCGCCCAGGCTTATTATGCAAAGCAGCAGGGGCTGAAGGGAGTTACCACCGAAACCGGTGCCGGACAGTGGGGAACGGCCCTGTCCATGGCCTGCTCTTACTTTGACCTGGACTGTCGTGTCTACATGGTAAAGGTTTCCTATGAGCAGAAGCCTTTCAGACGTGAGGTGATGAGAACCTATGGGGCACAGGTGACACCCTCGCCTTCTGACACCACCAATGTGGGACGGAGGATCCAGGAGGAGTTCCCCGGCACCACCGGAAGCCTGGGCTGTGCTATTTCCGAGGCGGTGGAAGCTGCCACCAGCATGGAGGGCTATCGCTACGTGCTGGGAAGCGTGCTGTCCCAGGTGCTCCTCCATCAGTCCATCATCGGTGAGGAAACCAAGGCAGCACTGAACAAATACGGAATCAAGCCGGATATCATTATCGGATGTGCGGGGGGCGGCTCCAACCTGGGCGGGCTGATTTCTCCCTTTGTAGGTGAGAAGCTGCGGGGAGAGGCAGACTACCGTATTATTGCAGTGGAGCCTGCGTCCTGTCCCAGTCTGACAAGGGGTAAGTATGTCTATGACTTCTGTGATACCGGAAGGGTATGTCCGCTGGCCAAGATGTACACGCTGGGCAGCAGCTTTATCCCTGCCCCCAACCATGCAGGAGGCCTGAGGTATCATGGCATGAGCTCGGTAGTATCCCAGCTTTACCATGATGGATTGATGGAGGCAGTCAGTGTGGATCAGACCTCTGTATTCCAGGCGGCAGAGCAGTTTGCCAGAGTGGAGGGGATCTTACCGGCGCCGGAAAGCTCCCATGCCATAAAGGTTGCCATTGACGAGGCGCTAAAATGCAAGGAGACCGGCCAGGAGAAGACCATTGTATTTGGGCTCACCGGTACGGGATATTTCGATATGGTGGCTTACGGCAAATTCCATGACGGAGAAATGTCTGATTACAGGCCCACAGACGAGGAGCTGGCAAAGGGATTTGCCGGAATACCGTCATTCCCCGGAAATGAATAAAAAGTAAAAATAGTACTTGACAATTATGCATAAAGAGGGTAAGATATAACTGTTGTGAATGAAATTTGTAACAGTTGTGCGCTTAGCTCAGCTGGATAGAGCGTTTGGCTACGGACCAAAAGGTCGGGGGTTCGAATCCTCTAGCGCACGGAAGACCCCTGCAAGGGAAAACAAAAAGCACTCTGAAGGTTCAGAGTGCTTTTTGTAGTCTGACTGACCAGAACTGGAGGAAGCAGAATATGTCCCACAATAATCAGAAAAAAATTGCAGTTATCAATGATCTGTCGGGGTTCGGGCGCTGTTCTCTGTCGGTGGCCATGCCCATTATTTCCTATATGGGGGTTCAGTGCTGTCCGGTTCCCACCTCCATTTTTTCCAATCATACCGGTTATGAAGATTATTTTTTTGATGATTATACGGACCGGATGGAGGAATACATGTCAAAATGGCTTAAGCTGGGGCTGAAATTTGAAGGGATCACCTCCGGCTTTCTAGGTTCAAAGAGGCAGATTGAGCTGGTGATCCGCTTTATTGAAGAGTTCCGAAGTGACAGAACTAGAGTTATTGTGGATCCTGTGATGGGGGATCATGGAAGGATTTATCCCACCTATACGGAGGAGCTGTGCAGGGAGATGGAGAGGCTGGCAGCCTGCGCAGACATTCTGACGCCCAATCTGACAGAGTGCTGCAAGCTGACGCAGACCCCCTATAAGACAGGGGATTGGCATGAGGAGGAACTGGCCCTGATGGCAGAGAGCCTGCTGGCAAGGGGGCCGGAGAAGGTGGTGATCACAGGCATTCCGCAGGAAAAATTTCTGGTGAATTATGTGGCGGAAAAAGGGAAGAAGGCCCGGCTGGTATCCACCTGTAAAGTGGGAACGGAGCGCTCCGGTACGGGAGATGTATTCGCCTCGGTCATTGCAGCCGATGCCGTGAAGGGGGTGGATTTTGAGCGGTCAGTACAGAAGGCTTCCGCATTTGTCAGGGACTGTATTTTGAAATCCGTGGAGCTGGATATTCCACTGACGGATGGGGTCTGCTTTGAGGAAATCTTGTATACTCTGGAAAGGGATTGAAGAATGGAGGATTATTATGACTATTTTATATGAACTGTATGATAATTTATATGTAAACCTGACTAACCGCTGCCCCTGTGCCTGTACCTTCTGCCTGCGGCAGGCTAAGGATGAGATGGGCCATTCCGGAAGCCTCTGGCTGGAGAGGGAGCCTTCCGTGGAGGAAGTAAAGAAGGAATTTGAAAAATTCGATATGGGCAAATATAAGGAAGTGGTTTTCTGCGGATTTGGAGAACCCACGGAGAGATTGGAGGAGCTGCTGGAAATAGCTGATTTCGTAAAAGAAAAATTTGCGCTTCCCATTCGGGTCAATACCAGCGGATTGTCTGACCTCATCCACAATAAGGACACAGCGCCTTTGTTTCAGGGACATGTGGACATCGTTTCCATCAGCCTGAATACCCCTGATCCGGAGGAGTATTGCCGGCTGACCAGAAATAGGTTTGGTGAGGGCTCCTTTGATGCGCTGCTCCGATTTGCGGAAAACGTAAAAAAATATGTTTCCCAGGTGGTGCTTACTACCGTGAAGACCACGATTACAGAGGAACAGGAGGAGCAGTGCCGGGAGCTCTGTGGCCGCCTGGGGGTCTCCTATAGAATACGGCCCTGGGAATAAAAGAATTGACAAGGAAAAATAAAATGGTATGATATTATAAAAGAAAAAGGAGAGGAAAGCATGGCAGATTTAAAAGGAACGAAAACAGAGGCAAATTTAATGGCAGCATTTGCGGGGGAATCCCAGGCAAGAAACAAGTACAGCTACTATGCTTCCAAGGCCAGGAGTGAAGGCTATGTGCAGATTGCAGCGCTTTTCGAAGAGACTGCAAATAATGAAAAAGAGCATGCGAAGATGTGGTTCAAGCTCCTCCACGGCGGAATCGGCAGCACTGCTGAAAATCTGAAGGATGCAGCAGAGGGTGAGAACTATGAGTGGACAGACATGTATGCAGGCTTTGCAAAGGAGGCCAGGGAGGAGGGCTTTGAGGAGATTGCAGGGTTATTTGAAGGCGTGGCGGCCATTGAGAAGGAGCATGAAGAAAGATACCGCAGACTGCTGGCAAACGTAGAGGGCGGTCTGGTATTCTCCAAGGAGGGAGATACCGTCTGGCAATGTGCAAACTGTGGGCATATCTGCGTAGGAAAGCAAGCGCCGGATGTCTGCCCGGTATGTGCGCATCCTCAGGCTTATTTCCAGGTAAAGGCGGAAAATTATTGAAACAGGCCCTAAATCTTAAATGATATCATTCCGGTAAGGCAGGAGGTGCTTTGCCGGAATTTGTATTTTGACAGGGTATTTGAATGCGAAAGAGGAGTGAAGGGTAATTGAAGAAGTATCTGAATATAGCCTTGAAAATAGTGTTCAGTCGAACGATGGTCACCATCCTGCTGCTGGCGGTACAGATCGGCTGGCTGCTGCTGGGTTTTAAACTGATGGAGGAGGTTGCGCTGGTCTCCATGCTGCTGCTCAGCGGTATTTTGGTGATTTATATCATCAATAAGGATGAAACCCCGGAATTTAAGCTGTCATGGATCATTCCCATCTGTCTGGCCCCGGTTTTCGGCACCCTTCTTTATCTGTTTGTCATGGGCAACCTGGGGGGCATCGGACTGAAGAAGGGTCTGGAGAGAAGGCTGAGGGAAACGGAGAAGTTCCTTACTGCAGATGAGGAGGTAAAGAGGGAGATTGCAGCAGGAGACGGGCATATGGCAGGCTTGGCCAGATATGTGGAAACTGTAGGCGGCTATCCGGCCTATAAAAATTCCAGGGCTACATATTTTCCTTTAGGAGAAGACAAATACAAAGATCTTCTGAGGGAGCTGGAAAAGGCGGAACATTTCATATTTCTGGAATATTTTATAGTGGAAGAGGGAAAGATGTGGAACAGCATCCTGGAAATACTGGAGCGGAAGGCAGCAGAGGGGGTGGAAGTGCGCTTTATGTATGACGGTATGTGCTCCATCCTCCTCCTGCCCTATTCCTATCCCCGGAGGCTCCGTGCAAAGGGGATTCGCGCCAAGCTGTTTTCCCCCATTATACCCATGCTTTCCACCAGCCAGAATAACAGGGATCACAGAAAGATCCTGGTTATAGACGGCCGGGTGGCATATACCGGCGGAGTCAACCTGGCAGATGAATATATCAATGAGGTGGTAAAATACGGACACTGGAAGGATGTGGCGATAAAGATCGAGGGGGAGGCTGTCAGAAGCTTTACGCTGATGTTTCTGCAGATGTGGAATGTCTCGGAGAAGGGCAGTGAGGACTACCGGCAGTATATAAAAAAGGATTTTCCACCGACAGCCCCGGCCCCCGGCCTGGTCATGCCTTATGGGGATGGGCCTGCCAATCCGGAGAATGTGGCGGAGACGGTCTATATGGATATGATCCATCAGGCTGTGAAATATGTACATATCATGACCCCTTACTTTATTGTGGACAACGCCATGCTGGATGCCCTGCAGTTTGCGGCCAGAAGAGGGGTGGATGTGAAGCTGATGCTCCCTCATATACCGGATAAAAAGATGGTTTTCGCCATGGCCAGGACCTTTTATCCGGATCTGCTGAGTGCGGGAGTGGAGGTCTATGAGTACGCTCCCGGCTTTGTCCATGGAAAGGTATTCGTTTCGGATGATGAAAAGGCGGTAGTGGGAACCATCAATCTGGATTACAGAAGCCTGTACCATCATTTTGAATGTGCCTGCTATCTGTATCGATGCCCTGCGGTAGCCGATGTGGAAAGAGATTTCCGGGAGACATTAAAAAGCTGCATCCGGGTGGATATGGCATATTATAAAAAAATCCCTCCCATGCAGAGGCTGCTGGGCCGAGTCATGCGGCTGCTGGGCCCCCTGGCATAAGTTTATAAAAATGTTATTTGACATCCTATTTAAGCTGAATTATTATAAGACATAAAATAAAGCGGCGAAGGAGCAGGATATGCAGGATGTATGGTATGATGCGCACAGAATAAAGATCTATGAATATCTGTTTGCATTGGGAGAGTATGCAGGGCAGGATGGGGAGTGGCTGGAGGAGCTGTGGGCTGACTTGCTGGCAGTGCCGGAGCTGTACGAGGAAATGGTACACTACCTGACCCACCATGATTTCAGGGACAGCTTTAAATGCCGGGGCTATTCGCTGACGGATCTCTATGTGTGGCAGATGAGCAAGTATAATCTGATCAGGGATGAGGGGAAAAATACGGCAGAATGTAATAAGGAAACGCTGGTGCTCAGGGCTTTCCGTACGATGCTGGACCTGAGGAGGGAACCGGAGGTGTATTTAAAAAGGCTGAGGGAAAGACGGGGGATGGATCTTTTTTAGGGTGTGTTGAGGTTTTCAGACACGCTGCAGGCAGTTATCTGGAGGAGACAAGCTATGAGCAGAGTAGAATTTATTGATGAATTGCAGAGGGCGCTGGCGGGGAGCCTGGGCAGCAGCTCCGTAAATGAAAATATCCGCTATTATCAGGAATATATCGATACTCAGGTGCGTACGGGACAGGGAGAGCAGGACGTGATAGACCGTCTGGGAGATCCCCGCCTGCTTGCCAAATCCATCATTGAGGCATCCCGTAATGAAGGGCGCAGCTATGGAAGGGAGCCGTCGGTATGTGAGGAGGTATATGAGGATGGTACACAGTCGGCGGAACGTGGAAATACCGGTTCACGTATCCTTCGGATTCCCGGCTGGGTGGTTCTTGTTCTGGTTATATTGTCTGTTATAGTGACGGTCAGTATCGTGGGTACGCTGGTGTCTGCACTGCTGCCTGTATTGCTTCCCATCCTGTGTATCGTGGTGCTGCTGCGTATGGTACAGAGACGGAGATAAAAAAAGCTGTATAAAAAGTAGTAGAGCGTCAGAGAAACCTGACGCTCTAATGAGGGGAGTATAAATAATTAATATAAGGGTCTGTAAATAGAAATGATGAAGGGATAATTTCTATTTACAAGTATTATTATAGCATGAAAAATGAAAATTGCAACATCCAAATAGTACCAAAGTCCTATTTGGTTTTTTGTGCAAGGTGAATAAAAAAATAGTACTTAAGTACTAAAATAAAAGACGAATACTTTTTCTGAAGACAGGCATACTACTCCTGTAACCAAAATCAATCAGGAGGAATGAAAATGTCTAAAAACGATTATAACCAGACCAGCAACAAGCAGACACAGGAGAATAAGGCAGGCAACTCCACCAGCGATAAGATGACCCAGAAGAACAGCAGCAATGCCAATCATGCTGACAACGCCAATAATGCAAACAACTGCTCCGATGCTTCAAGGAACAACAGCTCCAAATAAGAGAGCGGCAGGGGAACGGCACGGCTTAGGCTGTGCCGTTTCTATATTTATATTAGTGGTAGAAAAGTAATCCTACATATGGTAGAATGTTTGGAAACAGTATAGCAGGAGTAGATCACGGGGGATGTGCTGGAGTAGGATGGTAGCAGGATGAAAAGATATGAATTGATTGCTCCCTGCCATTTTGGGCTGGAGGCAGTTTTAAAGAGAGAAATTATTGATCTGGGATATGATGTCAGCAGGGTGGAGGACGGCAGGGTCAGCTTCCTGGGAGATGAGGAGGCTGTGTGCCGAGCCAACGTGTTTCTGCGGACGGCAGAGAGAATACTGATCAAGATAGGAAGCTTCCGGGCAGAGACCTTTGAGGAGCTGTTCCAGGGGACAAAGGCACTGCCCTGGGAGGAGTTTATTCCCAGAGATGGCAAATTCTGGGTAGCCAAAGCGGGCAGTGTGAGGAGTAAGCTTTTCAGCCCCTCAGATATCCAGTCTATCATGAAAAAGGCTATGGTGGAGCGGCTGAAGGAAAGCTATCGTGTGAGCTGGTTTGAGGAGGATGGGGAGGCCTATCCGGTCAGGGTCTTTCTGCTGAAGGATGAGGTGACAGTGGGACTGGACACCACAGGAGTATCTCTGCACAAGAGGGGCTACAGGAGGCTTACGGCCAAGGCTCCTATTGCAGAAAATCTGGCCGCTGCCCTGATCCTGCTGACACCCTGGAGAGGGGATCGGATTCTGGTGGATCCCTTTTGCGGAAGCGGCACTTTTCTGATTGAGGCTGCCATGATGGCTGCCAATATGGCGCCGGGGATGCATCGGGAATTTACAGCAGAACGCTGGCCTCATGTGATCGGAAGGGCGCTTTGGGCCGACACAGTGGAGGAGGCCGGAGAAATGGTGGATCTGTCAGTGGAAACGGATATTCAGGGGTATGATATAGATGAGGCTATGGTGGCCGCGGCCAGGGAAAATGCCAGACTGGCAGGGGTGGAGAGGCTGATCCATTTTCAGAGAAGGGGAGTGGATATGCTCAGTCATGCAAAAAAATATGGCTTTATCATCACCAATCCTCCCTATGGGGAGAGGCTGGAGGATAAAAAAAATCTGCCTTTGCTGTATCAGACGCTGGGAGAGAGATACCGCTCCCTGGATGCCTGGTCCCTGTATCTGATTTCCTCCTATGAAGGTGTAGAGAAGGATATAGGAAGAAAAGCCGATAAAAACAGAAAAATATATAATGGTATGATGAAAACCTACTTTTATCAGTTTCTGGGACCCAGGCCTCCTGCCAGGCCCAGGACAGAAAGGAGGGATTGATACTATGAAGAGAAAAGTTGTTTTTGCTACTGGAAATGCCGGAAAGATGAAGGAGATCCGGGAGATTCTGAAGGATCTGGATTGTGAGGTCTGTTCCATGAAGGAGATGGGGATAGATATACCCATTGAGGAAAACGGAAAAACCTTTGAAGAAAATGCAGTCATAAAAGCCGAAGCAGTGGCCGCTGTCTGTGGGGAGATTGTCCTGGCAGATGATTCCGGGCTGGAAATAGATTATCTGAACGGGGAGCCGGGGATCTATTCTGCCAGATATATGGGAGAGGACACCCCATATTCCATAAAAAATGCCAATTTAATAGAGCGCCTCAAAGGAGTTCCCGAGGACCTGAGGGGGGCACGCTTCGTCTGTGTGATTGCAGCCGTCTTTCCCGATGGGGAGGTGGTGTCCACTTATGGGGAGGTAAAAGGCAGGATCGCCCATAGTGAAAGGGGGAGTAACGGTTTTGGATATGATCCTGTGTTTTTCCTGCCGGAATTTGGCAGGACTACGGCGGAACTGAGCGATCATGAAAAGAACAGCATAAGCCACAGGGGTGAGGCTCTGCGCAAGATGAAGGAAGAACTAAGGAAAAGGTTTTGAAAAGAGGATGGATATGCGGGTATTGATTGTAAGCGATACACATCGGCAGAATGGGAATTATCTGAAGGCGCTGGAGCGGGTCCGGCCTGTGGATCTGGTGGTACACTGCGGGGACGTGGAAGGAAGTGAATATCTGATTAGCGAGGGGGCTGGGTGCCCCGTTGAAATGGTGGCAGGGAACAATGATTTTTTTTCCGGTCTTCCTAGGGAGAAGGAATTTCAGATAGGCAGTTATAAGGTCTGGCTGACCCATGGGCATAACTATTATGTCTCTATGGGGAATGAAACCATAAAGCAGGAGGCTGTTTCCCGGGGGATGGATATCGTGATGTACGGACATACCCATAAGCCGGTGGTGGACATGGGAAAAAATGTGATTGCCCTCAATCCGGGAAGCCTGACCTATCCCCGGCAGGAGGGCAAAAGGCCATCCTATATGCTTATGGAGACAGACAGGGACGGGAAGGCCCGCTTTACCATCCATTACTTATAAGCTAAAATTTTTGCAAAAAAGGTGTTGACATATTAAAAAATATGTCCTATAATATGTTTTGCGCCGTGACAAAGCGAGAAAGCATTTCACAAAGCGAAATAATTCGGGGTGTGGCTCAGCTTGGCTAGAGCGCCTGGTTTGGGACCAGGAGGTCGCAGGTTCGAATCCTGTCACCCCGATCCTGAGAAACTTAGAGAAAACATGCGGGTGTAGTTCAATGGTAGAACACTAGCCTTCCAAGCTAGATACGTGGGTTCGATTCCCATCACCCGCTTTGCGGATGATGGGAATATTGGTTTCAGTCTGCGACGCATGTCACCCGCTTTGCGGATGATGGGAATATTGGTTCCGGTCTGCGACGCATGTCACCCGCTTTGCGGATGGTGGGAATATTGGTTTCAGTCTGCGACGCATGTCACCCGCTTTGCGGATGATGGGAATATTTGTTCCGGTCTGCCGGAGATGTCAGCCGCATTTAAAAAATAAAGTGTGTTCGTAGCTCAGCTGGATAGAGCAACGGCCTTCTAAGCCGTGGGTCGGGGGTTCGAATCCCTCCGAGCACGTTTGGGTGAGGGGTAATGAGTCATTCCCTTATCCTGTTGTGGTGGGTATAGCACAGTTGGTCAGCGCGTCAGATTGTGGCTCTGAAGGTCGAGGGTTCGAATCCCTTTACCCACCCTTTAGCTGTAGTCAGAAAAGTCTGCGCCGCAAGCATTTACCGTTGGAGAAAAGAGTAAATGTACTTGTGGCGTTTCGGTAGACCGAAAGCAGCTTGGTGCTATGAAATGATGGGCTATCGCCAAGCGGTAAGGCACAGGACTTTGACTCCTGCAGTCGCTGGTTCGAATCCAGCTAGCCCAGTTTAATATGGGGTATTAGCTCAGTCGGTAGAGCACTTGACTTTTAATCAAGTTGTCCGGGGTTCGAATCCCCGATGCCTCACTAGGAAATCGAGAATAAGAAAAGACAACATCTTTCATCTTTGGGATAAAGGTGTTCTTTTTTTATTCTCTGCAAATTTGGGAGGCCGAAAACAGGAAGAGGAAAGGAAGAGGAACGGGATGGAAGCGAGACAGGAAAATAAAATGGGTGTCATGCCGGTGAACAGGCTGCTGCTGTCTATGTCGGGGCCGATTATGATATCCATGCTGGTGCAGGCATTATATAATATTGTAGACAGTATTTTCGTTGCCAGGATCAATGAGGATGCGCTGACGGCGGTGTCGCTGGCCTTTCCTATTCAAAGTCTGATGATTGCAGTGGGAGCCGGAACAGGGGTGGGCGTCAATGCGCTGCTGTCAAAGTCACTGGGAGAAAAGGATTTTAAAAAGGCCAATAGAGCTGCTGAGAACGGTGTCTTTCTGGCTGTCATATCCTATGTGATATTTTTGGCAGTGGGTGTTCTGGCAGTGATGCCCTTTTACCGGAGTCAGACCGATGCTCCTGAGATTGTGGCATATGGAGTGCAGTATCTGACCATAGTATGTACCATGTCGATGGGTATGTTTGCCCAGATTATCTTTGAACGCTTGCTGCAGTCCACGGGGAAAACCTTTTATACGATGATTACCCAGGGAACCGGTGCCATCATCAATATTATCCTGGATCCTATTCTTATTTTCGGCTGGTTTGGCATGCCGCAGATGGGGGTGGCCGGTGCCGCGGCAGCAACGGTGGCCGGACAGATCGTGGCAGGAGTGATGGCTATGGTCATTAACCATAAGGTGAATCATGAGGTTCAGGTCAGAATCAGGGGCTTCAGACCGGACAGGAACATCATCTGCGGCATTTACAAGGTAGGGATTCCCTCCATCATAATGCAGGCAATAGGCTCTGTCATGACCTATGGCATGAATAGGATACTGATATCCTTTACCTCTACTGCAACGGCTGTATTTGGTGTGTATTTTAAGCTTCAGAGTTTCATTTTCATGCCGGTATTCGGGCTGAATAATGGTATGGTTCCCATCATTGCCTATAATTATGGGGCGGGAAAGCGGGAGAGGCTGGTCAGAACCATAAGGCTGAGCATCGTCTATGCAGTGGTTTTGATGGCGGTTGGGTTTCTGGTATTTCAGATTATGGCGGAACAGCTGCTGCAGCTTTTTGATGCCTCTGAGAGGATGGTTGCGATAGGGGTGCCCGCATTGAGGATTATCAGCATCAGCTTTTTGTTTGCCGGGTTCTGTATCATCTGCGGTTCTGTGTTTCAGGCACTGGGCAACGGAGTGTACAGCTTGTTGGTTTCTGTGGCAAGACAGCTGGTGGTCTTGCTGCCTGTGGCCTATCTGTTCGCAAAATCAGGAAATGTAAATCATGTATGGTGGGCCTTTCCCATCGCTGAGGTGATTTCGGTTACCATGTCAGCCGGTTTTTTAGTGCGTATTTACAGGAAGATAATCTGTCATATAGGGGAAGGACAGCAGAACTGAGGCTGACGGAAGTTTTAAAATGTGTACTTGTCAATATTTTAACGTAGATATATAATGTATATAAGTGGAAGCAGAACCAGATGGTGTTCACGAAAGAGAATACATGTAAGTTACAGGAGGGCGATAGCATGAAGACATCAATTCGGGCAGAAATACAGAAGCCCATTATACTGCTGGTAGTAATATCTACGGTATTGTTAGGGGTGGTTGCAAGCATTCTGAATCTTCTTTCTATGAGAAGTGTGCTGAAGATGAGCATGGAGGAGCTGGCAGAAACCTCGGCCTACGCTCTTGAATACAGAGTGCGCGGAAATATGAACCTGGTGGAAATGCTGGGTACCATCAACAGGCTCAGCAATCAGAAATACAGCCTAGAGGACAGAAGGACCCTGCTGGATGTGTATCAAAAGGTATATGCATGGAAATATGTTACCGTATTAGATAAAGACGGAGCAGATATTTTTGGTGAAGGTGTAGATGTGGCAGAATGGAAAGAATTTCAATCTGCCATTAAGGGTGAAACCAGCATCAGCGATCCCCTGTATCAGAAAGAGCTGAATCAAATGATAGCCGTGATTTATGCGCCACTGTGGAAGGATGGCATACCGGATAGCTCTATTGTGGGATCTGTGATGGTGTGCGTAGATGCGAATATACTGAGTGACATGGTGGGTGACATTACCATCAGTGAGCATGGCACTGCCTATATGCTGGACTCAGAGGGGGTAGTGATTGCCCACCATGACTATAATATGGTGCTGGAGGGGGCAAGTGAAATTGCTGACTCCCAGGCCGGCTCCAAATGGGGCAGACAGGCCAGCCTGGAGCAGCAGGCCATCAATGGAGAGACGGGCTTTGGCCAGTATTATGATGGTGCGCAGAGCAGGCTGATGGCCTTTGCGCCCATGGGCCTGAATGGCTGGAGCCTGATTGTTTCATCGCCGTATTCTGACTTTCTGGGTTCGGTGCTCATAAGTATAGCTATATCCGCAGTGATCGTGGTGGTGACCGTGGTGCTGGGTGTAGCGGTGGCAAGGAAGATGGGTCAGCAGCTGGGAGATCCGATCGGGAAGTGTGCGGACCGACTGAAGCTTTTGGCCAAGGGAGATCTGGAGGCGCCCTTACCGGAGGTGGGCAGGCAGGATGAGACCCTGGTACTGGCAGAGTCCACCGGATTTATAGTAGAGCAGATGAAGAAGATCATAGGAGATCTGGATTACCTGCTGAAGGAAATGTCACAGGGGAATTTTGGGGTCGAAACCCGGATAGGTGATGAGGAATATGTTGGAGACTTCAAGCAGATCCTGCTGTCCATCAGGGAGCTGAATACACAGCTGAAATATACATTAAGGGAGATAAATGAGGGATCCAGGCAGGTAGAGGCAGGAGCTGCCCAGATGGCTGAGAGCGCCCAGAGCCTTGCAGAGGGAGCGACAGAGCAGGCAGGGGCAGTGGAGGAGCTGCTGGCAACCATAACCGATGTGACAGAACACGTAGATGAGAACAGGAATGCCACGGATCAGGCTCATGAAAGGATCAATGCTGTGGCGGAGGAGGCTAAGGTCAGTCAGGAAAAGATGAAGGATCTGAGCAGTGCCATGCAGAGGATTGAAGAAACCTCCAATCAGATTGGCAACATCATTGAAAACATTGAGGATATTGCTACCCAGACTAACCTGCTTTCCCTGAACGCGGCGATAGAGGCTGCCAGGGCAGGAGAGGCCGGCAAGGGCTTTGCGGTAGTGGCAGAGCAGATCAGGAAGCTGGCAGAACAGAGTGCTGAATCAGCAGTGGATACAAGGAGACTGATCGAGTCATCTATCGAAGTAGTCAATGAGGGCGGGGTGATGACCAAGGATACAGCGGATTATCTGGATAAGGTGATGGCAGGTCTGGAAGAAATCCTTTCATCCATGAGCGGTGTCCGCCAGGCATCGGATAAGCAGGCGGAGGCCATGAAGGAGATCGAACAGAATGTGGAGCAGATTTCCCAGGTGGTAGAAAGCAATTCAGCTTCTGCTCAGGAAAGCTCAGCTACCAGTGAGGAGCTGTCTGCGCAGGCTGAAAATCTTAATTTATTGATCGGCCGCTTTACCCTGGAACAGAATTAGCTGTTATCCGGTTGACAGAAAAATACAGAAATGTTAAGATAGCATACGTAGGTCATTCCTGCCGGTAACGGCAGGAGACTTTCGGATGCAGCGGAATTGGCAGATGGGTCAGATCCAGGTTCTAATGTGCCTATGATGCGGAATTGATGGAATTGGCAGACATGCAAGATTTAGGTTCTTGTGCCGAGAGGCGTAAGGGTTCAAGTCCCTTATTCCGCACGATTAGAGACTTTTTATCTCAATTTTACTAGGATAAAAAGTCTGTTTTTCTTTCCGGAGAAAGTTATGGTGTTCACATTTCAGAGCCATTCGAGGCTGTAAAAAATCTTGTGTCTTTGGAAAGTGAATCTTTCTGATAAGAAATAGATATGTAAGGTTTTGCTGTCGAATTTATGATTCTGTTGTTGTCGAATCTATTTTTCTATTTACAGTATAACCATCTGATAAGA
>JALESH010000029.1 GCA_022781985.1 Lachnospiraceae bacterium | reverse complement strand
CTGGGCCAGCAGCAAGGGCATCGTGCAGGGCTACAGTGACGGCAGCTACGGCATCAACCATAACATCACCCGGGAGCAGATCGCCAAGATGCTGTATCTGTATGGGGAGTCCCGTGGCTATGATGTCAGCGGCGCATCCTCGCTGGAGGCCTTTACCGACATAGGGGAGGTCAACAGCTGGGCGGTGGGCTTCCTGCAGTGGGCGGTTCATGCCAAAATGATCAGCGGCAAGCCCAACGGGGACGGCTCCTTCCGTTTGGCTCCAAAGGAGCAGGCTACCCGGGCAGAGTGCGCCAAGATGCTGAGGATGTTTTTGGAAAAGTATGACCAGTAAGGGATAAAGCCGTACGGATGCCGGATCATATACTGCAGCAGCCTGATCATCCCGGTGGTCAATGAGATCTTCCATGGAGGTTACACGGGAGAGGAGATGGTAAGAGCATTTAAAGATAGCCTTCAAATCAAATAAGATTTGGGGGCTTTCTTCTGTGCACGCCTGGCGGCGCAGCAGCAAGGCAATGTCGGAACTGTTGGAAAAGATACTGTCCAAAGACAACATGAATGTGGCATACAAAAGAGTCTGTGCCAACAAAGGTGCAGGCGGTGTAGATGAAGTGACGGTTGAAGAACTCGGTGATTATAGTGGAGAATAAATAAGAAAAGACTAACCACATTTGATCTTTCAGAATCGATTATTATAGGTGTGCAAGTGATCTGCTGCACAGCGGATGGAAGTACACCCACAGCAGGTACTTGACATATCGTATTACGAAAAGTATATTGTATAAGACACGCAATGACGGAGATTGAAAAAACCTAAATCAGAGTGAAGACTCAGTTTTTGGAAAGGAAGATGCTATATGGCGCTTAGTAAAAAGCCGGTGACCGGCATGAGGGATATTCTGCCCGGGGAGATGCAGATCAGAGATTATGTGATCAGTGTGATCAAGGAAACCTACGGAAGGTTTGGGTTTACATCCATAGAGACACCCTGCGTGGAGAATATTGCTAACCTGAGCAATAAGCAGGGGGGAGAAAATGAGAAGCTGATTTTTAAGATTTTAAAACGGGGAGAGAAGCTGAAGCTGGAGCAGGCTGAGACAGAGGAGGACCTGGTGGACGGAGGTCTTCGCTATGATCTGACGGTGCCTCTGGTACGTTATTATTCCAGCCACGCCAATGAGCTGCCCTCCCCCTTTAAGGCTCTGCAGATGGGTAATGTGTGGAGGGCTGACAGACCTCAAAAGGGACGCTACCGCCAGTTCATGCAGTGTGATATCGACATTCTGGGAGAGCCTTCCAATCTGGCGGAGATCGAGCTGATCCTGGCTACCACTACGACTCTGGGGAAGCTGGGCTTTGAAAACTTCCGGATCCGTATCAATGACAGAAGGATTCTGAAGGCTATGGCTGCCTGCAGCGGCTTTCCTGAGGAGAGCTATGACAACGTGTTCATCATCCTGGACAAGATGGATAAGATCGGCATTGACGGTGTAGCCGGGGAACTGGAGGCAAGTGGTTTTGAGGCAGCCGGCATCCGGAGATATTTGGAGCTTTTTAAAGGGATGGAAGAGGCAGAGGATGGCCTGGCTTATCTGGCAGGAGAGCTGGAGGGGGTGCTGGAGCCGGAGGCAGCAGAGGGACTGACAGAGATCATGGAGAGCGTGAAGGCCACAAAGGCGGCCAGCTTTGAGATTGTTTTTGATCCTACTCTTGTAAGGGGCATGTCTTATTATACGGGAACTATTTTTGAAATTGCCATGCCGGAATTCGGTGGGAGCTGCGGCGGAGGCGGCCGGTATGACGGGATGGTAGGCAGATTTACCGGCAAGGATGTGCCTGCCTGCGGATTTTCCATCGGCTTTGAGAGGATCATTCTGATCATGATGGAAAACGGCTTCCGGATACCGGGGGAAAATAAGAGGGTGGCATATCTGATCGAAAAAGGGGTTGCAGCAGAGGAGCTGTGCCGGATTATGGCTCAGGCCCAGCAGGAAAGAGAAGAAGGAACCCAGGTATTGGTGGCCCGGATGAATAAGAATAAAAGGTTCCAGAAGGAGCAGCTGGCTGCAGAAGGGTATGCTGAGTTCAGAGAATTTTACAGGGAGCCTCTGAAAAGATAAAAACAGATAGTATGGATTTTCAGATTTGGAAAGGAATGGGATAATAGATATGGCAGAAGCAATGAAGGGATGGAAGAGAACCCACAGGTGCGGGGAGCTGTCGGCAGCCAATGCAGGTGAGAACGTAACAGTGATGGGATGGGTGCAGAAGCAGAGGAATAAGGGCGGTATCATTTTTGTGGATTTAAGGGATCGTTCCGGCCTGCTTCAGATCATTTTTGAGGAAGGTGACTGCGGAGGGGAGAACTTTGCCAAGGCAGAAAGGATGAGAAGTGAATTTGTGGTAGCCGTGGTGGGGACGGTAGAGAGGAGAGCCGGTGCAGTGAATGAAAATCTGGCTACCGGAGAGATAGAGATCCGGGCAAGGGAGACCCGTATTTTATCAGAGGCAGAGACACCTCCCTTTCCCATAGAGGCAGATTCCAAAACCAAGGAGGAGCTGCGTTTGAAGTACCGTTATCTGGATCTGCGCAGACCGGATCTGCAGAGGAATCTGATGCTGAGAAGTGCCATCACAGCAAATATCCGGAGGTTTCTCACAGAGGAAGGCTTTCTGGAGATAGAGACTCCCATCCTGGGCAAGTCTACACCGGAGGGCGCCAGAGACTATCTGGTGCCCAGCCGCGTGCATCCGGGAACCTTCTACGGACTGCCCCAGTCTCCCCAGCTCTTCAAGCAGCTCCTGATGTGCTCCGGCTATGACCGCTATTTTCAGATTGCCAAGTGCTTCCGGGATGAGGATCTGCGTGCAGACAGGCAGCCTGAGTTTACCCAGGTGGATATGGAGCTGTCCTTTGTGGATGTGGAAGACGTGATCGATGTCAATGAGAGACTGCTTCAGTTTGTCTGTAGAGAAGCCATCGGACTGGAGATACAGCTTCCCCTGCCCCGGATCAGGTGGATAGATGCCATGAATCGTTACGGCTCGGATAAGCCGGATACCCGCTTTGGCATGGAGCTGAGAGATGTGTCAGAGACGGTGGCAGGCTGCGGCTTCGGTGTGTTTGCCTCCGCCTTGGAAAATGGCGGCTCAGTAAGAGGGATCAATGCCAAAGGACAGGGAGCCATGCCCCGTAAGAAAATAGATGCCTTGGTGGAGATGGCCAGGGGCTATGGGGCCAAGGGGCTGGCTTACCTTTGTATTGCAGAGGATGGAAGCTTCAAGTCCTCCTTCTCCAAATTCATGGCACAGGAGGAATTGGACAGGCTGGTAGCTGCTATGGAGGGTGAGAGGGGAGACCTGCTCTTATTTGCAGCAGATAAGGATCAGATCGTGTGGAGTGTACTGGGGGCTCTGCGTCTGGAGCTGGGCAGGCAGATGGGATGGATCGATGAGAACCGTTTTGATTTCCTGTGGGTGACAGAGTTCCCTCTCCTGGAGTGGGATGAGGAGGAAAAACGCTTTGTGGCCATTCACCATCCCTTCACCATGCCCATGGATGAGGATCTGCAGTATCTGGATACGGATCCCGGCAGGATCCGGGCAAAGGCCTATGACATCGTTCTCAATGGAGTGGAGCTGGGCGGCGGCTCTGTGAGAATCTTCCAGAACCATATTCAGGAGAAAATGTTTGAGATCCTTGGCTTTGAGAAGGAGGAGGCTTACAACCGCTTCGGCTTTCTGCTGAATGCATTCAAATACGGTGTGCCGCCCCATGCAGGCCTGGCTTACGGGTTGGATCGTCTGGTGATGCTGCTGGTTCATGGAGACAGTATCAGGGATGTGATGGCCTTCCCCAAGATCAAGGATGCGTCCTGTCTGCTGACCAATGCGCCGGATGTGGTGGATCAGGCGCAGCTTAAGGAGCTGGGAATTATGACAGCAGTAACAGAGAGTCCGGAAGCATGAAAAGGCAGGGATGAACTGATATGGGAAGGCAGTTCGCAGAAGGAGGGGCAGAGGATGAAGGGATATTATCAGTTTGAGGCGGCTGCAGGAGACAGGCAGGACGAGCATCTGGTCAGAGTGGATTTCAATATGGCTCAGGCTGTGGAGAAGGTCAGATATGGCAAAAGCTATATGTTCTATGAGGCGGGATTTCGCAAATGGATGTATGTTTATTATCAGGATATCGTATGGGCGTACCGGAGACAGGGGGATATATACGGGAAGCTGGGCTGTGTCGGGGGTAATCCGGAGATCAACAACCTGATGATCGTCAGCAGGGACAAGAAGCGGATCGGGATCCCGGTGGAAAGGATGGAAAATGTTTTAAAGGGCCTGGATATTATCCATGAACGGAATGCTTTTGTGGATATTGGATATACCAGAGAGAAAGAGGAGCAGTATCTATGCTGAGCGGAGGCAGCCACATCAGCCCCGAGGGAGCCTGTACTCAGGGAGTTCACTCCCATAGCCATACGGTGACAAAATGTCTCCGTGATGTGAGGATGAGCAGGAAGGAGGCTGCTGGAGGACTGGGGAGCAGTGCCGGGGCGGTATCCTCCGGAGCTCAGAAGCAGGAGGCCAGGTCTGTGGTGGAGATG
This sequence comes from Lachnospiraceae bacterium, assembly GCA_022781985.1. Taxonomy (GTDB): domain Bacteria; phylum Bacillota; class Clostridia; order Lachnospirales; family Lachnospiraceae; genus Kineothrix. Next base: position 51,230 of record JALESH010000029.1, on the reverse strand, counting down.
CTGACAGAGGTTTTTCAGAGATTGTCTCACAGAACCTCGGGCATATTTGGAAAGGGATGGAATGGAACGTCCGGTGAGACAGGCAGCCCGAAGGGTGAGACCGGATCGTGGCAGACAGGGAAGGACGTTCCGGGCCTGCACAGCCATGGCGCCGGAGTGCAGGCGGCACCGGCAGAAAAAGGGGCATCGGAAGTGCTGGCAGCCTGGAGCCTGCAGTCCCGGGAAGGGCATAGCCCGGCGAATGCTGAAAGGCTGGCCGGAAAGAGAAGAGTGGGGCAGGCAGAAGGAGGAGCCGGAGGAGGACTGAGGAGAGGACAGGAGGGCAGGAAGCATTTTCTGCAGCAGAGCATACACACATGCATTAGGATTGCGGCAGCTGCCAGGCGCCTGAGGAAAAGTAAGACGAAAGAAGCCTCCCTGCTGCCTGAAAAGAATACAGGCCTTCAGGCAGGGAAGAACAGCTGGCTGCTGGATTCCTACAACAGCGCGGGAGAGTACAGTACCCTGGCCGGGGAGCGCAGCCAGGAGGGCAGTTTTCAGGCCAGGGGATAAGAAATCATTCCAGGGAGTCCAGAATACCATCAGCGATGGCCTGAGCCATTTCATTGAATCGGCTGTCGAACAGGGCATTGTCTCTGTCGTTGTTGATGAAGCCTGCTTCTACCAGTACGGCGGGCATCTGGGTGCTGTTGAGAACCACAAGGTTGGGTCGTTCAGTGACTCCGTGGTTGACGAAGCCCAGAGCCTGCAGGTTTTCATTGATGTTCTCAGCCATACGGGCAGCGGTATCATAGCGGCTGTATACCAGAGACTCTATGCCGGTATACTGATTGGGGTAGACACTGGAATTGCGGTGAATAGAAACGAAATAGTCGGCGCCGGAGGCGTTGGCTTTGGCGGCCTTTTGAGCAGGAGTGTCAAAGATGTCAGAGGTTCTTGTATAGACCACGTTCACTCCTGCATTTTCAAGCAGCCGGCCCACTGCCAGTGTAAGGCGGAGGGCATCGTCCTTTTCCTGCCGGCCATTATAGGCAGCGCCGGGATTAGCGCCGCCGTGGCCGGCATCTAAAACAACTGTATATGCCATAGGGATCACCACATATTTATACTTAGGATATTATATGAAGAAAATAAAAGATGTTGCCGGAGGGCGGCTTTTCAGCAGAATATTCCTTATGGATTGCAGTTAGGGCAGGCTTCATAGCCTGCATTTATAATTTTGTCCCTTGTGGTAGTTTTGGCTGAATAATTTTCGTCTGCTATATTAGCTGCATAGTCACAGGTTTCATAATGGAAAAGATTAGACCCCATATCCATGATGTAATGAAACTCAAGCTCTGAGGATGCCGTGCCGTTGTCAGAGGGGGCAGGCATAGGCGCAATGGATTCCGCAGCAGGTACAACTGCTGTATCTGTGGAGGTTCCATCGGAGAGAGGGGCCGGAGTATCAGAAGAAGCTGCCGGCCGGGATGATTCTGTGCCCCCCTCTGCATCACTGGCTGCAGCAGACATTCCCTTCGGCAGTTCTGCCAGATTACCGTGTTCATCGTATGTAAGACGGGAATCATTAGCAGATCCGCCGGATTTCGCCCAAAGATCGTCCGGGATGGGTGAAAAGGACCGGCCGCTGTATTCGGCATAAAGAATAAAGCCTGCCAGTACAACCACAGAGGTGAGAAGAAGTCCTAAAAGTGAATAGATGATTCGTTTTAATGTTTTCATAGCCTTTTCCTTAGTTTTTTATTTTGCCTTTCTTTTATTGTATATTTTAACATTAAGAAGATGGTTTTTCAATGGGAATTGTGGGTGATTTTATGCATCTTATTCATACTGTTTTAATCTGGTTTAAATGTCTGTAGGATAGAATTATAATAAGATTACCGGGGAGCAGCTGTCAGCTGTGCTGTATTGTTTTGCAGACAGCAGAGGTCTTACGGCAGTCTTTGGTGTTGAATGAGGGAAAATATGAGAAGATATGATACAGTGATTTTTGATTTGGACGGAACGCTGCTGAATACACTGGAGGACCTGTGCGGCAGCGTAAATTTTGCACTGGAGGGGGCAGGCATGCCCGGAAGGACGTTGGAGGAGATCAGAGGGTTTGTGGGAAATGGAGTGCGGAGGCTGATGGAGCTGGCCGCAGATGGGATGGATCAGGGCTTTGAAGAGGTATTTCAGACCTTCAGGGAGCATTATGCCCTGCATTGCAACGATAGAACCAGACCCTATCCTCATATCCCGGAACTGCTGTCTGAATTAAAAAGGCGGGGGTACAGGATGGCCATCGTTTCCAACAAGTATTATGATGCCGTACAGGAGCTGAATCAGCTTTATTTCGGGGAATTTATCCCTGTTGCCATAGGAGAAAAGGAGGGGATATGCAGAAAGCCCGCCCCTGATACCCTGGAGGAGGCGCTGCGGAGGCTGGGAAGCAGCAGGGAGCGCAGCGTATATGTGGGAGATTCAGAGGTGGATATTGAGACCGCCAGGAATGCCGGGATGGACTGCATTGCAGTGACCTGGGGATTCCGTAACAGGGAGGAACAGAAAAGAGCCGGCGGCAGGGTGTTTGCCGACCACCCTATGGATATCCTGACACTGATAGGGGAAGCCTGAAAAGGGGCAGAAAGACTCGGTTTACATCAATAAAATACAAGGATATGGAGGATAAGGTTAATATATTTCATTTTATATCATTTAAAAAAGTATATAATTAATTTAATTAGGAGAGATTCTATATGATTGCCATAATCACGGCAGGGGGATCTGATGGCAGAATGGGAATGATAAAGGGATGAGAAGAAAAAAAATAAGAAAGCGTAAGGCTTTTCGGACAGAGCTGACAGTCATGATGGTGCTTGCCTGTATCAGCTCTGTTCTGGTTTTGGGCCTTGCGCAGATCGTATTCTCTATTCAAAATTTTTCCAGACAGGCCTATTCCGATATGAAGTTTTATTTGGAGAATGTCAATGGTCAATTTCAAATAAAGATGCAGCAGTTGGAGGAGATGGTGATTTCCTTCCGTCACAACTCCGCCATAGAGCATTTTCTGAAGGGGATGGATGAGAATGCCTATTATGATAGGGAGGAAGCCCAGGAGCAGCTGAAAAGCTGCACCGGTTTATTTTCCGAAGGGAATATTATAGATGCCGCTTATCCATTTGTGGACAGTGTATATCTTTTTAACCAGGAGGGAGAATGGATCAGCAGTCGGTTTTATCCGGGAACGGTGGAGGATGAAGCCATAGGCAGCCGCCGGCATGAGGAGATCGACCGTTGTTTTCGGCAGAGCGGAGAGGAGTTTTTGTATCAGGTACAGGATGAAAACGTGTATCTCTGCATCTGGATTTATGATGAGAATATGCTGCCGATGGGAAGCGGCGTATTTTCTATAGGCAAGGCGGCAGTGGATACACTGTTCGGAAGGCTTGAGGAATATCCGGAACACATCTGGCTTGTGACGGGAGGACAGGGGCAGCTTCTCTTCTCTAATAAAGAAGGAAAGGATAATGCCGAACAGCTGCTGGAGAGGGCAGGGGGACAGTCGGGGGAGGCATTGATCGGAGGAAAAAATCAGGTATTTCATATCATAAAGAGCGGATTTGGAGTGGAGAGCAGGGTTGCGGTCAGAAAGGATGTGATCTATGATTCCATCCAGTCTATGCTGCGGCCCTTCTGTCTTGTTCTGCTGCTGGTATTGGGAGCTGCCGGCACAACTGTGTTTACCCTGTCCAGGAGGCTGACAAGGCCCTTTCAGGAAATGGGAGAGGATATTAAGAAGTTCGGGAATGAGAAATTCGATGTCAGGATGAGAGAGTTTAACACCCGGGAATTTCATGAGATCAGCCTGCTTTTTAATGAAATGGCAGATCAGATACAGGTGCTGATAACCCAGGTTTATGAGAAGCAGATTCTTGCGGCCAGATCTCAGATGAGGTATCTGCAGTCCCAGATCAATCCTCATTTTATGTTTAATATTCTCACCATGATAGGCATGAAGGCCGGGTTGAGAGGGGATGCGGAGATCCAGAAGCTTCTGTCTGCCTTCGCCAGGCTGATACAGGGAAAGATCTTCAGGGAGGGAGAGATGCTGATTCCCCTTTCAGAGGAAATGGAATTGATTGAGTTCTATCTGTATCTGCAAAGTGAAAGATATGCAGGGAAGATAAGCTATGAAATTTGCTGCAGTGAGGAGCTGAAAAGCTGCAAAATCCCTCGGCTGACAGTGGAGCCTCTGGTAGAGAATGCAGTCTCCCATGGACTGGAGCCAAAGCCGGACAGGGGGAGCATCCGCATTGAGGTCAGAGAATCAGAGGGAAGGCTATGGATCCAGGTGGAGGATGACGGTGTGGGATTTGATGTGTCAGATATGGAGCATAGGGAGGCTGACAATAAGCATACCCATATCGGACTGGCCAATACCAGGCAGATGCTTCATGTGGTTTATGGGGATGAGGCCGGTGTGCAGGTGGATAGCCGGCCCGGCAGAGGAACCAGGGCTGTAATTTTTATACCGTTGGAACATGATTCCGTTGGAAAATGGGAGAAATGATATGTTAAGAGTAATGATTGCTGATGATGAGCCCTATGTCAGGGAAGGATTGGAAAAGCTCATCCCATGGGAGGAATTGGGATGCAGGCTGATTTATTCTGCTGAGAATGGGCGGGATCTGTTGGAGAAGATGGATGAGGAACTGCCCGATCTTGTGATAGTGGATATCAGGATGCCTCTGGTAGACGGTCTGGAGGTGGCAGAATATATTTTCAGGAACCGGCTTAAGACGGAAGTGATCATCCTGACGGCCTATGCTGATTTTCATTATGCCCACAAGGCCATACAATATAAGGTCAGCGATTATATTGTAAAGACCTCTGCCCTGGAGGAGATTCCCGCTGCCATTCAAAGGCTTCAGCAGCGTTATGAGAGCGAGGAGATGGTCTGCTATCGGATGGTTTTGATGAGAATGGATAAAAATATGGACAGGCTCAGGCAGTTTTACCAATATGCATTTTCTGCCTTTGATTATCGTCCCATGAATGGGCTGTCAGAGGAAGAAGGGCTGATTCTTTCCCTCAAGGGCATCAGCAATTCTGAGGATGTGATTTTGGGCTGTGAAAAGCTGAGAAATCTGTGCAGAAATTTTTTGGGAGAGGAGCCCCGGATCATATGCAGCAGGATCTATGGGCAGTGGGGGGATCAAAGGGAGATTTATAAAGCACTGACTGAGTATGCGGAGGAACGTAGGGAAGGCATTATCCTCCAGCCGCAGTTTGCAGACAGCTCCCTGGAGTCTGATAACGTACTGGATGATATCAGAAAATATATCCACAGGCACTATACAGAGAAGGTTACCCTGCTGGAGGTGGCTGAGGCAGTCCATTTCAGCCCTGGGTATTTAAGCCGGTTTTATAAAATGAAGACAGGGGAAAATCTTTTTGATACCATCAATTCCCTTCGCATTGAAAAGGCCAGAAGGCTGTTGGAAAAAGGAGATAAGAAAATTTACGAAATTGCTGACCTGACAGGATTTGAAGATACGGCCTATTTTTCCAAGGTGTTTAAAAAGTATACAGGCTGTCCGCCCAAAGAATATGCCCGTATGGAGAAGATGAAAAAATGAGAAGAAGGATATTTCTTTTTCTGCTGCTGGCTGCCTGCTGCTTTTTGGGAAGCTGTGAAAAGGAAAAGGAGGAACAGACAGAGATCACATTGATTCACGGCTGGGGGACAATGGAAGAGGATCATGTGCGGATGCGCAGGATCTATCAGGATTTTGAGAAACTTTATCCCCAGGTGAAGCTGAATCTGGTATCCATGCCCTCGCCGGAGGAAGTGATCAATAAAATGGAAGATATGCTGTCCGTGGGCAAGGTGCCTGACCTGGTATTTACAAGCGGTTATGGGAAGAACGACGTATACCAATTTATGCGGGAGAGGGAGAAGGCGGTGGATCTGCTCCCTTATATAGAGAGGGATCAGGAGTTTGCAGAGAGCATTGCCCCGGAGAATATAAGCTATTGGAGCCAGGATGGTCATTTGTATACAGTTTCCGATGTGCTTTTGCTGGCAGGCGGCTACTGGTATAATGAAGAGATTTTCCGGCAGGCAGGCATTGAGAGGCAGCCTGTGACCTGGGAGGAATTTATTGCAGCCTGTGACAGAATCAGAGAATGGTCGGAATCGGGCAGCCAGTCAGTAGTACCCATTCAGATCACTCAGGAAAGCAGTATTTATCTGGCAGAGGCTTTGCTGGCTGATGGCGACGGCGGCTGGGGGAGGACTGTGGAGCCTCATCACATGGATCTTACAGCGGAGGATTACCGGCCCGTGCTGGAAACTATGGAACGGCTGTATCAATATGGCCTGGATACAGGGGAAAATTACGGGTACAGGGACGTTGTCGGCATGTTCAACAGCGGCAGGGTGGCAATGTATATCAATGGAGTATGGGCCAGTGCCCTGATCGGCAGTGATATTTCGGTAAAATATGCCGTGTTTCCCGGAAAGGACGGGAAAACCCTGTCCTGCGTCTCGGCCGGAGTGGGTTATATTGCAGGAAATACAGGGGATGCCAGACGGATAGAGGCCAGCATAAAATTTCTGAAATATATGCTTAGCGAAGAGGTACAAAAAAGAATTCTTCTGGAAACAGGGCAGATGCCCGCCAATCCCAATATTCGTCTGGAGGATTACAGGGAAAGCCTCCCCATTATGTATCAGGCTGCGGAGGCAATCCGCAGCGCAGACCGTATCATAGAGGTACCCAGCAACCTTTGGAGCAGCCGGCAGATTGAAAGCTTCCAAAACCACATTATGGATGTGATGTTGGGCAAAATAGATGAAGAAAGGTTCGTAAAACAACTAAACAGATAAAAAAATCACAAAATTTGGGCTGAAATACAGTACCGGGAAAAATATTGCATGAAAACAGTAAATTGCCTCCATAGAGTAAAAGGTTTTAACATGATATCCTAACATCAGAAAAACGGAACAGGGAGGTTGTTTATCATGAAAAAACGTTTTGTCAGCCTGCTGATGGCAGCAGTAATGGCAGCCGGAGCCGCGATCACAGGCTGCGGAAGCTCAGGGACTGCGGTGTCGGCAGACACAGAGACACCGGTGCAGTCAGAGGCGCCGGCAGACACAGAGGCGCCGGCAGAGGAAGCTGCAGACAGCGGGAAAAAGGAGGTTCTGGAATTTTATCATGGTTATTATCATGATGCCAGTGAGTGGGCGCCGGCAGCGGTCATGAGAGAGATCTATGATGACTTTGCCAAGACCTATGCAACCGGAAACGTTGAGTTTAAGGCTATTCCCAGCGAGGATATTAAAGGCGTGGTTGAGAACAGTGTGGCAGGGGGAAGCTATCCGGATATGATCGACCTGGCAGGAAACTCCGTATCCCTGGCAGCTATGAGCCAGAACCTGCTGGTTGATATGAAGCCCTATATTGATGAACAGGGGATTCAGGCCAATGTGGGGATCAACTATACGCAGAATGATGTAGGAGGCAGGATTTACACTGTACATGATCAGCTTCTTACACTGGGGTACTGGTATAATGACAAGATCCTGAAGGATGCAGGCGCCGCTGATCCCAATACCTGGCAGTCATGGGAGGATTTCGATGGGGCTATGGAAGCAGTAAGGGCCATGGGGACAGACCTTTATGCCTATGGTGCAGGACAGGGCTCCGCAAGATGCTTCAATGCCATCCTGGGAACCACTGAGGCAGGTAGAGAGATGCTGACAGGCGCTCTGACAGAGGAGGCAGTCAATGCACCGGAATTTGCAGAGGCATTTAAGACTGTTGCAGCGATGGATCAGAAGAACGGATCTGCCAATGCAAGTGCTGACGCTTCTGACGGCGCAAACGACTGGGGGGCAGATTTCAATCAGGAAAAATCTGCGGTATTCTTTAACGGGGTTTGGGCAGCAGGCGGATTTGAGGACATTACCAACATCAGATCTACCATATTCCCCGGCAGCGTTTCCCTCTCCTCAGCATCCGGCGGGATCACCATCGCAGCGGGTATGAGTGCGGAAAAAGAGGCACTGGCTCTTGAGTTTGTAAAGTACATGACCAGTGATGAGGTACAGACAAGGATCTTTAAAGAGGTTGGCGCAAACCCCTGCAGTACCACACTGGACTTAAATGCGCTGGTAGCAGATGCAGATGATAAGACAAAATTACTGGCAGAGGCATGCGCGCAGGCAAATGCAGCACAAAATGTAGTACCTACTCTGGATGCGGTGTGGGGATCGGATATTGCAAATGCTATTGGAAATAAGCTGATAGAATCCACAGTTTCAGGAACAGATATAGACGCTAAGTTTGAAGAGTTGAAAAATGAATTGATTGGTCTTATCGGCTAAGAGGTGGAAGCAGAAAGAAGCTGTTTTGAGAACGGGAGACTCGTTTTTCGGACAGCTTCTTTTATACATGATGCAGCCGGAAAAAGGAGGAAAGGAGCATGCTTATGAATGCAAGGACCGGAAACAGGCAGCCTGGTATCAGACAGGGCATATTTATTATTGTATTTCTGCTGCCTGTATTAATCTGCTTTTCTGTTTTTTATCTGTATCCTATTTTGATGGTGATTATCAGTTCCTTTGCAAAATGGGACTACACCAATCTGAATGATATGCAGATCTATCCCCTGTCCCAGTTGTTTGATAACTACATCTATATTTTTACAAAATATCCTTATTTTAAAGAGGCATTGAAAAATTCCTGTATATGGGCCCTGTGCGGCCTGCTGGTACAGGTACCTATTGCTGCTGGCGCGGCCCTGGTCATTTCAAAAAAATGCAGGGGCTGGAAGCTGGCAAGAAATATTTATGTAATCCCCAATATTATTTCATCTGCTGCCATGGGCCTGATTTTTTTGCAGATATATAATCCAAAGTATGGAGTGGTCAACCAGATCATCAAGCTGTTCAATCCGTCCTTTCAGGAAAACATTCTGGTGATGCCCGGGTGGAATATGGTGGCCCTGACCTGTGCCTATATCTTTTTTGCGGGAACCAATATGATCATGGTATTGGGACAGATTTCAGCGATTCCGGCCGAAATCAGAGAAGCGGCGCTTCTGGATGGGGCTAAGGGCTGGAGACTGGACAGATATATTACCCTTCCCCTGATAAAAAGTACTCTCAAAACAATCAGCATTCTTTCTGTTTCTGCAGGCTTTATCCTCTATAATGAGGTATTCTTCCTGACAAACGGTGCGGCGGGAACCAAGAGCATCAGCTTTATTATTCGGGAGCTGGCAGTGGTAAGCCCCAGGGCCCAATATGCCAGGGCGAATGCGGTGGGTACCATCCAGATTGCAGGGGGGCTTCTGCTGGTGCTGATCATTAACCTGATCTTCCGGGATCGGAAGGAAGAAAGGAGGAGGTAGAGCCATGATGAAAAAAAGAAGGAATGCGGAAACGGAGGCTGCGGCAGGTGTGGGAGCGGCAGGGAAGGCAGTCTGCAGCATTGCCATGCTGTTTCTCTGTTTTATTTCTCTGTTTCCGGTAGTATGGGTGGCTGTCTCGTCCCTGAAAAAGGATCCTCTGGCTGAACCCGGCCTGACCCTGCCCGGTGAGATTTATCTGAAAGGATATATAGGGGTTTTCAGGGATATGAATATCCTTCAGTACTTTTTCAACAGCTTTAAGGTGGCAGGCCTGTCTGTGGCGCTGAGTATCATTATGATCTCCATGGCAGCATATGTAGTGGCCAGGATGCAGTTCAGATGCAAGGGCATCATCAGCGCCATGCTTATGTCTACCCTGTTCATACCGCCTACAGCCATGACCTTTCCGGTTTATAACCTGATCAATACCCTGAAGCTCAATGATTCCCATGGAGGCCTGGTGCTGATCTATACCTGCAGCGGCATCGCGGTGAGCTTTATGGTCATACGCAACTATTTTGCAACCATACCCGCAGAGCTGGAGGAGGCAGCCAAGATTGACGGCTGCGGCTACACCCAGACCTTTCTGCGGATCATGCTCCCCATTGCCAGGCCGGGGATACTGACGGCGGCCATGCTGGCCTTTATGAATTATTGGAATGAATATTACTGGGCCTCCATGGTGCTTATTACCAAGGAACTGAAGACCGTTCCTGCCATCCTGGCCCAGTTCCAGACGGCTTTTTCGACAAATTACAACGGTATGTTTTCGGCCATTGTGGTCATTCTTTTGCCGCCCCTGATTCTGTTCAGCTGCTTCAGCAAATATTTTATTGAGGCACTGTCAGGCGGGGCTGTCAAAGGATAGGCAGGCCCGGAAAGGAGGAAAGGGAGACATGAAAAAGGTAACAGCTATTTTACTGGGAGCAGGGCAGAGGGGGGCAGAGGCATATGCCTCCTATGCCCTGGATTATCCCAATGAGCTAAAATTTGTTGGGGTGGCTGAGCCAAGGGAGGACAGGCGTGAGGAGTTCAGGAGGCTTCATGGAGTGAAATCGGCAGATACGGCCGATTCCTGGGAAAAGCTTTTGGAACGCCCCCGAATGGCAGACTGTGTGCTCATATGCACCCAGGATCAGATGCATTATCAGGCTATTAAAATGGCGGCGGAAAGGGGCTATCATATTCTGTGTGAGAAGCCCATATCGCCGGACAGATCGGAATTGGAGGAGATCGGAAAAATGGCGGCTGAATACAGGCCTGTATTCAGCATCTGCCATGTACTCAGATATTCGCCCTTTTTCAGAGAGATTCACAGACTGCTGGAGGAGGGTGCCATAGGGGAGCTGGTGGATATCCAGCATATGGAAAGCGTGGGCTACTGGCATATGGCGCACAGCTTTGTGCGTGGGAACTGGAGAAGCAGGAGGCTGAGCAGCCCCATGATCCTGCAGAAATGCTGTCATGATATGGATATCCTGCTCTGGCTGGCAGGCAGCTCCTGCAGACGCATCAGCAGCTTTGGCGGTCTGACACATTTTAAAAAGGAAAATGCGCCGGAAAACGCTCCTGCAAACTGTCTGGAGGGCTGCAGACATCGGGAGGAATGTCCATATTTTGCGCCCCGGTTTTATCTGGAGGATATGGAAGAAAAAGGGGGAACCTTTGCCAGGGTAGTAAGCCTGAAGCAGGACAGGGCATCCCTGCTGCAGGCATTGCAGGAGGGACCCTACGGAAGATGTGTCTACAGATGTGATAATGATGTGGTGGATCATCAGGTGGTCAATCTGGAATTTGAAAACGGGGTAACGGCCAGCCTGACCATGTGTGCCTTTACTGCAAGGTGTGAAAGAGTCATCAATCTGATGGGCACCAGAGGTCAGATCAGAGGAAATATGGAGGAAAACCGGATCGTGCTTGAGGATTTTGCATCGGGCAGGAGGGTGGTCACAGAATTAAAGGTTCCCAAGGGAGGACACAGCGGAAGCGATGTTTCCATGATGAAGGATTTTGTGGATCTGATTTCTTCAGGAGGAGGCAGAGAGAGCGTCAGTGCGGCCCGGGAGTCTGTTGAGAGCCATCTGATGGCTCTGGCTGCGGAGGAAAGCCGTCTGAATGGGGGCAGGGTCTGTGAGATGAATGAGAATAGAGGAGTGCAGGGATGAATCAGGAGATCAGGGAGAGAACGAAGTGGTTTATGGAGGCAAGGTTCGGTATGTTTATTCATTGGGGCCTGTACTCCATTCCGGCATGCGGGGAATGGGTGATGTCGGAAAAGGAAATGACGGTAGAAGAATATGGGAAATATTTCAGGGAGTTTGACCCTGTTGACTATGATCCGGTACAGTGGGCGCGACTGGCAAAAAGGGCAGGAATGAAATATGCAGTGCTTACCGCAAAGCATCATGACGGCTTTTGTCTGTTCGATTCGGCGCTGACAGATTATAAGGCCACCAATACCAAGGCCGGGCGCGATCTGGTCAGAGAATTTGTGGATGCCTGCAGGCAGGAGGGCTTAAGGGTCGGACTGTATTTTTCCATTATAGACTGGCATCATCCTGATTTTCCAAAGTATGGGGACCGCCAGCATCCCATGAGGAACAGAGAAGAATACAAGGAGGAAGAGATCGACTTTGACCGCTATCTGGATTATATGCACGGGCAGGTCAAGGAGCTGGTGACAGGCTATGGCAGACTGGATCTGATGTGGTTTGATTTTTCTTATGATGATATGTGCGGGGAGAGATGGCGTGCCTCCCAGCTGATCAGGATGGTACGGCAGTACCAGCCGGATATCATCCTGGATAACCGCCTGGAGGGTGCGGGAGACAATCATGGAAGTATTGTTACTGACAATCCCAGCATTTACAGCGGTGATTTTGCCAGCCCGGAGCAGATCATTCCTCCCGGTGGGGTGCGGGATCAAAAAGGAGAGATGATTCCCTGGGAGCTGTGCGCCACTATGAATAATCACTGGTGCTACTGTAATTTTGATGATCAGTACAAGCCCGCAGACATGCTGATCCGCAAGCTGGTGGAGTGCGTCAGCAAGGGAGGGAATATGATCCTGAATATCGGCCCGGATGCCAGAGGCAGGGTTCCAGAGAAAAGCATCTCTATTCTGGAGGAAATCGGCCGCTGGATGGACAGGAATGGGGAGAGCATCTATGGCTGCGGCATCTGCAGCCTGCCAAAGCCCGAGTGGGGGAGGTATACCCAGAAAGGTGAGGTGATCTATGCCCATGTATACGAAACTCCCCTGGGTTCCCTTCCCCTGTACGGTATCGAGCCGGAGGGACTGGATACCGTGTATTATCTGGCAGACGGAACGGAGATGAACAGGGGTGAGGCATGGAATACGGCTCTGTATGATGATGTGGCCTTTGTTTCCTTTGGGGAAAATCCGGTCTTCACCTATCCGCTGCCGGACAAGACAGATACTGTGCTGAAGGTGGTGCTGAAAAACAACCAGGACAGCCAATCAAGAAAATAAAAAATCTGAGTATACATTTTATCAGGTTATATGATCGTAAAGGAGGAAAAAGGATGCGTAGACGAGAGGAAGGCACAGGCCTTCATTTGGGGAAGAGTCTCAGGGCGCTGGGCATGGCTCTGGCTCTGCCCGCGCTCATGCTGCTGGCAGGGATGCGGGCAGATGCAGCAGGCCCAAAGGAAACTCCGCTGGTAAATCTGGCGAAGGGCAGGACAGGTATTTCTGCCAGCAGCGGCAGTATCACCAATCCGGAATATCTCACCGATGGGGATAAATACTGCCTTACTTTGAATGAAAGCGGAAGCAAAAACAGCAATGGCACCTGGGAGGGCTATACGGAAAACGGGGCCGCTGTGTCAGGGACGGATGTGTGGATCCAGCTGGATCTGGGGGCATCCTATCCGATTGAGGTGATTAATCTCAAGCGGCAGAATTACAGGGGAACTGCCACAGCCAGTGACAATACCCTGCCAGGCACCAAGATCACCTATGGAAAAACAGCCGTGGTCATAGCCAATGAGGAGGATTTTTCAGATGCATATGTAGTGTATTATCAGACCGGGGCAGGACTGCCGGAGGGCGTGCCGGCGCCGGAGGCATCGGAAACCTACGTGGAGCCTATGGGCGGACAGTGGTTTTACATGGACTACTCCAGGGATAAGGGCCTGGGTGCTACAGATCTGGGAACAGTGAAAAATGCCAGATATGTCAGGGTGTATACGCAGGATGCGGGCGCTGCGGACAATTCCGTGAAGTTCATGGAGCTGGGTGTCTATGGGTACAGAAATGAAGAAGATATCCAGGAGACAGAGGGCCGGCGCAGGGAGATCAATGCAGGAAATCCCATGATGGTTGCCACTGCCTACTCCGATGATGTATATGCTATTGGACAGGAGACAGAGCCTACGCTGCAGGGCTACAACACGGTTTCAGGACGGTGCAGGGCGATTCCTGAGGATCTGAAGGGGTATACCACCCTGCTTTTACATACCAATAATCTGAGGCAGTTTTCTCCTGAGCATATCGGACAGGCCTATGTGCAGGCATTCCATGAGCATGGGCTGCAGATTGCCTATGAAAATGATACTCCTGCCATCCTTTTAGGCATCAGTGCATCGGCAGTACCCGGAGGGGCCCATTGGTATCCTATCCGGTATATGGATCTGGGATGGCTGGATCTGATGTACCGGATGTATCCCAATATGCAGGGGACGCTGAATACGGAAAATTACTGGTCCGGCTATGCGGATGCAGTGGCCAGGAACAGTGCGGCCCAACTGGAGATTGCCCATCGCTTCGGCGGCTACTTTATATGGGCAGATCAGGATCATGGCGGATATGTGGAACGCTCCTTCACCAATGCGGCCTGGAAGGAAGCATTGGAAAAGTATGGGGAATCCTGTTTCATGCTGTATAAGAATACCAGTGCCGGCGCGGATGATCTGGAGACCGCCAGCTACCATCAGGGACACTGGCTGGCAGGCTATACCGGCGGCTGGGGCATGCTGTCGGATACCTGGTTCTGGTCAAATAAGGGATATGCAAAGCTTTGGGAGAGCAGCGGCAGCTATTCCGGCTGGCAGAAGCTCTGCGGTGTGCCTGAGGCCCTGATCGGGGCGCAGATGCTGAGTACCTATCTGGGAGGCGGTGTCATATACACCTTTGAGTTCCCGGAGGTGGTATATGGTGTGGAAAATACCAACAGTCCGGCCTATACCCATGTGATCGCTCCGCTGTTTCGTTATTTTATTGAAAATCCTGCTCCCACAAGGGAAGAAATCCTGCGGGAGACCAAGGTTATGATCCATGGAGGATTGGGAAGCAAGGATATTTATTCCGGGACTGCGGGAACCCAGACCGGTGTCAACCTCTATGAAACAGGACGTTATGGGCTGATACCTGCTGTGCTGGCCGTGGAAACCAGGGAGGAGGCAGCAGGCCGTCTGTCACAGATGGCAGATGAGGCAGGGCTCACCACAGCTCCGGCTCTTTTGGCGTCAGGAGATTCTGTGCTGAATGGGCAGGCCAGGATCAAATATTTCCAGCAGCTGTATGGAAAGGAATATGAAGGTGATGCCTTTGCCCAGGAAAAAAACGGCAGCTGGTATGTGTACAACAGCAAAGTCAATACGAACCAGGAACAGACGGCCATCCTGCCCCTGGAGGGAGCAGAGGGAGCTAGGATAAAAGCTGCTTTGAAGCCCCATACCTTCTTTATTTTAAAGGAGGCAGAGGATGGGGCATCCATAGGCCTGACACTGAATAATTACAGGGTCGACAAGGATACACATGTCTTTGACAATCCCCAGGGGTGGAGCTGGGCAGGAAGCATTGCACCCGGCCAGGGGACTATTTCAGGCAAGCTGTCCGTATACAGATATATGGGAGAATTGAACGTAGTAAACGCCGATCCTGCTGAGAATCAGCAGTCTCCCGCAGACAATGCCCTTCGGGATACCGTCTTTGAGCTGACCAGGCTGGCGAAAAGGCCTGTGGTTACGGTAGTGAGAGGGCAGCAGCCCGATACAGATCAGGAGCCGCAGTACAGCACGCCTGCAGTCAGCTTTGATCCCTCCACTGGCACGGCCAGGATCACTGTGGCCTGCAATGGATGGGCAGAGCTGAGAATCTCCGATCTGGAATATGTGGCAGACAGTGAATATGAGATGGATCTGAGTGATCCGGCAGCAGAAGGGGTCAGGGAAAATCTGGCGCTCAACCAGAGCCTGAGCTTCTCAGCCAATACCAGCGGCGACAGGGCTATCCATGCGGTAGACGGAAACATCAGCGGAAGCAACTATTCCGATCCCGGCGGCAATGGAGGCGGCGCCCACTGGCTGCAGGTGGATCTGGGGGGAATTCAAAAGGTGGAGGAGGTCAAGCTCTACCGCTATTGGGCAGACAGCCGCCAGTATAACGATACGGTGGTGCTGATCTCCCCGGACAGCAATTTTCCGGCAGATAATACCCTGGTGCTTTGGAATGCCAACAGGGACGCGGCAAGAAGCTGGCCGGGAGAGGGAAATGGACAGACAGACGGACATACGCTTCCCCTGGGAACGGATCAAAGCTACCCAGAGGAAGAAGCCGGAAAATCGCTGAAGGTGTATGACTCCCAGGTAAAGTGGCTGGATGAAAGCGCCGACCGGGAGAAGCCGGAAAGCGGAGGCCGTTTTGAAGCCAGATATGTAAGGGTATATATGAACGGCAGCAACAGAGGCAGCACCAACCACATCGTAGAGCTGCAGGTTTTCGGTGAGACCGGGGAGGTTGTATTCCATGATACTCAGGCGCCTACCGTACCCATGGGATTAAGGGCGGTTTCGGTCAGCGGGAATGAGGCTGTCATCAGTTTCCGGCCCTCTGTAGACAATATGGGGCTGAAGCATTATGAGGTGACCTATAAAAAAGCCGGAGAAGCTGCAGGCGCCACTGTCAATGTGGATGAGTCCTCCTTTACCCTCAGTGATCTCGAGGCAGGCAGCCAATACCGGATTACAGTGACGGCAGTGGATATGTCCGGCAACAGATCCGCTGCATCGGAAGCCCTGATCATTGAAACCAGGGCAGTCGAAAACACGGAAGCAGAGAGGAAGCAGCTCCGGGAGCTGATTACCCTGGCGGAGAAAAAAATTGCGGAGGATAAGTATACCGATACTACAGTAAAGGCAGTACAGGACCGGGCCTCAGCAGCAGAGGAGCTGCTGAGGGCAGAGGCACCCACGAAGGCACAGCTGGCACAGGCCATTGCAGATCTGACAGCAGCAGTGGATGGACTGAAGGAAAAGGAGGCTGCAGTCACTCCTGCTCCCTGGCCTTTTGAGGATGTGGAGGTGATTTCCGGTCATTGGAAGTATGAGAATATTAAGTATGTTTATGAGAACAGCATCATGAACGGGATCTCCGGTACGAAGCTGTTCCGACCGGATGGAAACCTGACCAGGGCCATGTTCGCAACGGTGCTCTACCGTATGGCAGGAGAGCCGGAGATTACTTTCCAGGGCAGGTTCAAGGATGTAAAGGAGGGGCAGTACTACAGCAAGGCCGTTATCTGGGCCAATTCCAGAGATATTGTACAGGGATACTCAGACGGCAATTACGGTGTGAATGACAACATTACCCGTGAGCAGATTGCCAAGATGCTGAACCTGTTTGCCAAGGTACAGGGCTATGATATCAGTGACAGGAAGGCGCTGGACAGTTTTACGGATGTAAACCGGGTGAGCGGATGGGCAGTTGGCTTCATGCAGTGGGCAACCGCAGTGGAGATGATCACAGGCAAGCCAAATGATGCTGCGCAGACCTCCTTCCGTCTGGATCCCAAGGGACAGGCAACCAGGGCAGAGTGTGCCAAGATGCTCACCATGTTTCAGCAGAGGTATCATAAATAATACAGGAAAATAAGAGTATAGCAGGAGGAAGGTAATGAGGAGAAAGAAAGCAGGATGGGCCAAAAGATGTATGGCAGGCCTGGGGGCTGCGGTACTGATCTTATCCGATCCGGGGCAGCATATGGCCAAGGTCTGTGCGGCTGGGACGAAGCAGACGGCCCCCGAGACAATGAATGAAAATATGAAGTTGTGGTATGACAGCCCGGCGAATGTGAATACAGGCGGAGGCGGAGGCGGGGACTGGATGCAGCAGTCCCTGCCTTTGGGAAACGGCACCCTGGGAAATCTTATCTTTGGGGGAATCTCCAGGGAAAGGATCCATTTTAATGAAAAGACACTTTGGACGGGGGGCCCATCGCCCAACAGGCCGAATTATGAGTTCGGCCTGAAATCCACTGCCTATACAGCGGAGGAAATAGAGGAATATCGACAACTGCTGGATGACAAAAGCACAAACGTATTCAATGATGACCCAGCTCTGGGCGGATATGGAATGGGAGCTGCCATAAGATTTCCCGGTCTGAATAATGTCAACAAGGGAACCTATCAGGATTTTGGGGACATCTGGCTGGATTATACGCCCATGGGAATCACCGACAGTAATATAAAAAATTACCGGAGAGAGCTGGATCTCCAGACCGGTATCGCCTCCACAGAGTTTGAATATCGGAAGATTACCTATAGGAGAGAGCATTTTGTCAGCTATCCGGACAATGTGATGGTGACGCAGCTCACTGCCTCCGGGGCTGGCAAGCTAAGCGTTGACATCAGTATGAGCCTGAATAATGATGGGCTGACCAGACAGATCAGCCTGGATCCGGGCAGCAATACATATACCATTGCAGGGCAGGTAAATGATAATCACCTGAAGTTCCGCGCCACCATGAAGATTGTTCCCACAGGGGGAACCATTACTGCGGATACCACCCAAAATGTATACCATGTACAAAATGCGGACAGCATTCTGGTCATTATGGCGGCTGAAACAGATTATCTGAATGATTATCCTACATACAGGGATACGGCAAAGAATCTGCAGGCAGTGGTGGACGGCAGGGCTGCGGCCTGTGGGGATATGGCCTATGAGGAGCTTCTGAACCGCCATCTGGAAGACCATCAGGAGCTGTTTGACCGTGTCAGCCTGGATCTGGGAGAGCGTATTCCCGATGTGCCCACAGACAGGCTGATGGACAGCTACAGAAACGGTGATTATTCCACCTATCTGGAGGTGTTGTCCTTCCAATACGGACGGTATCTCTCTATTGCAGGCTCCAGGGGAGTGCTTCCCAGCAACCTGGTCGGCCTTTGGACGGTAGGGGCGGCAGCATGGACAGGAGATTATCATTTTAATGTAAATGTACAGATGAACTACTGGCCGGTGTATGTGACCAACCTGGCGGAGGTAGGCGTAACCATGGTGGATTATATGGAAAGCCTCAGGGAGCCGGGAAGGCTGACTGCAGAGCGTGTCCACGGCATTGAGGATGCCACCGTAAACCACACAGGATTTACGGTCCATACGGAAAATAATCCCTTTGGCATGACAGCGCCTACCAATCATCAGGAATATGGGTGGAATCCTACCGTGGCAGCCTGGGCAATACAGAATCTGTGGTGGCATTATGAATTTACACAGGATCTGGAATATCTGAGGACTGTCATTTATCCCATCATGAAGGAGGCAGCCCTGTTCTGGGATCATTACCTGTGGACCTCCTCTTATCAGGTTATCGATGATGAGACATCTGCTTATAACGGAGAGAGCCGTCTGGTGGTGGCGCCCAGCCTGTCTGAGGAGCAGGGGCCTACTGCCATAGGCACTACCTATGACCAGTCCCTGGTTTGGGAATTGTATCACGAATGTATTCAGGCAGGAAGGCTTCTGGGAGAAGAGGAAAGCCTGATCAGTTCCTGGGAGGAGAAGCTGGAAAAGCTGGATCCCATCAATATCAATCAGACCGGCGGTATTAAGGAATGGTATGAGGAAACCAGGGTAGGACTGGTAAACGGACACAATAAATCCTTTGCCCAGGCAGGGGAGCTGGCAGAGATTGCAGTGCCCAACAGCGGCTGGTGGGTAGGGCATCCCGGTGAGCACCGCCATGCCTCCCACCTGGTAGGGCTGTATCCGGGAACCCTGATCAACTATGACAATCAGGAATATATGGATGCAGCCATTCAGTCACTGACAGAGAGGGGCTTTTATTCTACCGGATGGTCCAAGGCGAATAAGATCAATCTCTGGGCAAGAACCGGAAACGGAAACAATGCCTATAAGGTGCTGAACAATCTCATAGGAGGAAATACCTCCGGCCTTCAGTATAACCTGTTTGATTCCCACGGCTCAGGCGGGGGTGAGACGATGATGGGCGCAGGCGGCGGCAGAGTATGGCAGATCGACGGTAATTTCGGTCTCACAGCCGGTGTGGCCGAGATGCTGATACAATCTCATACAGGTACGGTTCGGTTCCTTCCTGCCCTTCCTGAGGCGTGGCAGAACGGAGAGGTAAGCGGACTTAAGGCAAGAGGCAATTTTACCATAGGAGAGGTGTGGAAAAACGGTATGGCGGATACCTTTACGGTATGTTATGCCGGTGACAGTGAGCAGTCCTCTTTTATTGGCGAATATGAGGGAATCGAAGGAGCAAGGGTAACGCTGGACGGCCGGGAGGTTACTGTGGCCAGAGAGGAAGGAAGGATTACCTTTGAGGCCCGGCGCGGTAAGACCTATATCATCGATATGTCCGGCGTGGATACAGACAGTCTGAGGGAAAAGGCGAATGCACTGGCCGGAGGGCTGCGCCCGGAGCTGTCACTGATAAAGGAAGAACTGGAAGCTGCTGCAGCAGACGGTTCTGAGGATCTAAATGAAATCCTGCAGCGGGCAGCGCTGATGAATGAGATCTATGTCAGCTTCCGGGAGGATTTTGAGAGTGTCTATTATCTCACGGATAAAGAGGGGCTTACATGGAAGGATATTGACAAGATCTATAATGAAATAAGCATGATACGGAATGCCCTTCTGGAAAATACAGGGGATATCCTGTTCTACCAGAATGCACGGGGAACCATGGCCAAGCATAGATATACCATAGAGGGGCAGATGGAGAACCGTGTGATCTCCTTCAGCAGGGAATCCGGTATGATAGACCCGGGAGACAGCCAGCTGGTGCTGAGTAAAAGTGCCTCTGCAGCAGACTATGATATCCGCTATACGCTGGATGGAAGTGAACCGCATGCAGGCTCCCCGGTATCTGAAGGAGGCAGTATCCGATTAAATACAGAGCAGGACACAATCGTAAGAGCGGCTCTTTTTTCAGGGGAGCAGAGGGTAAGTCCCATTTATACAAAGAAATATATGATAAGGGGACAGGGAGGAATCACTGTGGCTTCCGTAGAAATCACCCCTGAAGCAGCCTGGAGCGGCTATGAGAAGGAAAAAATGATCGACGGCAATGGGGCTACCAGGTGGGCCTCCAAGTCTCCCGGAACCAGCGTCATTGAGATCACCCTGAACCTTAGCCGGGAAAGCACATTTGACAGGATCTTTTTTGATCAGTTCGTTTCCAACAGCCACGCAGTTAACCAGTTTGAAATCTATGCAAAAAAGGATGGCAGCTATGAGAAAATTCATGAGGCCGACAGGCTGCTGAATATCAATGACAGGGTGGGCGATGTGGACGGAAACAGCGGTGGTTATCATGCATATAAGATGATAGAGATGCCGGAAACAGTATCGGATTCTGTACGCATCAGGCTTCTGACCTATAGCAGTGAGCCGTCCTTCTATGAAATCTATCCTCTTTATATGGGAATAGAGGAGGATCCGGCAGGCAATGGCCAGTCCCTTCGGGAAATGCTGGAGCAGGCCCAGGCAGCAGATCAGAGCAGTCCTCATTATCTGGAAGCAGACCAAAGCCTGAGGGATGCTTTTGAGGAAGGCATCAGGGCAGCCCGGGCGGCTATGGATCTGCCCCGGTCCCTGCAGGACAGCCGGGAGGAGTTTTTGAGAAACAGGTATTTCCGCCTTGGCTTTGGGGCAACTGAAACACAGGAGCTGGAGCGGCTGATCGGACAGGCAGAGGCAGAGCGAAACGGTCCCTACACCAGGGACAGCCTGTACAGGCTGAACAAGGCTCTGGCAGCAGCCAGGGAGGTATTGGCAGATGAGACATCCCGCCAGCCTGTTGTGGATCAGAGTGCAGCCGCCCTGAGGGAAGCTCTGGAATATCTGGAGGGAACCTTCGGTGAGGAGGTTGCGGTAAACCCTGCCACGCTGACAGCCGATGGCTGGATCGATGCCAGCGGCTTTAAGGCCACTGCAAGTGACACAGCAGGAGCCTTAAGCTACGAGTTCAGAGGGAAGAGGATAAAGGCGCTTACCGTGACGGCAGAGGATCATGGCATCATCAGGGTAACGATCCGTGACGGCGCAGGAGAGACAGTCTTTACTCAGGAGATCGATACCTATGCGACATCACGTACAAATGGCGCAGTGTTGATGGAGCAGGAGCTTGAGCAGGAAGGAACCTATACCATTTCCTTTGAGCGGGTGGGAAAAAGCTCCAGCGCACCCAGTGCAAGAGGCTGGGTAGAGGTGGGAACCCTTACGGTCAGCCGCAGCAGGGCAGAGCTTGTGGATCGGAATATGCTGCAAACGGAAATCGCCTTAAAGGAGTCTCGGCAGGAGTCTGATTACAGGCAGGAGAGCTGGGCGGCATACCTCCGGGAATGGGAAAGGGCAAAGACTATTCTGGAGAAGCCGGAGGAGGAAACCTGTACCGGAGAGATGGAGGATGCTGCGGCAGAGCTGGCGGCGGCCAGGGCAAATCTGCGACGGGCGGCAGATAAAGCTATGCTGCAGGCAAAGTATGATTCCATGAAGGATACGGAAAAGGGGAATATCAAAGATCAGTCCTATGCGGAATTCCGGCAGCTGATGAGGGAAGCCCAGGCAGTTCTGGCAGACCCGGACGCAGAAGCCTCTGAGGTGGCGGATATGCTGGCCAGGCTGGAAGCATTTCAGTTCCAATACAATGAACCCTCCGATGGTTCAGAACCGCAGAAAAAATGGCCCTTCACTGATGTGGCGGTCAGTCCCGGTACCTGGAAATATGACAGTGTGAGATTTGTCTATGACAAGGGCATTATGAATGGTATCTCAGGTACAACCTGGTTCCGGCCCGATCATCCGCTGACCAGATCCATGTTTGCTACGGTACTCTACCGGATGAAGGGAGAGCCGGCCGTTACCGGCACCAACAGATTCAGTGATGTGGAAGCTGGTAAGTGGTATACCGATGCGGTTATCTGGGCCAATCAGGCGGGAATCGTAGATGGCTACACAGATGGAAGCTATGGCATTAACAATAACATTACCCGTGAGCAGATTGCCAAGATGCTTTATGAGTATGCCCGGTTGAACCGCTATGATATTTCCCAGGCCAAAGACCTGAGTGTCTTTACGGATACGGATCAGGTCAACGGCTGGGCTGTGGGCTACATGAAATGGGCTGCAGCAGTGGGGATGATCACCGGCAAACCCAATGGAGACGGTACCTTCCGCATGGATCCCAAGGGGGAGGCTACCAGGGCAGAGTGTGCCAAGATGCTGACCATGTTTTCAGAGAGGTTTCCTCAGGCAAACTGATATAAAAAAAATCCTGTCTCCCTTTTTAAAGGGGACAGGATTTTTTTCTTCCATGCTTATTTATCCGGCTCATCCTTTTCGGCAGCAGACGGATTTTTCTGTTCCGGCGCAGATCCGGGCTCAGGCAGGCTCATCAGTACCTTTTTGATGCGGTTCTGATGGACGCCCCTGACCGTCAGGGTGATGCCGTCCCTGGTTACGATGGTTTCTCCATCCTTGGGCAGCCGATCCAGGTACTCAATGATCAGGCCGCCGATGGAATCGTAGTCCTCTGACTCCAGGGAGGTGTCCAGGGCATCGTTGATATCATCCAGCTTCATACCGCCTTCTACCAGATAGGAATGGCTGTCAAGCTTCTGGATCAGCTCGGCCTCATCTCCATCGTATTCATCCCTGATTTCTCCTACGATCTCTTCCAGCAGGTCTTCCAGGGTGATCATACCGGCCGTAGCGCCGTATTCGTTCAGGACAAAGGCTACGTTGGCCGCGATTTCCCGCATTTCCATCATCAGATCAGCCGTTTTCTTGTATTCGTAGGTGTAGTATGCTTCCCGCAGGATATCTTTGATGCGGAAGTTTTTCCTGTCGGACAGGAGGATGAAATCCTTGATATTGATCAGGCCGATGATGTTGTCCTTATCATCCTCATATACCGGCAGCCTGGTATACATGTATTCCTTAAAAACGGCAGTCACCTCGTCGTAGCTCATATCCAGGCTGACGCTTACCATATCAATGCGGGGAATCATAATATCCTTGGCTACTGCATCACTGAAATCAAATACATTATAGATAATCTCCCGTTCTTCTGTTTCAATGACACCATCCTCATGGCTCACATCCACATAGGTTTTTAATTCCGTTTCTGTCATCAGGCTGCTCCGCCTGCTCATGTCGATATGAAGGAGACGGGAAATGACAGCAGACAGCTTGCCGATGATATAGACCACCGGGGTAAACAGCTTCATCAGCAGCAAAATGATGCCGGAGTACAGCAGTGAAATTTTCTGGGAATAACACATGGCAGTATTTTTGGGAATGATCTCTCCGAAGAGAAGGATGGTCAGGGTAAGAATACCTGTTGCAATTCCTACCCCATAGCTTCCTGCAAGGTTGGTGGCAAGTATGGTGGTAAGGGAAGAGGCGGACAGGTTGACGATATTATTTCCTATTAGAATTGTACTTAACATTTTACTGTAGTTATCCAATATTTTGATAACCCTGGCAGCCGCAGCGCTGCCCTCATCGGCAAGTGCCTTCATACGTACACGGTTAGCCGTGGTAAGGGCGGTTTCTGCAGAAGAAAAGAATGCGGACAATCCCACCAGGACAATAATGATAATAAGCTGTATGACACCAGAGGTATCCAAAATTAAATCACTCCTTATGTATGTTTTGAATCAAATATTACAATATTGCATGTTGTGTGTCAAGTTATAAAAGAATGAAGAATATATATAGGTGTAAGTGATTCAAGCCAATATAGAAAATACTGGAGGGAGATTTGCATGGGGAAGATGGGAACAGTGAGGATGAGAAAGGGAGAGAGCGGGGCGGCGGGCAGTATGAGAAGCAGTGAAGGGCTTATCTTTATGCTGAAGGGCCTGATTATTTCCTACATACTGACGGCAGGACTGCTGCTGCTGCTGGCGCTTTTCCTTTATCGCTTCGGCCTGCAGGAGAAGGCCGTCAATATCTGCATTATTCTGATCTATATCATTGTGACCTTTCTGGCAGGCTTTACAGTGGGAAAGCGGGCAGGCAGCAGGAGATTTCTGTGGGGGCTTCTGATGGGGGTCTTGTATTTTGGGGTGCTGGCACTGGTTTCCCTGGCAGTGAACCACAGCCTGCAGGATATTGCCACTAATTTTGCCACCGTATTCATGCTGTGCGCAGGGAGCGGGATGCTGGGCGGCATGGTGAGCTGAGGCAATCAGAAAAAAAAGCTTTTCCTGGGGCTGAAACTGTGCTATACTACAAGAAGTTCAGAAATGTAAGGAGGCTTCACTATGAAACACATCAAGACATTAAGCACAAGAGATTACAAAGAGTCCATGAAAAAGGGAGGCTGCGGCGAGTGTCAGACATCCTGCCAGTCAGCATGCAAAACCTCTTGTACCGTGGGTAATCAGAGTTGTGAAAAGGTGAAATAAGCAGAGGATAGGAATTTCGTAGGCAGCGATTCACGTCGCTGCTTATTTATGTATAGCCGGAAGAGGCTGTCTGTGTCCGGTCATAAGTTTCCGGAAAGACAGGCCATTACCGATTTCCGTTTATTTTGCCGAAAATCTAATTTTAATTTAGAAAGGGAATACAGAAGTGATACATCAATATAAGAACAATGGCTACAGTATTGTGCTGGACGTAAACAGCGGTTCCGTGCATGTAGTGGATGACATTGTCTATGATCTGCTTAAGGCCGCAGGAGAGGCAGCCGGCGGTGACGGCAGGGAGGAAGCCTGGCTGAGGCAGGCGGCAGAGGGCAGGGGACTGCCGGACTCTCTGGGGTCTTATGCCAAGGAGGAGCTCCGGGAGGCTGTGGAGGAAATACTGGCATTAAAGGAGGCTGGGCTGCTCTATTCGCCGGATGTCTATGAGAGCTATATCGACAGCTTTAACCAAAGGAAAACCGTGGTCAAGGCGCTTTGCCTGCATATCGCCCATGACTGTAACCTGGCCTGCAGATACTGTTTTGCGGAGGAGGGGGAATATCATGGAAGAAGGGAGCTGATGAGCCTTGAAACAGGGAAAAAGGCCCTGGACTTTCTGGTAGCCGGCTCGGGCAGCAGAGTGAACCTGGAGGTGGACTTTTTCGGTGGGGAGCCGCTGATGAACTGGCAGGTGGTAAAGGAGCTGGTAGCTTATGGAAGAAGCCTGGAGAAGGCAAACAACAAAAAATTCCGCTTTACCCTTACTACCAACGGGGTGCTTTTAAACGATGAAATCATGGAATTCCTGAACAGGGAGATGAGCAATGTGGTGCTGAGCCTTGACGGACGTAAGGAGGTCAATGACAGGATGCGTCCCCACAGAGGAGGGCAGGGCAGCTACGAGGAGATCGTCCCAAGGTTCCGGAAGCTGGCCCAAAGCCTAGGGCAAAGGAATTACTATGTGAGAGGTACCTTTACCAGGAACAATCTTGACTTTGCCAAGGATGTCATGCATCTGGCCGACCTGGGCTTTGAACAGATATCGGTGGAGCCCGTAGTGGCAGAGGAGGGAGAGGAATATGCCCTCCGGCCGGAGGATCTGGAGAGGCTGTCGGAGGAATACGACAGGCTGGCAGCAGAGCTTCTGGAGAGAAGGAAGGCCGGCAGGCCAGTAAATTTCTTCCATTTTATGATTGATCTGGAGGGAGGCCCCTGTGTGGCCAAGCGTCTCTCAGGCTGCGGCTCCGGGACAGAGTATCTGGCGGTGACCCCCTGGGGTGATCTGTATCCCTGTCACCAGTTCGTAGGTAATGAAGAGTTTCTCATGGGAAATGTGGAGGAAGGGATCGTACGCCCTGACATCAGTGAGGCATTCAGAACCTGCAGCGTCTATTCCAGGGAAAAATGCAGAGGCTGCTTTGCCAGGTTTTACTGCAGCGGGGGATGTGCAGCCAATTCCCATCATTTCCACGGCAATATAAACGACACCTATGATCTGGGCTGTGAGCTGCAGAGAAAGCGTGTGGAATGTGCGATTATGATGAAGGCGGCAATGGCCGAATAAATACTTTGGAAGGAGCATGGATGGAAGGATGAAAAAGAGTAAGGCAATCATTGTATTGGCGCTGATGCTTCTCCTGCTGGGAGGGCTGGGCTATACTGCAGTACAGGGGATAGGAGCCGAGAGGGCGGGAGCAGCCTCCGGCATCAGCCTGGGACTGGATCTGGCAGGAGGTGTGAGCATCACCTATCAGGCAGTGGGAGAGGAGATACCTTCTGCGGAGGATATGGCAGACACCGTCTATAAGCTGCAGAAGCGTGTGGAAGGCTACAGTACGGAGGCTCAGGTCTATCAGGAGGGGGACAGGCGGATCAGCATAGAGATTCCGGGCGTGTCTGATGCAAATGCCATCCTGGAGGAATTGGGCAAGCCCGGCTCCCTGTATTTTATTTCAGAGAGAGATGCATCCGGGAATCAGAACTATACGGGGATGTCCATGGATGCAAAGGGCAATGTAGTGTGGACCCTGACAAAGAGCATGGAGGAACTGGAGCAGGACGGTTCCATCGTTCTGGTGGGTACAGATGTGCAGAATGCCCAGGCTGCCTCCTTTAAGGACAGCATGCAGAACAATCAGTTCGGCGTAGAGCTGACCCTGACCCCGGAGGGTGCAGGGAAATTTGCGGATGCCACCACCAAGGCCTATCAAAATGGGGAATCCATTGCCATCTATTACGATGGCAGCATTGTAAGTGCCCCCAACGTCAATGCGGCTATCACAGATGGAAAAGCACAGATCACAGGCGGCTTTGATACCTTTGAGGAAGCAGAGATCCTGGCTTCCACCATCCGTATCGGCGGACTGAAGCTGGAACTGGAGGAGCTGCGTTCCAATGTGGTAGGGGCACAGCTGGGCTCAGAGGCCATCAGCACCAGCCTGAAGGCGGCAGTCGTGGGCTTCCTCCTGGTGGTGCTGTTTATGGTTCTGGTCTATCGTATCATGGGTGTGGCAGCCAGTCTGGCACTTGGTATTTATACTGCCCTGATGGTGATATTCTTAAATTTATTTGAAATCACGCTGACTCTGCCGGGTATAGCCGGCATCATCCTTTCCATCGGTATGGCTGTGGATGCCAATGTGATTATATTTGCCAGAATAAGGGAGGAACTGACGGAGGGGAAAAGTGTACAGGCATCTATGAAAACAGGATTCTCCAAAGCCCTGTCCGCTATCCTGGACGGAAATATAACCACCCTGATCGCAGCCCTGGTGCTGGGGCTGAAGGGAACCGGTACGGTGAAGGGCTTTGCCCAGACCCTGGCCCTGGGTATCGTATTGTCCATGTTTACCGCGCTGGTGGTTACCAAGCTGCTGATGAAGGCCATGTATGCTATAGGGCTTAAGTCTGTGGGACTCTATGGCATAGGCAGGGAGAGCAGAACCATCCGCTTCCTGTCAAAGAAAAAGATATTTTTCGGAGTATCTGCAGCAGTGATCGCGGCGGGCTTTGTGGTAATGGGAGTGAACCAGGCATCGAGGGGCAGTATGCTGAACTACAGTCTGGAGTTTGTGGGAGGCACCTCTACTAATGTGACCTTCCAGGAGGATATGGTCATTGAGGATATCGACAGCAGGGTGGTGCCGCTGATCGAGGACATTACAGGGGACGGCAATGTGCAGACCCAGAAGGTGGCCGGAAGCAATGAGGTCATTTTCAAGACCAGAACCCTGTCTGTGGAAGAGAGAGAGCAGTTTAAGGAGGTAATGGTAGCCAATTTTGCGGTGGACGCAGAGAAGATTACGGCTGAGACCATCAGCTCCACCATCAGCAGGGAGATGCAGTCGGATGCGGTTGTAGCTATTCTGATCGCGACGGTATGTATGCTGGTCTATATCTGGCTCCGGTTCAAGGATATCCGTTTCGGTGCCAGTTCGGTGCTGGCACTGATCCATGACGTTCTTGTGGTGCTGGCCTTTTATGCCGCAGCCAGGGTTTCTGTAGGAGGCACCTTTATCGCATGTATGCTGACTATTGTAGGCTATTCCATCAATGCAACCATCGTGATTTTTGACCGTATCAGAGAGAATATGGCGGTGATGGGCAGGAAGGAGGGGCTGGAGGATGTGGTAAATACAAGCATCAGCCAGACATTGTCCAGGAGTGTATTCACCTCCCTGACCACCCTGTTCATGGTAGCTGCCCTCTATGTATTCGGGGTGACCAGTATCCGTGAATTTGCCCTGCCCCTGATAGCAGGCATCCTATGCGGAACCTATTCTTCGGTCTGCATCACAGGGGCGCTGTGGTGGGTACTGAGAGTGAAATTTGCAAAGAAAAAGCAGGAGGATTAGCTTCCGGTTTGGAAAGGAGAATGGCAATCAGATGCTGAACCAGTTTTCAAGGACACAACTACTGTTGGGTGAGAAAGGAATGGAGAAGCTGCATCGTGCCAAGGTAGCCGTATTCGGAATCGGCGGAGTGGGAGGCTGCACCGTGGAGGCATTAGCCAGAAGCGGTGTAGGCTCTTTCGTATTGGTGGATGATGATAAGGTCTGCCTGACCAACCTGAACAGGCAGATTATCGCCACAAGAAGGACGGTGGGCAGATACAAGACAGAGGTGATGAAGGAGAGGATTCTGGAAATCAATCCGGAAGCGGAGATAGAGGAGCGCAGGTGCTTTTACCTGCCTGAAAATGCGGATGAGTTTGATTTTTCAGATTATTCCTATGTGGTGGATGCGGTGGATACCGTGTCGGCCAAACTGGAGCTGATCGTAAGGGCCCAGAGCCAGGGGATTCCTGTGATCAGCTGTATGGGGGCAGGCAACAAGCTGGATCCCGGCAAATTTGAGGTGGCGGATATCTACAGGACTACCATGTGCCCTCTGGCCAGGGTGATGAGGCGGGAATTAAAAAAGCGGGGAATCAAAAGGCAGAAGGTGGTATTTTCCACGGAGAAGCCGGTGCGCCCCATGGAGGATATGTCTATCAGCTGCAGGACCCATTGCATCTGTCCGCCGGGCGCCGCCCATAAATGCACGGAAAGAAGGGATATTCCGGGAAGCGTGGCATTCGTCCCCGCGGTGGCAGGATATATGATAGCAGGAGAAGTGATTAAGGATATATGTGCAGAAGAACGATAGAAGAGATGGAAATGGATGTGAGGGACAAGGTGATCATCGATATCCGAAGTGCGGAGGATTATGCAAAGGAGACCTATCCCGGAGCTATTTCCATCTATTGGGAAGAATTTTATGAGCATCTGGAGGAACTGCCCGGGGACAGACCGGTCTATCTGCTCTGCTATACCGGGCCAAGGAGCGATGAGCTGGCAGAGGCTCTGACGGAGCAGGGGGTGGAGGCCTACAGCATCACCGGCGGCTATCATTCCTATCTTCGGATCAAGCTGAAAAGACTGATGGAAGAGGAGGATCAGGCTGCAGAGAGGGTGAAAACGGCAGAGCGCAGCATCGTAAAGAAGTTCCGCAGGGAAATCTGGAGGAATTTTACCAGGGCCATCAACGAATATGAGATGATACAGGAGGGAGACCGGATCGCAGTCTGCATATCCGGCGGAAAGGACTCCATGCTGATGGCCAAGCTCTTTCAGGAGCTGTACCGCCACGGCAGAAAAAATTTCGAAGCCGTGTACCTGGTGATGGATCCGGGATACAACAGGATCAACTATCAGACCATCCTGGACAATGCCGGACTGCTTCGGATCCCCATCACTGTATTCCGGTCAGAGATCTTTGATATAGTGGCGGGGGATGTGGATTCCCCCTGCTATCTCTGTGCCAGAATGCGCAGAGGCCATCTCTATGCCAAAGCAAAGGAGCTGGGCTGCAACAAAATTGCCTTGGGCCATCACTATGATGACGTGATCGAGACCATCCTGATGGGGATGCTCTACGGCGGCCAGATCCAGACCATGATGCCCAAGCTTCACAGCACCAATTTCCAGGGAATGGAGCTGATCCGGCCCCTTTATCTGATCAGGGAGGAGGCTGTCAGGAGCTGGGCCAGGTATAACGGCCTGCACTTCATCCAGTGTGCCTGCCGCTTCACAGAGAGCTGTGCTGCCTGCGGCGGGACGGAGAAGGGTTCCAAGAGGGCAGAGATCAAGCAGCTCATCAAGGAGCTGAGCGCAAGGAGCCCGGTGATAGAAAAGAACATATTCCGAAGTGTGGAGAATGTGAATCTGAGTACAGTGATCGCCTATAAAAAGGACGGGGTGAAGCATCATTTCCTGGAGGATTATGATGGGTGACGGGGCTTTTCAGCCTGGCAGGGGATGGACGCAGAAAAAGGAGTGTGCTAGAATAGGGGATGGAAAAACAGCAGAACAACAGGGCCGTCGGCTTTTGAAAGGATATGGATGCAGCAATGGCACAGTGGTTTATCTCGGCCAAAAAGGCTGATTTTAATAAAATTGCCCGGGACTATGGGATCGATCCGGTGGTGGCCAGGATCATACGCAACAGGGATATAGAGGGGGAGGAGATCGGCAGGTATCTGAAGGGAGGCAGAGAGGCGATGTACTCTCCCCTTCTTCTGAAGGATATGGATAAGGCAGTGAATATCCTCAGGGACAAGATAGAGGCAGGGGCGAAGATCCGCATTATCGGTGACTATGATGCGGACGGGATCTGTGCCTCCTATATTCTTTTAAGGGGGCTGGCTGCCTGTGGGGCCGATGCGGATACAGTGATTCCCCACAGAATCAGGGACGGCTATGGGCTGAATGAGGCACTGGTGGAGGAAGCAGCTGCGGAGGGCAGGGACACGATCATCACCTGCGACAACGGCATTGCCGCCGCACCTCAGATAGAGCTGGCAGGAAGGCTGGGACTGACGGTTATCGTCACCGACCATCATGAGATCCCTTATGAGGAGGATGAGGAGGGAAACCGCAGCTATCTCATACCAGGAGCTGCGGCAGTGGTGGATCCCAAGCAGGAGGACTGCCCATACCCCTATAAGAATATCTGCGGCTCCACGGTGGCCTATAAGCTGATCCAGCAGCTGACTGAGGTGATGGGAAATGCCCTGCAGCAGGGCAATGCCCTTATTCAGGGCAGGGAAAATCCGGCAGCCCGGGAGAAGGAGCAGCTGCTGGAGGAGCTGCTGGAAATCGCTGCCTTTGCCACCATTTGTGATGTGATGGAGCTGAGGGACGAGAACCGTATCATCGTAAAATGCGGGCTGGAAAATATGCATTCCACCAGGAATATAGGGCTGAAGGCGCTGATGGAGGTCTGCGGCATAGATGCAAAGGAGCTGTCGGCCTATCATATCGGCTTTGTTTTAGGACCCTGTATGAATGCCACCGGACGGCTGGATACGGCGAAGCGGGCACTGGAGCTGCTGCAGGCCGGGGACAGGAGCCGGGCTGTGGAACTGGCAGGCCGGCTCAAGGGCCTGAATGACAGCCGCAAGGAGCTGACCATACAGGGAACGGAGGAAGCCATAGGGCTGATAGAGGGAAGCAGCCTTCTGGAGGACCGGGTACTGGTAGTCTATATGCCGGAGGTGCATGAGAGCCTGGCAGGCATCATAGCAGGAAGACTCCGGGAGAAATACGGCCGGCCCGCCTTTGTGCTGACCAGGGCCGAGGGGGGAGTCAAAGGCTCCGGACGTTCCGTGGAGGGATATCATATGTATGAGGAGATGACCCTCTGTAAAGAATATTTTACCCGCTATGGCGGCCACAGGCAGGCAGCAGGGCTGTCTATGGAGGAGAAAAATATTGAAAGCTTCCGGAGAGCCATCAATGAGAGCTGCCGCCTGACCAGGGAGGATCTGGAGGAAAAGGTGCATATCGATGTGGCCATGCCTCTTTCCTATATTACGAAGCGGCTGGTAAATGAGCTGGAGCTTTTGGAGCCCTTCGGCATGGGCAACAGGAAGCCGGTCTTTGCGCAGAAGGATATCCATATCCTCAGCGGCAGAATCCTGGGGAAGAATCGGAATGTAGGGAAATATACCATAGCAGACGGCTCCGGCAGAACCTATGAGATGCTTTATTTCGGGGATCTGGAGGCATTCCGGCTGTTTCTGGAGAAACGGGCCGGAGTCTACATGGCAGAGAGGCTCTACAGCGGAGAGAGAGTGGATATTGCCCTGAGCATCACCTATTATCCTGTCATCAACAGCTACAAAGGGCGGGAGACACTTCAGATCATGATGCAGCATTACAGATAGGGGCATGAAGGGCAGGCCTTTCGTGCGGAGAAAGGAGTATGGACAGATATGATTTTAACAGTGACCTTGAATCCGGCTGTAGATAAAACCTATACCACAGGGATGCTGGTACTGGGACAGGTGAATCGGATGCGGACGGTACACAATATTCCGGGAGGCAAGGGAATCAATGTGACGAAGATTCTCAGACAGTATGGTTATGGCGTGATGACCTGCGGTTTTCTGGGAGGGTATACGGGAGAGTTTATTGAAAGCTGTATGAAGGAAATTCATGCGCACTGCCGGTTTACCAGGGTGGCAGGAGAGACCAGGACCAGTATCAATGTGATTGCCGAGGACGGCTATGTGACGGAGATCCTGGAGCCGGGACCGGTGATATCGGGGCAGGAGCTGGAGCAGTTTGTCCAGGATTACAAAGGGGCTGCAGAGGACTGTGACCTGGTGATCCTGTCCGGCAGCGTGGCCAGGGGCATACCTGCGGATATCTACAGAGAGCTGATACGGATTGCCAAAAAAGCAGGTAAAAGATGTATATTGGATACCAGCGGAGAGGCTCTTGTCCATGGTGTGGAGGCAGCGCCGTTCATGATCAAGCCCAATCAGAAGGAACTGGAATACCTGACAGGGCATAGACTAAAGGATATAGGAGAGATCGCGGAGGCGGGCCGGGGGCTGATACAGAAAGGGATAGGACAGGTGGTAGTTTCTATGGGAAAAAAGGGACTGCTGACCATAACGGAAAAAGAAGTGATGTGGGCTAGGGTGCCGGCGATCAAGACGGTAAATACGGTAGGCTGCGGGGACGGTGTGGTGGCCTCCTATGCCATGTCCCTGTTAAAGGAAGAGGATAAGGTCACAGCCTTAAAACGGGCTGCGGCAATATCAGCAGCCAATGCGGCCACCCTGGAAAGCGGGGATATCGCCCTAGAGCTGGCAGAGGAGCTGCTGGGAAGGATACAGGTGGAAAAGAAAGAGAAATGACATAGACGAATAATGGAGAGATAGGTACACGCAGAAAAGCCCGGATAATACCGGACTTTTCGCGCTTTCTTATGAGGGGGGAGATAGTGAGTTCCTCAACTATCTTGTGTTTAATATACCCCCTAAATGTGAATAAAATGTGTTTATTTTATTTAAAAAAAATGAAATTGATAAAAACTTTCGGAAAGTCCTTCTGCCGGGAAGATACTTAGGCATATAAGTTGAAAAATGTGATTTTACATGCTATTCTTTAGTATAAAAAAAGAGGAAATAATATGGCATCATTAAATAAGTTATTGGAAAAAATAGAGTATGAATGTGTGACGGGTTCCATGGATATCGATGTCACCGCAGTGGTATACGACTCCAGGAAGGTAACGGAGGGCTGCCTCTTTTTGTGTATACCGGGAGCCAATGCCGACGGACATGATTTTGCAGCAGAGGCGGTGAAGCAGGGAGCCAGGGTACTGGTGGCGGAAAGGGATATCGTCCTGGATGGGACAGAGGAGATCACCCTCATCAGGGTAGCCGATACACGCTATGCCATGGCTTTCATTTCAGCGGCCTGGTTCGGCCATCCGGCCAGCGAGATGAAGATCGTGGGCATTACGGGCACAAAGGGCAAGACCACCACCACCTATCTGGTAAAATCCATTCTGGAAAATGCAGGCTTCAAGGTGGGGCTGATCGGTACTATAGAGGTGATAATCGGTGAAAAGAGAATCCATGCGGTGAATACCACCCCGGAATCCTACCTGCTCCAGGAGTATTTCCGGGAGATGGCAGACCAGGGCTGTGATGCGGTGGTGATGGAGGTTTCCTCCCAGGGGCTGAAGCTGCATCGTTCCCAGGGCTTTTTGTTTGATTACGGCATCTTTACCAATATAGAGCCGGATCATATCGGGCCCAACGAGCATGAGGATTTTGAGGATTATCTGAGATGCAAAAGTCTGCTTTTCAAGCAGTGCAGGGTAGGCATTCTCAACCGGGATGACAGCCATTTTGAGAGGGTGATGGAGGGCCATACCTGCGAAACAGAGACCTATGGCTTCCATCCCCAGGCTGACTTAAGGGCAGAGAACCTGGAATTGATCAGGAAGCCGGGAGAGCTGGGTGTGCTGTTTGATGTAAGGGGAATGATGGAATTTCAGGTGGAGGTTGTGACACCGGGCAGATTCAGTGTCTATAATGCGCTTACGGCAATCGCTGTATGCAGGCATTTCGGCGTGGAGGAGGAGAAAATCAGGGAGGCGTTTTGCAGGGCCAGGGTAAAGGGACGTATTGAGATGGTGAAGGTATCCGACCAGTTTACCCTTATGATAGACTATGCCCACAATGCCATGAGCCTGGAGAGCCTTCTGAGCACGCTGAGGGAATATCAGCCTACCCGCTTGGTCTGTCTTTTCGGCTGCGGAGGCAACCGCTCCAGGCTCAGAAGGTATGAGATGGGAGAGGTCAGCGGCAGGCTGGCAGACCTGACCATCATTACCTCAGATAATCCCAGATTTGAGGAGCCCCAGGATATTATAGAGGACATCAGGACAGGAATCAGCCGGACAGAGGGAAAATACGTGGAGATCTGCGACCGGAGGGAGGCCATCGCCTATGCCATCGACCATGGACAGCCGGGGGACATCATAGTCCTTGCGGGCAAGGGGCATGAGGATTACCAGGAGATAAAGGGGGTAAAATACCCTATGGACGAACGGGAGCTGATCCGGGATATCTTGGAGGAGCGGGGATGGAAGGGAAATTTGCAAACGTTATAATCAATATCTCCCACGAAAAACTGGATCGCCCCTTTCAATACCTGATCCCTCGGGAGCTGCGGGGCCGGATCCTGCCGGGCAGCTGTGTATCTGTGCCCTTCGGGGCGGGCAACCGCCTGAAAAAGGGCTATGTCCTAGAGGTGACAGACCGTCCCCAGCTGGCACCGGAGAGGCTGAAGCAGATCGCTGCAGTGGAAGAAAAGGATATAATGGCAGAGGGGCGGTGTATGGAGCTGGCGGGCTGGATGAGGGAGCGGTATGGCTCCACTATGATCACAGCGCTGAAGACGGTGCTTCCGGTGAAAAAGAAGGTGAGGAACCTGGAGGAAAGAAGCTGCAGCCTCCTTTTATCAGCAGGGGAGGCACAGGCCCTGCTGGCAGACTGCGACAAAAAGGGCAGTA
This sequence comes from Lachnospiraceae bacterium, assembly GCA_022781985.1. Taxonomy (GTDB): domain Bacteria; phylum Bacillota; class Clostridia; order Lachnospirales; family Lachnospiraceae; genus Kineothrix. The sequence continues at coordinate 15,281 of JALESH010000029.1, read as the reverse complement.
CGGCAAAGGCCAGGCTGCTGCGGGGACTGCTGCAGGCAGACCCTCTGCCCATGCCCTTCGTCACCGGCAGGCTGCATATCTCCTCCCAGACTATAAAAAGTCTGGAGAAGCAGGGAGCCATCCGTATTTCATCCAGCAGCAGCTATCGAAATCCGGTGGGGAAGCTGGAAAAGACCGCCGATGCCAGAAGGGCCGCCTATGGCAGGCCAAAGGCTCTGAGTGAGGAGCAGCGGCGGACGGCAGAGGATATCCTGAAAAATTACGATGCAGGCAGAAGGGACACCTGCCTGATCCACGGCATCACGGGCAGCGGCAAGACGGAGGTCTATCTGGCGCTGATCGGGGAGATGGTGAAGCGGGGGAAGCAGGCCATTGTGCTGATTCCGGAGATCGCGCTGACCTATCAGACCCTCCTCCGGTTCTATATGCGCTTTGGCAGCAGGGTATCAGTACTGAATTCCAGCCTGTCCATGGGGGAGAAGTATGATCAGTGTGAGCGGGCAAAAAAGGGAGATATCGATGTGATCATAGGCCCCCGTTCCGCTCTTTTTACTCCTTTTCCCAATCTGGGACTGATCGTCATAGATGAGGAGCATGAGGCTACCTACAAAAGCGAGTCCATGCCCAGATATCATGCCAGAGAAACGGCAGAAAAGATTGCCTCCATGCAGGATGCTTTTGTGGTTCTGGGCTCGGCCACACCCTCCCTAGAGTCATATTACCGGGCAAAAAAAGGAAGCTACCGTCTCTACGAGCTGACTGCCAGGCAGGCCGGAGGAGAGCTGCCCACAGTCCATACGGTGGATCTGCGGGAGGAGCTGAGGGCCGGAAACCGGTCAGTATTCAGCAGGCGGCTGGAGGGGCTGATCAGAGACAGGCTGGAGAAGAAGGAGCAGAGCATCCTCTTTCTGAACAGAAGGGGCTATGCAGGCTTTGTATCCTGCCGATCCTGCGGCTATGTGATGAAGTGCCCCCACTGTGACGTTTCCCTGTCTGAGCATAAGGGCGGCAGGCTGGTCTGTCATTACTGCGGATATGGGAGAGAGGGAGTAAGGGCCTGCCCCCAGTGCGGCTCCAGGTATATCCTGGGCTTCCGGGCCGGGACACAGCAGGTGGAGGAGATGCTGCACCGGGAGTTTCCCTCGGCAAGGGTGCTGCGTATGGATGCCGACACCACCAGAAGAAAGGAAAGCTTCGAGGAGATACTGGGCACATTTGCCAATGGGGAGGCGGATATCCTCCTGGGAACGCAGATGATCGTCAAGGGCCATGATTTTCCCAATGTGACGCTGGTGGGGGTTCTGGCTGCCGATCTTTCCCTCCATGTCAATGATTATCGGGCAGGGGAGCGAACCTTCCAGCTGCTGGCCCAGGCTGCAGGGCGCGCAGGCAGAGGCGGCAAGCCGGGAGAGGTGGTAATCCAGACCTATGACCCGGAGCACTACTGCATCCGGCATGCAGCCCGTCAGGATTATAAGGGCTTTTATGAGGAGGAGATGGTGTACCGGGAGATGATGCTCTATCCTCCGGCAGCTCATATGCTGGCAGTCATTACTGCCTCTCCGGCAGAAAAAAAAGCCGCCGGACTGGCAGAGGAGATCGCGGGTCGGATCAGGGGGGCATTTTCGGGAGAGGGGCCGGGGCATCCGCGCCAGGCAGACCCGGAAGGACTGAGTGCAGGTATTTTCCAGGTCATCGGCCCCGCCCCGGCTTCCATAGGGAAGCTCCAGGATATTTACAGGTTTGTGCTGTATGTGAAGTCTCCGGCATATGAGAGGCTGATAGAGGTGAAGGATATGGTGGAGGCTATGGCAGAGCAGATGAAGGGGAACAATGCCTTAAAAAATGAAGTCATACAGTTTGATTTTGATCCCCTGAGAGGGTATTAGAGTCAGGATAATAAATTCAGGTGGAAAGGATGGAAGAGACATGGCAGTCAGAAACATAAGAGAAATTGGAGATGAGGTGTTATATAAGAGCTGTAAGGAGGTCAGGGAGATTACGCCCAGGCTCAGGGAGCTGATCAATGATATGTTTGAAACCATGTATGAGGCCAATGGTGTGGGTCTGGCAGCTCCCCAGGTAGGCATCCTGAAGCGGATCGTGGTAATCGATGTGACCGGGGAGGATCCCCTAGTATTGATCAATCCCAGGATCCTAGAGACCAGCGGAGAACAGACCGGAAACGAAGGATGCCTGAGCGTTCCCGGCAAGACCGGCATCGTGACCCGTCCCGGCTATGTCAGGGTAGAGGCCCGGGATCAGGATATGAAGCTAAGGGAGATAGAAGGCACAGAGCTGCTGGCCAGGGCCATCTGCCATGAGCTGGATCACCTTGACGGCCGTCTCTACCTGGACAGGGTGGAGGGCTCCCTTATGAACACCGAAGATCTGGAGGAGGAGAACTGATTCTATGAAAATTATTTTTATGGGCACTCCCGAGTTCGCTGTTTCAGCCCTGGAATCCATCTTGCAGGCAGGGCATCAGGTCATGGCTGTGGTCACCCAGCCGGATAAGCCCAGAGGCAGGGGGAAGGAGATGCAGATGCCTCCGGTAAAGCAATGTGCCTTAAGGCACGGTATTCCCGTTCTCCAGCCGGAAAGGATCCGGGAGCCGGAAGCAGTGGAGGAACTGAGAGGCTTCGGGGCCGACATCTTTGTGGTGGCAGCCTTCGGGCAGATTCTTTCGGAGGAGCTCCTGTCCCTGCCCAGGTTCGGCTGTGTGAATATCCATGCCTCTCTCCTGCCCCGCTATCGGGGGGCCGCTCCCATACAATGGGTGATCATCCGGGGAGAAAAGGAAACCGGAATCACCATTATGCAGATGGATAAGGGACTGGATACGGGAGACATGCTGCTCAAATGTAAGGTGCCTATCGGGGCAAGGGAAACAGGACAGACCCTTCATGACAAGCTGGCCGGGGCTGGGGCGGAGCTGATCACAGAGGCTCTGAAGAAGATCGAAGGGGGAGAGATCCTTCCCGAGAAGCAGAGGGAGGAGGAGGCCAGCTATGCTTCCATGCTGAAAAAATCCCTGGGAAGCATCGACTGGACCAAGGCTGCGGAGAGTATCGACAGGCTGGTGAGAGGACTAAATCCCTGGCCCAGCGCGTATACTTATTATCAGAATAAAACCCTGAAAATATGGGAAAGCGAGCCTGTCAGGGAGGAATGTCCCCCGGAGGCGCAGGAGGCAGGCAGCATCGCAGTGGTGGAGAAGGATGCCTTTTATGTCAGGACGGGAAGGGATCTGTTGAAGGTAACAGAGGTACAACTGGAGGGAAAGAAAAGAATGAAGGTAAAGGATTTCCTGCTGGGCTGTCCCCTGGCAGAGGGAACCGTTTTGGGCATCAGGGAATAACCACAGTCAGAAAGGAGCAAGGATATATGATGTTTGGATATTATGGGTATTATTTGGATCCGACTTATCTTTTGGTTTTGATCGGTGCCATACTCTGTATCGGCGCAAGTGCAGTCATGAACAGCACCTTTAGCAAATATGCACGGGTAAGGAGCATGAGCGGGATGACGGGAGCAGAGGCAGCGGCCCGGATCCTGGGCAGGGCGGGCATCCATGATGTAAGGATCGAGCATGTGAGGGGCAGCTTAAGTGATCACTACGATCCCAGAAGCAGGGTTCTGAGGCTGTCGGATTCCACCTACAGCTCCGACTCGGTGGCAGCCCTGGGGGTGGCGGCCCATGAATGCGGACATGCCATCCAGCATGACAAGGGCTATCTGCCCCTGAAGCTGCGCAGTGCCCTGGTACCGGCGGCCAATATCGGCTCCAGGCTGGGGATCCCTATGGTTTTGCTGGGAGTTCTGCTGGGTCTCAATTCCACCCTGGTACAGGTAGGAATATGGGTTTTTGCCCTGTCAGTGCTGTTCCAGGTTGTGACGCTGCCGGTGGAGTTCAACGCTTCCTCCAGGGCGTTGGCCATGCTGCAGAGCTGTGGCATTACGGGAGGACAGGAGACCGGGTATTGCAAAAAGGTACTGACGGCAGCAGCGTTTACCTATGTGGCAGCGGCTGCCTCCTCTATTTTGCAGCTTCTGAGGCTGGTACTGCTGTTTGGAAACAGAAGGAATGACGATTAAGGAAAAGAATATGAATACGAGGGAACTGATACTGGATATGCTGCTGGAAATGGAAAAGCAGAGAACCTACAGCAATATCCTGATAAGGAAGGTACTGGACAAATACGATTATCTCCCGGCAAAGGAGAAGGCCTTTATCAAACGGGTGACGGAAGGAACCTTGGAACGCAGGCTGCAGATTGACTGGCTGCTGGATGGTTTTTCCAGCATACCCGTGAGGAGGATGAAGCCGTTGATCAGAAGCCTCCTCAGGATGAGTGTGTACCAGCTCCTTTTCATGGATGGGATCCCGGATTCCGCAGTATGCAATGAGGCGGTGAAGCTGGCCGCCAAAAGGAGGTTTCAATCCCTGAAGGGCTATGTGAACGGAGTGCTCAGGAGCATCGCCAGAAGCAGGGAGGAGATTGCCCGTGGCAGGTTTTATCCCAATCGGGAGGAAGCTCCCGTACAGTATCTCTCCGTGCTGTATTCCATGCCGGAAAATCTGGTGGAAATGTGGCTTGGGCGCTACGGGATGGAACGGACGGAGGGAATGCTGGAGGCCATGCTGCAGACCCATCCGGTGACGATAAGGTTTCAGGAGAGCCTGGACAGCATGGGGCGGGAAAGGCTGATCAAAGCCATAGAGGCACAGGGGATCGGTTTCAGGGCTCATCCCTATCTTTCCTATGCCGGCAGCCTCACTCGTCTGGAGGGTATCAGGAAGGTACCGGGCTTTGAGGAGGGAGCCTTTGCTGTGCAGGACGTCAGCTCTATGTTCTGTGTGGAATGCGCCGGTATCCGGGAGGGAGATCTGATCCTGGATGTCTGTGCTGCACCGGGGGGCAAGAGTACTCATGCAGCGGAGAAGCTAAGAGGAACCGGCAGGGTGATAGCCAGGGATATTTCCTTTGAGAAGACTGAACTGATTGAGGAAAATGCGGAAAGGCTGGGATATAAAAATATAGAGGTGCAGGTCTTTGATGCCGCTGTTCCGGATGAGGAAATGGCGGAGAGGGCAGATGTGGTACTGGCGGATCTGCCCTGCTCCGGCCTGGGGATCCTGGGAAAAAAGAGGGATATTAAATATCAGGTGACGGAAGAGATGCTGAGAGAGCTTCCCAAAGTACAGAAAAGGATCCTGGATACGGTATGGAAATATGTAAAACCCGGAGGAACTCTGGTTTACAGTACCTGTACGATCAGGGCAGAGGAAAATGAAGAAATTCTCCGCTGGTTTCTGGAGAACCATCCCTTTGAGGCAGTGCCTATAGATACAGCCATGCCCCGGGTTCCCGAAAAGCAGACGGCAAAGCACGGATATATCCAGTTTCTGCCGGGGGTACATGAGACCGACGGTTTTTTCCTAGCAAAGCTCAGGAGACGGCAGGAACCGGAGAAAAGAGGGTAAAAGGAGCGTGGTGATAAGGATGGATGCGGTGGGCGGTAAGAGAGATATCAAGTCCCTGACTCTGGAAGAACTGAAGAAGGAGATGGAGGAAATGGGTGAGAAGACCTTTCGGGCAAAGCAGCTGTATGAGTGGATGCATGTGAAGCTGGCCAGAGGCTATGGGGAAATGACAAACATCCCCGGGAGTCTCAGGGAAAGGTGTGAGGAAAGGTATGCCTATACCTCTGTCAGACAGGTCAGGCTGCAGGAATCAGCCCGGGATGGGACAAAGAAATTTCTGTTTGAGCTGGCAGACGGCAATACGGTGGAAAGCGTGTGGATGAAATATAAGCATGGCAACTCTGTCTGCATCTCATCTCAGGTAGGCTGCCGTATGGGATGTGCCTTTTGTGCTTCCACTCTGGATGGGCTGGAACGATCCCTTCTCCCCTCAGAGATGCTGGATCAGGTCTATATGATCACCCGGCTCACAGGAGAGAGGGTGTCCAACGTGGTGGTGATGGGAATGGGAGAGCCGCTGGATAATTATGATAATCTGATCCGTTTCCTCCATCTTCTGACGGATGAAAACGGCCTGCATATCAGCCAGAGAAGCCTGACGGTTTCTACCTGCGGCCTGGTGCCTCAGATGAGAAGGCTGGCTGAGGAAGGGCTGCAGATCACACTGGCCCTCTCTCTTCATGCTACCACAGACGAAAAGAGGAGGGAGATGATGCCTGTGGCCCGCAGATACTGTCTGGAGGAATTGATGGAGGCCTGTGCATATTATCGGGAAAGGACGGGAAGAAGGGTGACCTTTGAATACAGTCTGGCAGAGGGAGTCAATGACAGCAGCAGGGAGGCTGAGGCTCTGGCAGGGCTGGCAGGCCCTCTGGACTGCCATGTCAACCTGATTCCTGTGAATCCTGTTGAGGAAAGGGGCTTCAGGGCCAGCACCGGGGAACGGGTGCTGGCTTTCAAAAATAAGCTTGAAAAAAATGGAATTAATGTTACTATAAGAAGGGAAATGGGCGGAGACATTGACGGTGCCTGCGGGCAGCTCAGGCGCAAGGCACTCAGATAAGCTGGAGGTTTAGACGTGATAAGGGCATTTTCCATTACGGATATTGGCAGGGTGAGAAAACTGAATCAGGATTATGTATTTGCGTCGGAGCAGGCATTGGGAAATCTGCCCAATCTTTTTATTGTGGCGGACGGCATGGGAGGCCACAACGCAGGTGACTATGCCTCCAAGCATGCTGTAGAGATCATGAAGGCGGAGATAGAGAGATCTTTTGAAAAAAGTCCGGTAAAAATATTGAGGAAAGCGATACAGGCAGCCAATGATTACATCCGGCAGAAAGCCGGGGAGGATGAATCACTGAGGGGAATGGGCACCACTGTAGTAGCAGCCACCTGCCTGGGTGACAGGTATCTGGAGGTGGCCAATGTGGGAGACAGCAGACTGTATATCGTAAGTAACGATAAAATAGAGCAGATCACCAGAGATCATTCCCTGGTGGAGGAAATGGTCCGCATGGGCGGCATCGACAGAGAATCGGCAAGAATACATCCGGATAAGAATATCATCACCAGGGCAGTGGGGGTAGAAGCTGCGGTAGAGGCGGATTTTTATAATGTGGAATTGGAAAGGGGAGATACAGTCCTTCTGTGCTCCGACGGTTTGACGAACATGCTGGAGGATGAGGAGATCCGTATGATTATGGGAAGCCGGGAAGGTGTGGAAGAAAAGGCAGAGGAATTGGTGCGGGCAGCCAACGATAACGGCGGCAGGGACAATATAGCAGTCATCATTATAGAGCCGTTTGCAGAAGGCGTTTGAAAGGGGCAAAGGTATTCAGAATGATTAAAATTGGAATGATGATAGGAGACCGGTATGAGATCATGGAAAAGATCGGAACCGGCGGCATGTCTGATGTATATAAGGCGAAGTGCCATAAGCTGAACCGCTTTGTGGCGGTCAAGGTACTGAAGCAGGAATTTTCGGAAAATGCGAACTTTGTCAGTAAATTTCGGGTAGAGGCCCAGGCTGCGGCGGGCCTGATGCATCCAAATATTGTCAATGTATATGATGTAGGGGAAGAGGGCGGGATTTACTATATCGTGATGGAGCTGGTAGAGGGCATCACACTGAAAAAGTATATAGAAAAAAAAGCCAGGCTTTCTGTGAAGGAGGCGGTAAGCATTGCCATACAGGTCTCCATGGGAATAGAAGCGGCACATAACAACCACATCATACATCGGGATATCAAGCCTCAGAACATTATTATTTCCAAAGAGGGTAAGGTAAAGGTGACCGATTTCGGCATTGCCAAGGCGGCCACCAGCAATACCATTACCTCCAACGTGATGGGCTCCGTTCACTATACCTCTCCGGAACAGGCCAGGGGCGGGTACAGTGATGAAAAGAGCGACATCTATTCTCTGGGCATCACTATGTTTGAGATGCTGACGGGAAGGGTTCCCTTCAACGGAGAGACAACGGTGGCCATTGCTATCAAGCATATTCAGGAACCTCTGCCTTCCCCCAGGGAATATGTCCCTGAGATTCCGGTAAGTGTGGAGCAGATCGTCTTTAAATGCTGTCAGAAGAGTCCGGACAGGAGATATCAGTCTATGGCAGAGCTGGTGGCTGACCTGAAAAAATCACTGATCAGCCCAGAGGAGGATTTTGTTAAAATGGTGAGCCCCGATGAGGAGGCCTCCACCAGAGCAATCACAGATAAGGATATGGTGCAGATCAAGCGGCGGTCCGGGCAGGCGGTGAAGAGGGAGAGCCTGGAGGAGCCTCTGCGTCTGAAGAAGAATGTCCAACGGGTGTGCAGGGAAGACGCCGGAGAAAGAAATGGAGAAAGAAACAGGGAAAAACACAGAGAAGAAGATGGATTAAAGAAATTTCAGCCGGAAAGGGAAGAGGAGGCAGATGAGGAGAATGGTGAATACGACTCCAGGATGGAGAGGATCACCACGGTCCTAGCAATCGTAGCTGCTGTCCTGATCGGATGCATCGTGCTTTTTCTGGTGGGCAGGACTTTGGGGATCCTTCCCTTTGGAAAAGAGGGGGGAGCACAGGAAAAACCGGAAGCTTCCCCGGAGCAGGCCGCAGAGGAACAGGCTGTGCAGGTCAAGATGCCTGAGGTGGTTGGAAGGCAGATCGGGGAGGTGAAGCAGGAGCTGGCGCAGCTGGGGCTGTTTCCCGAAATCAGCTACAGGGAAAACGGTGAATATGAGGAAGGGCTGGTGCTGGAGTGCAACATAGGCATCGGCCGTCCGGTGGATTCCTCTACGGAGCTCCTGCTGACGGTGAGTACCGGTATCAGCGGCATCCAGGTGCCGGAGGTGGTGGGGCTTTCCAAAGCCCAGGCAGTCTCTACCCTGGAGCAAAAGGGATTCGTGGTAAATAAGACCGAGAGCTATGATGAGCAGGTGCCCAAGGACAGCGTTATTTCCCAGAGCCCCGAGGGCGGCGCCAAGGCTCCGTCCGGCTCAGCAGTGACGATTAAGATCAGCCAGGGGGCAGAGGACAATAAGGTGCGTGTGCCAAATCTCATCGGGGTAACGGAGATGGATGCTATGGCCAGGCTGACGGAGCTGGGGCTTCCCCTGGGCAGTGTGACAGAGGTAAACAACGATGATCCGGCTTTGACGGGGCTGGTATGCTATCAGAGCTATTCGGTAGGATCCTTTGTAGACAGGGGAACTGCCATAGATCTGCGGGTGAGTATCGGGCCCAGGCAGATGACATACCGCTATACAGGCAGCATCGAAGCTCCTTCTACCGAGGAGGATCCGGAGTATGTGGGAGGACTGAGTGTGCATGTGACAGTGGATACGGCAGACGGTGTGCAGCTTTTAAATACAGACACCACATCCTTTCCGATTCCGGTGAACTATAATGGGATAAAATCCCAGAAGGGTACCATTACTTTCAGCTATACTATAACCAAGGAGCCGACGACCTACACAGATCCGGAAACGGGTGAGGTGACTACCACAGAGGGAGTCTCTGAGCAGAGGATGATCACAAGGGAAGTGGAGTTTTCACCGGAGGGTTAGGTCTTTGAAGGAGTTAAAACAGCTATATGCAGGGAAAGATAATCAAGGGCATAGCAGGGTTCTATTATGTTTATACGGAGGAGGGCGGGCCGGGTAGGGTTTATGAGTGCCGGGCCAGGGGAGTCTTCCGGAAGGAAAACAGAAAGCCTCTGGTTGGAGATGATGTACGGATAGAGACCCTGGAGGAGGAAGGACTGACCGGCAATATCACGGAGCTGCTGCCCAGAAGGAACGAATTGATCCGTCCGGCAGTGGCCAATATTGATCAGGCGCTGGTGATATTTTCTATCCTGAAGCCGGAGCCGAATTATAATCTCCTGGACCGTTTTCTTATTATGATGGAGCAGCAGGGGCTGGACAGCATCATCTGCTTTAACAAGCAGGATATGGCTGCAGAGGAAGAAATGGAGCAGCTGAAAAAGATATATGAGGGCAGCGGCAGCAGGGTTCTTTTTGTAAGTGCCCGGAAGAATCAGGGAATGGAGGAGCTGAGACTGCTGCTGCATGGTAAGACCACCGCAGTGGCAGGTCCCAGTGGAGTGGGAAAATCCTCTATCATCAACTGCCTCCATCCGGAGGCGGGAATGGAGACCGGCAGTATCAGCAGAAAGATCGGTCGGGGAAGGCATACTACCAGACATTCGGAAATCATAGCCCTGAGGGAGGGAACCTATATCATGGATACGCCGGGCTTTACCTCCCTTAACCTTTTCCAGATGGAAAAGTGGGATTTAAAGCGCTATTATCCCGAATTCAGAGAATATGAATCAGATTGCAGATTTGCAGGATGTTCCCATATCAGTGAACCGGACTGTAGCGTGAAGGACGCGCTGGCCAGGGGCCGGATCAGCCCGGTCAGGTATCAGAACTATCAGGCCCTGTACAGGGAGCTGCAGGAACTGAGAGTAAAATGACAGCAAAGGAGTGTATTGCCTCTTTTATAAATTGACGATTTCGATGCAAGTTTCTATATCTCCATAAAGGCCAATAAAGCTTGATATTTCAAGGATTAATAGTGACAAGTAACTATTTTGCCCAGAAGAACGGTGTGACCCGAAGGTCACGCCGTTCTTCTGCTTTTCGTAGGTCTTTCGTAGATAATGGGTTCCAACACAGCGGGAATCTCCACTGCATCAAGGAAGTTTCGGTATATCTGGCAGCTCGCATGAAATTGAAAAAGTCATCCTGCAACACCCTGTAGGATGACTTCAAAATCTTGTGCGCCTAGCGGCGCACGTTTCTAACGGGTGAAAGTCCCGAATCCGCCCGGTAGTGGGAAGGATATAGCCGAAGGCAAGGGTGTCCATCGTGAGATGGAATCTGAAGGAAGTTGGATATGGGGAACATACTAACCCATGGGCAAATCTCTGGTCTGACGAACAGAAATCACATAAGAGGTTATGCATGAGGGTAACTTTTCTCATGGATGAATAAAAAACAGTATAACCTGGTCAGCAGGTATAATGACGGAACCTTATCACAGCAAAGAGTTCAGCTGCTCCGAGTAGTACATATGCTTGAGGATTACAGCCTGCACAGGGTACTGACACGGAGGTATTATGCATCTAAAAATCCGCTCACACTGGACGATAGATTTGAACCATTGTTCAATGAATATGCAGATTTTCTGGATTCGTCTGATTTATCTGAAAGTACTGTCAACCATTATAAAAGGATATCCATTGTGTTTCTGGATTATCTTGTCCAGCGCAAAATATCGTCTGTGGATCATGTTACAATGGATATCTGCAATTCATACCTGAAAACGCTGGCAGGATATAGCTTTAAAACTGTTGAACAGAATGTATGTGGTGTCAGGCATTTCCTGAGATTCCTTCATTCATCCGGAAAGATTTCTATTTATTATTTATTATGCAGAAAAAATCCATATGCCTTCTATTTCCAAAAGTGCCCGGATACTTTCTGCCTGGCAGGCTGAAGAACTTAAAGCAATGCTTGCTTCCATTGACAGAAACAGTCCAATTTGAAAGCGTGATTATGCTATGATTGTGCTTGCATGCGTATTGGGGTTACGTATCGGAGATATAAAAAATCTCCGTTTTAAAAACTTTAACTGGGAAGAGAAAAAACTGTCCATTATCCAGCACAAAACCCATAAACCACTGAGTCTGCCAATACCTGATGCGGTGGGTTGGGCTGTGATTGATTACATCAAAAATGGCCGCCCGCATTATTATGAGTCTGATGTCATCTTCCTGAAACACATGCCTCCGTTCGATCCTATCAGTGACGAAAACCACATGCAGCAGCAGATTATACGTTGCATGCGGAAAGCAGGTATTGATCAGCGGAGTAAAAAGCATTCAGGATTTCATTCTTTAAGACACTCTGCCGGTTCCATGCTGCTTGAAATGGAAACGCCGCTTCCGGTTATCGGATATATAACTGTTCACGAAGCAAAGAATCATAAGGAAAGAATCGTACCAATCCATCCGTTGCTTACCGACAGGTGCTTGGAATTGAAAGAAAAAATCCATGCTGCTTCACCTGAAGATGAGTATTTCTTTATGATGGGTCCACGTGTTCATGATTTTCGTCACACATACTGTGTAAATCTGCTCCGCAAATGGACAGACGAAGGAAAAGATCTCATGGCCTATCTTCCCTATATGCGGACAATGCTTGGGCATGAAGGATTTGAGGAAACTGCCTATTACCTCAAGCTTACAACAGAACGTTTTCCATATATAAAGGAACAGTTAAAAATATCTTTCCCGGATCTTATCAAGGAGGTCTTCATCAATGAACACGAATTCTACTGATTTTGCCTGCCTTGTCACCGGATTTTTAACAGATTACCTGCCCCTGCAGAGATGTTATTCAAATAATACAATCCTCAGCTACAGGGATACGTTGAAGCTGTTCCTACGTTTTTTAAGTGATTACAAAGCCGGACGGCGGGTGTGGGGCTTCATGGGCGTAGAGGTGGTTGCGAAACCTGATATAAACGGGTTTTACGGCGATTCGCAAAGTACATACTTACCGGACGGCTGGGATGAGTGAGTTCCCGGCGTGACTCCTGTACGTATTCAGCGGCACGCTTGGATGTGATTCTCTGAATATCTCGCAGACAGTGATTGACCGGCTGAACGGACTTTGCATGGCGCCGAATCTGTTTATGTCCACCACCAATGCTGGCAGCGGCGATCCGGCACTGCTCCCGGCGGCGAGAGAAAGCGCCTTGCAGATCGTGGAGCTGCTGAAAGCCGTGCCTCCGTTTTCATATCTGGATGCTGCCGAAGCGGCCAAGAGCGTGGGAAGGATTTTCTCAGAGGAATATCTGACCAATGCCAATGACTATTTTACCGCTGCCCAGAGTGGAGCCTTGACCAATCCTGACCGATCCCCGATATGCAAAAGGGATGAAGCTGCTGCGTGTGCTGCCGATTTTGGCGCATCTGGGCGAGGGGGATAGCTGGATGTCATTGGAGCCGGAGCCACCTCAGGTGGCCAGCATCAACGAATACATTGTGCTGGCAAATCGGGAAAAGGAGCTACGTTATTTGTGCTTCGATAGTTCCATTTGAATTATAGCGCAGAAATTGGCAGTGTCAGATAAAGTTCTATTCCTGAACAAAAAGAAATGCTTTCACTTGTTGCATCATTGATTTACCACATTGTGAAAACTCGATAGCAGTAATACTAATCAATAGATGATATCGGTCACCTGATAGCCCTGCTCGGCAACAGCCTGCTTCAGAGCATCGTCCGAAACCTCTTTTTCCAGTGTTACAACAGCGGTCCCGGTCTTGTGGCTGACTTCGGCCTTGGTCACGCCGTCAAGCGCCTCCAGCGCCTTTTTTGTGTGCATCTCGCAATGCCCGCACATCATGCCTTCGATTTTCAGTGTCTTTTCCATGATTTTTGTCTCCTTTGGGTTTGAGTAATTTGATTTATTTTTGACTTTTTGATCCCGTTTGTAATCATGTATCCGAAAGAAATTTAAGCGCAGTGCGTTGGTAACAACACTGAAGCTGGACAGGCTCATGGCAGCCGCGGCGAACATGGGGTTGAGCTGCCAGCCCAGCAGGGGGATAAACACGCCTGCCGCCAGAGGAATGCCGATGGTGTTGTAGATAAACGCCCAGAACAGATTTTCGTGAATGTTGCGCAGCGTAGCCCGGCTCAGACGGATGGCCGCAGGCACATCGGACAGACGGCTTTTCATCAGCACCACATCCGCCGCGTCTATGGCAACATCCGCGCCCGCACCGATGGCGATGCCAATATCGGCGCTGGTCAGAGCCGGTGCGTCGTTGATGCCGTCACCCACCATGATGACTTTTCCGTTTTGCTGCAGTTTCCGGATCACGCTCTCCTTGCCGTCGGGAAGGACGCCTGCAATGACCTCATCCACACCGGCGGCGGCTCCGATGGCCTTGGCGGTACGCTCGTTGTCGCCGGTCAGCATTACCACATGGATGCCCATGTTCCGCATTTCCGCAATGGCCTGCGGACTGTCCTCCTTGATGGTATCCGCCACGGCAATGATGCCGCAGAGCGCACCGTCCTTGGCAAAGAACAGGGGCGTTTTTCCCTCCTCCGAGAGCCGCTCCGACCTTGCTTTCGTCTCTGTAGGCACCGGAATTTGTCCGCTGATGAATTGGTAGCTGCCGCCCAGCAGGGCAGCGCCGTCCAGAGAAGCGGTCAGGCCGTTGCCGGGGAGCGCCTGAAATTGTTGAACTTCGGCGACTTTCAGTCCGTCCTGCTCAGCCCTCTGGTGTATGGCACGGGTCAGCGGATGCTCGCTTTTCTTCTCCAACGCGTAGGCCATGGACAGCAGCTCTGCTTCGCTCACGCCTTCGGCGGGGAGGAGATCCGTGACCTTGGGCTCGCCCCGGGTGATGGTTCCGGTTTTGTCCAGAGCCACGATCCGCACTTTTCCGGTTTCCTCCAGAGACACCGCCGTCTTGAAGAGAATTCCGTTTTTGGCTCCCATGCCGTTGCCCACCATGATGGCAACAGGGGTGGCAAGACCCAGCGCGCAGGGGCAGCTGATGACCAGTACAGAAATACCCCGTGCCAGAGCAAAGCCTACCGTCTGACCGGCGAGGAGCCAGGCAATCACGGTTACCGCCGCGATCGCGATAACAGCGGGGACAAAGACACCGGAGACCTTGTCTGCGACCTTGGCGATGGGGGCCTTCGTCGCAGCGGCATCGCTGACCATCTGAATGATCTGAGAAAGCGTGGTGTCCTCGCCAACTCTGGTTGCTTCACAGCGGAGAAAACCCGAATGGTTCAGCGTTCCTGCAGAGACCATGCTTCCTGCCGCTTTGTCGGCCGGAATGCTCTCGCCTGTCAAGGAGGATTCGTCAACCGCGCTGTTTCCCTCCAAAACGGTTCCGTCCACAGGAATATTTTCGCCGGGGCGCACCACAAAAACATCGCCCTTTGCCACCTGTTCAATCGGCACGGTGATTTCCATACCATCTCGCAGGAGCGTGGCGGTTTTGGAGGCAAGCTTCATCAGGCTCTTGAGGGCATTGGTAGTCTTTCCCTTTGAACGTGCCTCCAGCATCTTGCCCAGGGTAATCAGCGTCAGGATCGTGGCGGCGGACTCGAAGTAGAATTCGTGCATATAGGCCATCACGGCATCCATATTGCCCTTGACCTGTGCGTCCGTCATGGCGAACAGGGCGAAGGTGCTATAACCAAAGGCTGCCGTAGCGCCCAGCGCAACCAATGCGTCCATGTTCGGAGCACGGTGCCACAG